>NZ_CP108006.1:4517500-4839714 GCF_036127095.1 Streptomyces sp. NBC_00335
GATGGGGTGACGCAGGAAGGTAGTCCAGCCCGGGCGGTGGTAGTCCCGGGGTAAGGGTGTAGGCCGAGGGGTAGGCAAATCCGTCCCTCATATAAGGCTGAGACCTGATGCCGAGCCGATTGTGGTGAAGTGGATGATCCTATGCTGTCGAGAAAAGCCTCTAGCGAGTTTCATGGCGGCCCGTACCCTAAACCGACTCAGGTGGTCAGGTAGAGAATACCGAGGCGTTCGGGTGAACTATGGTTAAGGAACTCGGCAAAATGCCCCCGTAACTTCGGGAGAAGGGGGGCCATCACTGGTGATCGGATTTACTCCGTGAGCTGGGGGTGGCCGCAGAGACCAGCGAGAAGCGACTGTTTACTAAAAACACAGGTCCGTGCGAAGCCGTAAGGCGATGTATACGGACTGACGCCTGCCCGGTGCTGGAACGTTAAGGGGACCGGTTAGTCACATTTCGGTGTGGCGAAGCTGAGAACTTAAGCGCCAGTAAACGGCGGTGGTAACTATAACCATCCTAAGGTAGCGAAATTCCTTGTCGGGTAAGTTCCGACCTGCACGAATGGCGTAACGACTTCTCGACTGTCTCAACCATAGGCCCGGTGAAATTGCACTACGAGTAAAGATGCTCGTTTCGCGCAGCAGGACGGAAAGACCCCGGGACCTTTACTATAGTTTGATATTGGTGTTCGGTTCGGCTTGTGTAGGATAGGTGGGAGACTTTGAAGCGGCCACGCCAGTGGTTGTGGAGTCGTCGTTGAAATACCACTCTGGTCGTGCTGGATGTCTAACCTCGGTCCGTGATCCGGATCAGGGACAGTGTCTGATGGGTAGTTTAACTGGGGCGGTTGCCTCCCAAAAAGTAACGGAGGCGCCCAAAGGTTCCCTCAGCCTGGTTGGCAATCAGGTGTTGAGTGTAAGTGCACAAGGGAGCTTGACTGTGAGACCGACGGGTCGAGCAGGGACGAAAGTCGGGACTAGTGATCCGGCGGTGGCTTGTGGAAGCGCCGTCGCTCAACGGATAAAAGGTACCCCGGGGATAACAGGCTGATCTTCCCCAAGAGTCCATATCGACGGGATGGTTTGGCACCTCGATGTCGGCTCGTCGCATCCTGGGGCTGGAGTCGGTCCCAAGGGTTGGGCTGTTCGCCCATTAAAGCGGTACGCGAGCTGGGTTTAGAACGTCGTGAGACAGTTCGGTCCCTATCCGCTGTGCGCGTAGGAATATTGAGAAGGGCTGTCCCTAGTACGAGAGGACCGGGACGGACGAACCTCTGGTGTGCCAGTTGTCCTGCCAAGGGCATGGCTGGTTGGCTACGTTCGGGAGGGATAACCGCTGAAAGCATCTAAGCGGGAAGCCTGCTTCAAGATGAGTATTCCCACCTCCTTGAGAGGGTAAGGCTCCCAGTAGACGACTGGGTTGATAGGCCAGATGTGGAAGCCCGGTAACGGGTGGAGCTGACTGGTACTAATAGGCCGAGGGCTTGTCCTCAGTTGCTCGCGTCCACTGTGTTAGTTCTGAAGTAACGAACTGTGTCATATCCGGTTTGGTTAACTTCATAGTGTTTCGGTGGTCATAGCGTTAGGGAAACGCCCGGTTTACATTCCGAACCCGGAAGCTAAGCCTTTCAGCGCCGATGGTACTGCAGGGGGGACCCTGTGGGAGAGTAGGACGCCGCCGAACAATCATTGTAGAAAGCCCCGTACCGGGTAACCGGTACGGGGCTTTTCTGCGTTTACGGACCGGTGCACCGGCTCCTGCAGAGGCGCGGCGATGCCCCGATCCATCCCTAATCCCGGGGCTGCCAGACGTAGCGGATATCGGGCTCGTGCTCCTCATTGCGCAGCCCGTCGGTACGCTCGACCGCGATGAATCCGTGCCGCTCGTAGAACCGTTGCGCCGGGCCGTTGACCTGGAACGTCCACAGTCCGAGCCCCGCCGGCCGCCGCTGCTTGGCCAGAGCCATGAGCCGGTCGCCCAGGCCCTGCCCACGGCACGACGGCTCCAGGTAGAGCTGTTCCAGTTCCTCGCCGTCGAGTACGAGGAGTCCCGCCACGGTGCCGCCGGCGACCGCTATCCAGGTCTCGTACCGCGGCACGACCACGGAAGAGAACCAGTCCCGCACCTCTTGGTCGCTGTGCGCAAGACGCACGGTCGGCAGCGCGGTCCTGAAGGAACGCAGCCACGTGTCGGCCAAGGCGGCGGCATCGGAGTGGACCGCACGCCGCAATACAAGATCAGCACTGTTCACAGCGCGGGACTATGGCAGATGAACGGCCCCTGCCGCACCCGGATTTGAGGTCGGGCCCCGCCGTCGCTCCCCCCTCTTGTTGTTCATGATCCGGGGGGTGGTGTCACCGGGCCCGGAGGCATCGACGGACCGCTGATGAGGGGCTTGAGCATGGCTTCACCCGAGCCGGAAGGGCTCTCCGTAACGTGGGTGTGGCAGCTCGGTGCCGAGGCAAGCACGGACGAAAGCGTGAGCGGAGGGGCTCGCACGTGATCGACACGAGTGACATCGACGTCTTCCTCGGCCCGGACGTCGGCAAGGGCGAACACCATGCCACCGCCGTCACACCGGCCGGGAAAAAGGCTTTCGACAAGCGACTGCCCACCACCGAACCCAAGCTCCGCGAGCTCTTCGCGAAACTCCAGGCCGAGCACGGAACCGTGCTCGTCGTGGTCGACCAGCCGGCCTCGATCGGCGCCCTGCCGCTAGCCGTGGCCCGGGACATGGGATGCCCGGTGGCCTACCTGCCGGGGATGACGATGCGGCGGATCGCCGACCTCTACCCGGGCGAGGCCAAGACGGACGCGAAGGACCGTTCATCATCGCCGACGCGGCCCGAGCGATCCGCACACCCTGCGGGCGATTGACGGCGAGGACGAGACGATCGCCGAGCTGGAGATGATCGTCGGCTTCGACGACGACCTGGCCGGCGAAGCGACACGCGTCGCGAACCGGCTGCGCGGCCTGCTGACCCAGATCCATCCGTCGCTGGAGCGGGTGCTGGGACCGCGGTTGCAGCACCCGGCCGTCCTCGCCCTGCTGGAGCGGTTCGGCTCTCCGGACCAGATCCGCAAGGCCGACCGGCGCCGCCTGGTCACGCTGTTACGGCCGAAGGCCCCGCGGATGGCCGAGCGGCTGATCGAGGACATCTTCGCCGCCCTGGACGAGCAGACCGTGACCGTCCCGGGGACCGAGGCGGCCGCACTGATCGTCCCAAGCCTGGCCGGATCCCTGACCGCCGTCCTTGACCAGCGCAAAAGCTGGCCGGGCGGATCGAAGAACTCTTGGACGCCCACCCTCTTTCGAAGGTCCTGACGTCGATGCCGGGCATCGGAGTCAGGACCGGAGCCCGCATCCTGATCGAGGTCGGCGACGGCAGCACCTTCCCGACCGCCGGCCACCTCGCCGCCTACGCCGGACTCGCGCCCGCCACCCGGAGTTCGGGCTCATCGATCCGCGGCGAACAGCCCTCCAGACGGGGAAACAAGCAGCTCAAGAGGGCCTTCTTCCTCTCCGCGTTCGCGGCCCTGGCCGACCCCGCATCGCGGACCTACTACGACAAGAAGATCGCCCAGGGCAAGCACCACACCCAGGCCCTGCTCTGCCTCGCCAGACGCCGGGCCGATGTCCTCTTCGCCATGCTCCGCGACGGAACCTTCTATGAGCCCCGGCCAGCCTCAGCCGGCTGATCCTCAGCGGCCTCGCCGCACACGGGGCAGTCCCGCTCGTCGACCGAGTCCATCACGACCGGATGACCACAAAAGTCGCACGGCCGTGTGCTCTCGCCCGCCGACTCTCGAACAGGCACGTCATCACTCATGACAGCCACACTGCCACCCGACCACCTTGACCAAAGACATAGGGGCACACCCCCCGCTTCCCCTATCTATCGGTGCTCTTGTGGGGGCGTGCTGTCCTTGCTGGGCAGGAGGGATGATGCCTCCGTGGCGACCAACCTTGAGCTCTTCGCGGACTACTTCCAGATCCACGTCCTGGACGAGGGATCCGAAGGCGATTTCAGCGGCGTGTGGACCAAACAGACCGTCGCGGACGGGCTCGGCGTCCTAGAAGATGCCCTGGCCATCGGCACCGCCGTCAACGACACGGTGGCAGTCACTGTCCATGCTCTCGCAGATGAGCCGCACGACGACAGCGACGACTTTGACCACGTCGTCGAGGCGAGCTTCCACGCGCCTTCGGGACGGCTCATCGTGATGGGCTGCACCGATTACCTCGACGACGCGGCACGATTCGAAGTCCCCGCGGGCTGGACCCGAGCCCGCGCGTCCCGGCGGAACCTCGCCGCTGCCGTCCGCTGGCTCGAGTCGGACGAGGAGCCCGAGGCGGCCGAGGAGGTCCGGCTGCAGACCTGGCCCGCTCCGTTCTCGGCACCGCACGTCGTGAAGCGATGGACCCGAGCGGAGTAGCCTCCGACTCAGCCTCCCAGACGGACGTCTCTACCGTGCCTGTCGCGAAGCCGCTCGCTCCTACTCGTACAGAACGCCGCTCAACAGATGCGGCCCCTGGCGGACGCCGAAGCCGCTATGAGATGCCACGAAGCCGTCAGTCACGGTCTCGTTTCAGCCGCGCTTGCGGAACAGCCACCCACGGCGGCGGACCGCAGGCTGCACTAGCGCGATGGAGATCGCGGAACTCGTACTGAAGTTCGTGGACACGCTGGCATGGCCCCTCGTCGCCCTGGGCCTCGCGTGGGCCTGGCGCACGAACATCGGGCGGGCGATCGGCCGAATGACCAGAGTCGAAACACCAGCCGGGGCACTTGAGTTCGCCGCCGAGGTGGCCGACATCCGGCGCGAGGCCCAGTACGTAATACCCGCGGCGGCAACCCTGCCCGAGCAGGCCGCCGAAGCAGAACCACGCGACGAAGACCAAGAAGCTGACGACTCGCCTGACACGCCCAGCCCGGATACCCACGTGTGGCGACTAGGAGCAGTACCTGCCCCTCGTCCAGCGCCAGGCGGGTACGGCCACCCAGCGGCGGGGGCTCCCGCAATGGCGGCTGGACCCAGCCTTCAACGAGTCGCGTTCCCACTCGGCGAGGTGCCTGCGATGAGCGGGGCATACCGCGAGATCAGCCGGCATCCAGGTCAGGCCATGAACACCGCATGGGAGCAGCTGATCAACCTGGGCGCGTCGACACTCCACGTCCTGCCGATCATGCCGCCGCGACTGATGGCCCAGGAGCTGGGGCTTTCACTCCACCTGACGCCGGAAGCCGTGCAGCTGATGCTGGACTTGGAGCGTCTGCACAACCGCAGCCGGCAGCAGTCGACTCAGGTGAATGCCGAGGCCGCCCAGGGCTTCGTGGAGATGTGCGAGCTCGTGTACTGGCTTCTTGCCGGTAGTCCCATCCCCTCCGGCACATAGCGGTGACCCCAGGCGGATCGGCCCGTACGGATCAGCCTTGCCCAACGCCTGGAGGACGTTCCCTTCTTCGTGACCGGCTCGGGATACGTGCCGTGGTTCTCCGTGAAGACCGTCTGGGAGGCCCCGTACGACCGGAGCGCCACCGACCGGGGCCATGGGGCCTGGCTCGCCGGCGATGCCGTCGTTCGCAGCCGGTAGGACGCGGTGACCGGTTTCGACATCAGGTCGGGCGCGAAGCGCCTGCCGGGCGAGGGCTGTGCCACAGTCGCCGCGCTCGACCCCACCAACGGCCGGGATCTGTGGCAGACCTCCCGCGCAGCGGCCGTCGCCCTACCTCGCCTTCGGCGCTGACGGCCGCCTCCAGGCGCGGATCGACGAGGGTGGTGGTCACGGCGACATCAAGCAGGCGACCGTTGCCGAGGGGCGGCGGCTGGCGATCGCCGCGTACGTCGGCAATCAGCGGGCCGTCGAACGTGAACCGGCCCGCGGAGGTGTCGCGGTTCAGGCCCGGCTTCCGGTCAGCAGGGGGTGGATCTCCCTGGCAAGGGCGTCTACGTCGACGGGGCGGCTGGTGTCGACGGTTCGGAGGTGGCCGCCCAGGCCGAGGGGGCCCGGGCGGGATGCCCAGGCCGTGACGCGTTCGTGGAGCTGTTCGCTGGTGAGGTCCTGGTCGAGGTGTCCGGGGTGGCGCTTGCGGGTGCTGAATCGTTCGGCGACGAGTTGGGTGTCGCAGTCGCAGAAGACCTCGACCAGGCGGGCGCCGAGTTGGTGGAGGCGGCCGGGGGCGGTGTCGTGGTGCCACCAGTTCACGAGTACGGCCCGCCCGGCATCGGCGGCCAGGGCGAACAGGATCTCGTCGCCGGCCCGGCTCAGCCGGTGGCGCCAGGCTTGGTCACCGATGCCGAGGGAGTCGTAGAGCGACTCGAGGATCACGTCCTTGTCGATGACCGGCAGGCTGAGTTCCGCGGCGAGCCGGCGGGCCAGCGTGCTCTTGCCGCTGGCCGGCAAGCCGGTGACGATCACGAAGGCGTTGTCGGTCACGGCGGTCAGTCTGCCGCAGCCGGAACGGAGGGACCGTTGCGGCCGCCGCCGCAGTCGAGACCGGCCGGACAGCAGCGCCCCTACACCGAGGAGGGCCACCCTGTCGCGGCGATTTTGACGGTGCAGGGGGCGTGATGTAGAGTCAAACGGTTGCCTGGAACTGGACAAGTTCGGCAGCCAGCCCCCAAAGAAGCAATTCGGAGTGGGCACCCTCGACTCCTCATCCAGGAATCCGAAGCCGGGAAATCCGGTGGAAAACTTCTGATAGAGTCGGTCTCGCCGGAAAGGGAAACGCGAAAGCGAAGAACTGGAAAGCGAATCCCGCTGACTGGGAATCGGACACGAAAGAGTCTGATAGAGTCGGAGACACAAGAACGAAGGAAGCGCCCGGAGGAAAGCCCGAGAGGGTGAGTACAAAGGAAGCGTCCGTTCCTTGAGAACTCAACAGCGTGCCAAAAATCAACGCCAAAAAGTTGATACCCCGTCCATTTCGGTGGATGAGGTTCCTTTGAAAAAGACCTGTGAGGTCGCGGCTTCGGCCCTGACACTTGCAGGCAATTACACAGCGAGGACGCAGTGGACGGTCGGTCTTATTCCGACATGACTGTCCCGCTCTAAGTGCGTGTGCACCGGATTACCGGTAAACATTCATGGAGAGTTTGATCCTGGCTCAGGACGAACGCTGGCGGCGTGCTTAACACATGCAAGTCGAACGATGAAGCCCTTCGGGGTGGATTAGTGGCGAACGGGTGAGTAACACGTGGGCAATCTGCCCTTCACTCTGGGACAAGCCCTGGAAACGGGGTCTAATACCGGATAACACTCCTGCCTGCATGGGCGGGGGTTAAAAGCTCCGGCGGTGAAGGATGAGCCCGCGGCCTATCAGCTTGTTGGTGGGGTAATGGCCCACCAAGGCGACGACGGGTAGCCGGCCTGAGAGGGCGACCGGCCACACTGGGACTGAGACACGGCCCAGACTCCTACGGGAGGCAGCAGTGGGGAATATTGCACAATGGGCGAAAGCCTGATGCAGCGACGCCGCGTGAGGGATGACGGCCTTCGGGTTGTAAACCTCTTTCAGCAGGGAAGAAGCGAAAGTGACGGTACCTGCAGAAGAAGCGCCGGCTAACTACGTGCCAGCAGCCGCGGTAATACGTAGGGCGCAAGCGTTGTCCGGAATTATTGGGCGTAAAGAGCTCGTAGGCGGCTTGTCACGTCGGATGTGAAAGCCCGAGGCTTAACCTCGGGTCTGCATTCGATACGGGCTAGCTAGAGTGTGGTAGGGGAGATCGGAATTCCTGGTGTAGCGGTGAAATGCGCAGATATCAGGAGGAACACCGGTGGCGAAGGCGGATCTCTGGGCCATTACTGACGCTGAGGAGCGAAAGCGTGGGGAGCGAACAGGATTAGATACCCTGGTAGTCCACGCCGTAAACGTTGGGAACTAGGTGTTGGCGACATTCCACGTCGTCGGTGCCGCAGCTAACGCATTAAGTTCCCCGCCTGGGGAGTACGGCCGCAAGGCTAAAACTCAAAGGAATTGACGGGGGCCCGCACAAGCAGCGGAGCATGTGGCTTAATTCGACGCAACGCGAAGAACCTTACCAAGGCTTGACATATACCGGAAAGCATTAGAGATAGTGCCCCCCTTGTGGTCGGTATACAGGTGGTGCATGGCTGTCGTCAGCTCGTGTCGTGAGATGTTGGGTTAAGTCCCGCAACGAGCGCAACCCTTGTCCTGTGTTGCCAGCATGCCCTTCGGGGTGATGGGGACTCACAGGAGACCGCCGGGGTCAACTCGGAGGAAGGTGGGGACGACGTCAAGTCATCATGCCCCTTATGTCTTGGGCTGCACACGTGCTACAATGGCCGGTACAATGAGCTGCGATACCGTGAGGTGGAGCGAATCTCAAAAAGCCGGTCTCAGTTCGGATTGGGGTCTGCAACTCGACCCCATGAAGTCGGAGTTGCTAGTAATCGCAGATCAGCATTGCTGCGGTGAATACGTTCCCGGGCCTTGTACACACCGCCCGTCACGTCACGAAAGTCGGTAACACCCGAAGCCGGTGGCCCAACCCGTAAGGGAGGGAGCTGTCGAAGGTGGGACTGGCGATTGGGACGAAGTCGTAACAAGGTAGCCGTACCGGAAGGTGCGGCTGGATCACCTCCTTTCTAAGGAGCACAGTACCGATTGCAGACAAACGTTCTGCACGGTCAGCTCAGGGTGGAACGTTGATTAGTTGGCACGGTTTCCAAAACCTTCTGTGAGTACTGCTTCGGCGTGGAAAACGGTTTGAGTGGCGGGGATCGTGCTTGGCACGTTGTTGGGTATCTGAGGGTACGGCCGAAAGGTCTTATCTTCGCGATGCCGGCCCCAGTGAACTTCGCCTTATGGGTGAGGGTGATGGGTGACTGGTCGTTGCTTGAGAACTACACAGTGGACGCGAGCATCTGTAGGCCAAGTTTTTAAGGGCGCACGGTGGATGCCTTGGCACCAGGAACCGATGAAGGACGTGAGAGGCCGCGATAGGCCCCGGGGAGCTGCCAACTGAGCTTTGATCCGGGGGTGTCCGAATGGGGAAACCCGGCAGTCGTCATGGGCTGTCACCCACTGCTGAACACATAGGCAGTGTGGAGGGAACGCGGGGAAGTGAAACATCTCAGTACCCGCAGGAAGAGAAAACAACCGTGATTCCGGGAGTAGTGGCGAGCGAAACCGGATGAGGCCAAACCGTATGCGTGTGATACCCGGCAGGGGTTGCGCATGCGGGGTTGTGGGAATTCTTTTGATCGGTCTGCCGGCCGGTCGGCGAGTCAGAAACCGTTGATGTAGTCGAAGGACATGCGAAAGGTCCGGCGTAGAGGGTAAGACCCCCGTAGACGAAACATCAGCGGCTTGCTTAAGAATCTCCCAAGTAGCACGGGGCCCGAGAAATCCCGTGTGAATCTGGCGGGACCACCCGCTAAGCCTAAATATTCCCTGGTGACCGATAGCGGATAGTACCGTGAGGGAATGGTGAAAAGTACCGCGGGAGCGGAGTGAAATAGTACCTGAAACCGTGTGCCTACAAGCCGTGGGAGCGTCGCTGTATGTGCTTGCACATACAGTCGTGACTGCGTGCCTTTTGAAGAATGAGCCTGCGAGTTAGCGGTGTGTAGCGAGGTTAACCCGTGTGGGGAAGCCGTAGCGAAAGCGAGTCCGAATAGGGCGATTGAGTTGCACGCTCTAGACCCGAAGCGGAGTGATCTAGCCATGGGCAGGTTGAAGCGGAGGTAAGACTTCGTGGAGGACCGAACCCACCAGGGTTGAAAACCTGGGGGATGACCTGTGGTTAGGGGTGAAAGGCCAATCAAACTCCGTGATAGCTGGTTCTCCCCGAAATGCATTTAGGTGCAGCGTCACGTGTTTCTTGCCGGAGGTAGAGCACTGGATAGGCGATGGGCCCTACCGGGTTACTGACCTTAGCCAAACTCCGAATGCCGGTAAGTGAGAGCGTGGCAGTGAGACTGTGGGGGATAAGCTCCATGGTCGAGAGGGAAACAGCCCAGAGCATCGACTAAGGCCCCTAAGCGTACGCTAAGTGGGAAAGGATGTGGAGTCGCAGAGACAACCAGGAGGTTGGCTTAGAAGCAGCCACCCTTGAAAGAGTGCGTAATAGCTCACTGGTCAAGTGATTCCGCGCCGACAATGTAGCGGGGCTCAAGCGTACCGCCGAAGTCGTGTCATTGCAGCAATAGGGCCAACGCCCGCTGTGATGGGTAGGGGAGCGTCGTGTGCCGGGTGAAGCAGCAGCGGAAGCTAGTTGTGGACGGTTCACGAGTGAGAATGCAGGCATGAGTAGCGATACACACGTGAGAAACGTGTGCGCCGATTGACTAAGGGTTCCTGGGTCAAGCTGATCTGCCCAGGGTAAGTCGGGACCTAAGGCGAGGCCGACAGGCGTAGTCGATGGACAACCGGTTGATATTCCGGTACCCGCTTTGAAACGCCCAATATCGAATCAGGCGATGCTAAGCCCGTGAAGCCGTTCCGGACCCTTCGGGGAAAGGAAAGTGGTGGAGCCGGTGACCCAGACTTGTAGTAGGTAAGCGATGGGGTGACGCAGGAAGGTAGTCCAGCCCGGGCGGTGGTAGTCCCGGGGTAAGGGTGTAGGCCGAGGGGTAGGCAAATCCGTCCCTCATATAAGGCTGAGACCTGATGCCGAGCCGATTGTGGTGAAGTGGATGATCCTATGCTGTCGAGAAAAGCCTCTAGCGAGTTTCATGGCGGCCCGTACCCTAAACCGACTCAGGTGGTCAGGTAGAGAATACCGAGGCGTTCGGGTGAACTATGGTTAAGGAACTCGGCAAAATGCCCCCGTAACTTCGGGAGAAGGGGGGCCATCACTGGTGATCGGATTTACTCCGTGAGCTGGGGGTGGCCGCAGAGACCAGCGAGAAGCGACTGTTTACTAAAAACACAGGTCCGTGCGAAGCCGTAAGGCGATGTATACGGACTGACGCCTGCCCGGTGCTGGAACGTTAAGGGGACCGGTTAGTCACATTTCGGTGTGGCGAAGCTGAGAACTTAAGCGCCAGTAAACGGCGGTGGTAACTATAACCATCCTAAGGTAGCGAAATTCCTTGTCGGGTAAGTTCCGACCTGCACGAATGGCGTAACGACTTCTCGACTGTCTCAACCATAGGCCCGGTGAAATTGCACTACGAGTAAAGATGCTCGTTTCGCGCAGCAGGACGGAAAGACCCCGGGACCTTTACTATAGTTTGATATTGGTGTTCGGTTCGGCTTGTGTAGGATAGGTGGGAGACTTTGAAGCGGCCACGCCAGTGGTTGTGGAGTCGTCGTTGAAATACCACTCTGGTCGTGCTGGATGTCTAACCTCGGTCCGTGATCCGGATCAGGGACAGTGTCTGATGGGTAGTTTAACTGGGGCGGTTGCCTCCCAAAAAGTAACGGAGGCGCCCAAAGGTTCCCTCAGCCTGGTTGGCAATCAGGTGTTGAGTGTAAGTGCACAAGGGAGCTTGACTGTGAGACCGACGGGTCGAGCAGGGACGAAAGTCGGGACTAGTGATCCGGCGGTGGCTTGTGGAAGCGCCGTCGCTCAACGGATAAAAGGTACCCCGGGGATAACAGGCTGATCTTCCCCAAGAGTCCATATCGACGGGATGGTTTGGCACCTCGATGTCGGCTCGTCGCATCCTGGGGCTGGAGTCGGTCCCAAGGGTTGGGCTGTTCGCCCATTAAAGCGGTACGCGAGCTGGGTTTAGAACGTCGTGAGACAGTTCGGTCCCTATCCGCTGTGCGCGTAGGAATATTGAGAAGGGCTGTCCCTAGTACGAGAGGACCGGGACGGACGAACCTCTGGTGTGCCAGTTGTCCTGCCAAGGGCATGGCTGGTTGGCTACGTTCGGGAGGGATAACCGCTGAAAGCATCTAAGCGGGAAGCCTGCTTCAAGATGAGTATTCCCACCTCCTTGAGAGGGTAAGGCTCCCAGTAGACGACTGGGTTGATAGGCCAGATGTGGAAGCCCGGTAACGGGTGGAGCTGACTGGTACTAATAGGCCGAGGGCTTGTCCTCAGTTGCTCGCGTCCACTGTGTTAGTTCTGAAGTAACGAACTGTGTCATATCCGGTTTGGTTAACTTCATAGTGTTTCGGTGGTCATAGCGTTAGGGAAACGCCCGGTTTACATTCCGAACCCGGAAGCTAAGCCTTTCAGCGCCGATGGTACTGCAGGGGGGACCCTGTGGGAGAGTAGGACGCCGCCGAACAATCATTGTAGAAAGCCCCGTACCGGGTAACCGGTACGGGGCTTTTCTGCGTTTACGGGGACTTTGGGTTTTCGAGTTTGGGGTGGGGAAACTCGGGTGAAGGTGGGGCGGCCGGCTCATTAGGATCCCGAGGTATGAACGAGTACGTGATACGTCCTGTACGGGCCGAAGAGTGGGACAAGGTGAAGGAGCTGCGGATCGCGGCTCTGCGGGATCCGGCCGCGCCGGTGGCCTTTCTGGAAACCCTCGAGCAGGGTGAGGGAAGGAGCGACGAGTTCTGGCAGGAGAGGGCTGCCGGGGCCGCTGCGGGGCGGGGCATACGGCAGTTCGTGGCCGAGGGGCCTGATGGGGTGTGGGCCGGGTCGGTGAGCGTCCTCGTCGAGGAGGCCGGCACGACCGACATCTTCGACGGAGAGATCGAGCAGGCCCAGGCGCACCTCGTGGGCGTGTTCGTCCGGACCGGGCACCGGGGAACCGGGCTGACCGAGGAGCTGTTCGCCGCCGCGCTGGAGTGGGCCTGGGGGTTGGAGGAGCCGGTGCTGGCGCGCGTACGGCTCTTCGTGCACGAGGAGAACGCGCGGGCCGGGGCGTTCTACCGGCGGTTCGGGTTCGTGCACAGCGGGAAGGTCGTGCCGATGCCGACCGACCCGTCCGCGAAGGAGCTTGAGTACGTGTTCCCGCGGCCTGCCTAGCGGGCGGCTACGGGGAGGTCCGCCTCCGGCCAGCGGGAGCGGGCCTGTTCGCGGCTGCGGCACAGGGCGAGGAGCGGGAGCGTCGTGTCCTGGAGCAGCTGCGGCAGTTGGGGGATCGGGGCCACGGCGGCGACGTCCTCGAAGACCAGGGTCAGTGGTGGGTCGAGCCGACCGTCGGATGACCGTGCGGCCATGCGGCGGCCGTGCTCGACCACGCTCGAGGCGAGTGCGGTCAGCAGCGGCATCGCACCCGGGTGGGCACGAGGGTCTTCCAGGGGTTCGCCCACCACGTAGAGGGTGCCCCCTTCGGAGACGAACGATGCCAGGGCGAGCGAATCGCTTCGGTTCGGGGTGCAGGATTCCCGGATGTGGATCGAGGAGAGGGCCGTCAGGGCCCGGGCCGTGAGGTGTTGGGCCTGTTCGCGGCGGTCGGGGTGGGCGGTGAGGGCGCTCTCCAGCTCACCGGCCGCGCCGGGGGCGGCTGTTGCCGCCTGGGGGTGGGTGCGCAGGATGCGGACCGGCTCTTGGGCGTTGGTGCCCTGGGCCCAGCGGTGCAGCTGCTTGAAGGGGCGGTTGTCCAGGGCGGCGGCCTGGAGCCAGCTGCGCAGGAGCGTTTCCGCGGTGTCCGCGAGTGCGGAGTCCATGCGGGCCTGGGGGCGGACCGGGGCGAGCAGCGCGATGGCGCGGGCGGCGGCGGTGTCGCGGTCCGCGCAGCCTTCTGTGGGGTTCCAGTGGATGCGGGCCGGGGTGTCGCAGAGGTGGGAGGGGTCGTAGAGGAGGACGGGGCCCAGCTTGGAGCGGGCGTCCTTGGTGTCCGACCAGAGGGTGGGGGAGGACGTGATCACGAGGATGGCGCCTTGGGCTGCCGCGATGGCTGCTTCGGCGGCCGTGGTTCGGACCTCCGGTGGGGCGTAGGTCATGCGGTGGCTTTGGGGTGGGGTTGCGGGTGGGGCCGGGGTCGGGGCGTAGCCGAAGCCGTAGCGGTACGCCTCGTCCGTGGGGGAGGGGGCGGCGCTGGTGCCTGGGGCTCTGGCCCCGGGCCCCCGCGCCTCAAACGCCGGCGGGGCTGGGATTGGCTGCGATGCCTGTGCCTGTGCCGACGGGGCGGGGATGGGGTGGGGCTTGGTGGGGATGGGGACCGTGGCGGGGTGCGGCGCCGTTGCCGGGGGCCAGCCCCCGGGCCCCCGCGCCTCAATCGCCGGCGGGGCTGGGATTGGCTGTGGACCCGTGGTCGGGTGCGGCGCCGTTGCCGGGGGCCAGCCCCCGGGCCCCCGCTCCTCAAACGCCGGAGGGGCTGGATTGGGCTTCGGTCGGCCTGGAGGGTGCGGCGCCGTTGTCCTCCGGGCCTTGGTGCGGGCGACGATGCCCAGGGTGAAGATGGCCAGGACCAGGAGGATCAGGAGCTGGCTGATGAACAGGCCCCAGAAGAGGCCCCAGTTGGAGAGGGCCTCGGGGGGTGTGTCCGGCCAGGCTGCCGGGATGTTCTGGGGTTGAGCTATCAGCGAGCGGACCGCGGTCGGGGTGCGGGTGAAGGTGACCTTGTCCGGCCAGGCGCCCTTCGCGAAGAGGGCTGCCAGGCCGGTGGACGTCCAGGTGAGGACGGCCAGGCCGAGGAGGAAGGCCAGGAGGCCTACCAGGAGGCCGTCCGGGATGCCGCCCTGGGGGCGCTGGTCCGTGCTGTTGGGCATGTCAGGCCACCGTGGTCGCCGAGCCGCCGGCGTTGCGGTGGCGTTCCATCAGGAGTGCGCGCTCCTCTGTCTCCAGTTCGGCGGCGAGGAGGTCGTCGGGCAGGCGGTGCTGGACCGAGGATTCGGTCATGGCGCGGTCGGTGAAGACCAGGGGGCGTTCGGCTTCCGTGATCAGGTGTTTGACGACCTGGACGTTGCCGTTCACGTCCCAGACCGCGATGCCGGGGGTGAGGGTGGGGATGATTTCCACCGCCCAGCGGGGGAGGCCCAGGACGCGGCCCGTGGCGCGGGCCTCGTCCGCCTTCTGGGCGTAGATCGTGCGGGTCGAGGCCATTTTGAGGATGGCCGCGGCTTCGCGGGCCGCCGCGCCGTCCACTACGTCCGAGAGGTGGTGGACGACTGCCACGAAGGACAGGCCCAGGCGTCGGCCGAACTTCAGGAGGCGCTGGAAGAGCTGCGCCACGAAGGGGCTGTTGATGATGTGCCAGGCCTCTTCGACCAGGAAGATGCGCTTCTTGCGGTCCGGCCGGATCCAGGTGTGTTCGAGCCATACGCCGACGATCGCCATCAGGATCGGCATGGCGATGGAATTGCGGTCGATGTGGGAGAGGTCGAAGACGATGAGGGGGGCATCGAGGTCGATGCCTACCGTGGTCGGGCCGTCGAACATGCCTCGGAGGTCGCCGTCGACCAGGCGGTCGATGACGAGCGCGACGTCCAGGCCCCAGGCGCGGACATCGTCTATGGCCACGTTCATCGAGAGCGCCGATTCGGGCTCGGGGTGGCGCAGTTGCTCGACGATGTCCATCAGGACCGGCTGGCGGTCCGTGATGGTTTCCACCACGTAGGCGTGGGCGACCTTCAGGGCGAAGCCGGAGCGCTCGTCCAGGCCGTGGCCCATGGCGACTTCGATGATCGTGCGGAGCAGCGCGAGCTGGCCCGTCGCGGTGATCGCCGGGTCGAGGGGGTTGAGGCGGATCCCGTCGTTGTTCGCGGCGATGGGGTCCAGGCGGATGGGGGTTATTCCCAGCTGCTGGGCGATGAGGTTCCACTCGCCGACGCCGTCCTCGCCCTGGGCGTCCAGAACGACGACCTGGCGGTCCCGGAAGCGGAGTTGGCGTAGGACGTAGGTCTTCTCGAGGGCGGACTTGCCGTTGCCCGACTCGCCTAGGACCAGCCAGTGGGGGGCCGGCAGCTGCTGGCCGTAGAGCTGGAAGGGGTCGTAGATGTACCCCTTGCCGCTGTAGACCTCACGGCCGATGATGACGCCCGAGTCGCCGAGTCCGGGGGCGGCGGTGGGGAGGTAGACCGCTTGGGCCTGGCCCGTGGACGTGCGGACGGGGAGTCTGGTGGTTTCGACCTTGCCGAAGAGGAAGCTGGTGAAGGCGTCCGTCAGGGCGGACATGGGATCTCGCATGGGCGGCCATTCCCTCCAGCTAGCGTCGGATGCCGGTGGCGAACGGCAAGGTGTTGACGAAGGCGCGGTGGTGCTCGCGGTCACACCATTCGAGCTTCAGGTAGGACTTGCCCGCCGAGGCGCGGATGGTGCGCTTGTCGCGGGCGAGGGCTTCGGGGGAGCGGGAGGAGACCGTGATGTACCCGACCAGGTTGACCCCGGCGGCGCCGCTCGCGAGGTCTTCGCCGCGCTGGTCGAGCCGGCCGTGCGCGGCGATGTCGCGGGGGTCGACGGTGCGGTTCATCTTGGCGGCGCGGCTGGCGTCGGCCTCGTCGTTCGTCTTCTCCGTGAGCATGCGCTCGATGGCGATCTCGGTGGGTTCCAGGTCCATGGTGACGGCGACCGTGCGGATCACGTCGGGGGTGTGGACGAGGAGCGGGGCGAGGAAGTTCACGCCGACCGGGGTCATCGGCCACTCCTTGACCCAGGCCGTGGCGTGGCACCAGGGGGCGCGGGTGGAGGACTCGCGGGTCTTGGCCTGGAGATAGGTCGGTTCGACGGCGTCCAGTTCGGCGGGCCAGGCGTTGCGCTTGGTCATGGCCTGGATGTGGTCGATGGGGTGGTCCGGGTCGTACATGGAGTGCACGAGGGAGGAGAGGCGGCCCTGGCCCAGCGGCTGGCGGACGCGGATGTCGGCCTCGGCGAGGCGGGCGCAGATGTCGGTGAGCTCGCGGGCCATGACGATGGCGAGGCCGGCGTCGCGGTCGACCCTGCGGCCCTTGTGGGGGGTCGCGGCGCGGGCGATGGTGTGGGCCTCGGCGGCGAGTTCGCGGGTGAAGTGGATGCAGGCGACGAGGTACGCGCGGTGCTGCTCGGAGGAGGTCGACACCATCGACTGGAGCTGGTCGTACGAATCGCGCAGCCAGACCGGGGCGTTGGTGTCGCCGCGGGCGGCCACGTCCTTGTCGTGGGCCTCCGGGTCGGCGGGCAGGGTGCGTACGAGCATCTGGAGGCGGGTGACGAAGCCGTCGCCGTTGGCCACGTGCTTGAGGAGGGTGCCGAAGCGGTCCACGAGGGCCTCTTGGTCCTCGCTGTCGCGCAGGCCGACGCCGGGGCCCTCGATCTCGATGGCGGCGGTGACGGTTCTGCGGTCCGCGTGGAGCAGGACGGCGATCTCGTCGGGGCCGAAGGGGGCGGCGAGCCAGTTGATGCGGCCGATGCCGGGGGGCGGGCCCACCTCGACCTCGCGGCCGTCGCCGGCGCGGATGCCGGCCTCCATGGCGCCGGAGCGGAACGTCGTGCCGCGGCGCAGGGTGCGCTTGTAGCTGCGGTTGATTTCGAACCAGCGGTAGAAGGTGCGGCCGCGGTAGGGGACGTAGACGGCGGCGAGGGCGAGCATCGGGAATCCGGCGAGGGAGACGATGCGCAGGGTGAGGGCGGGGACGAGCAGGCCGCTCATCATGCCGAGGAACGCGCCGACGATGATCAGGGCGATCTCGCCGGTCTCGCGGTTCTTGCCGACGATCGCGTTCGGCCGGGCCCGGCCGATGAGATACGTGCGGCGGGGCGTGACCGGGTGGAGCTGGTGCGACTGGGTCGTCACCGCCCGTCACCTCCTGTGTTCCTCGTGCTGGAGCCCGTACGGGGCGGGGGTGCGGCGGCGGGGGCGCCGCTGTTCCCGCCGCCGGAGCCGCGGCTGCTGTGGGCGGCCATGCCTCCGGAGATCTGGTTGTCGCCGCCGGCGCGGTGGGCGCCGCCGCCGCTGTTTCCGCCGCCGCCGCCGCCGCGGCTGCTGTGGGTCTTGATGCCCTGGGAGACGAGGGAGGCCGGGGAGCTGATGACGGCGGCTGCCTGGGCGCCGTCGGTGGCCTTGCTGCGGTTGGTGCGGGCGGAGGCGATCTCGTCGCCGAAGCCGGGGACGAAGCGGTAGATCATCGCGGAGGCGAAGATCGCCAGCAGGATGATGGCGAGGCCGGAGACGACGGCGGAGAAGGCGTTCGGGCCCTTGTCGCCCGCCAGGGCTCCGGCGAGGCCGAGGACGATGACGATGACCGGCTTCACGAGGATGACGGCGATCATGATGCCCGCCCAGCGGCGGACGTGGCCCCAGAGGTTGCGGTCGACGAGGCCGGCGTAGACGACGGTGCCGAGCAGGGCGCCGACGTAGAGGAGCGCGGCGCGGATGACCAGTTCCAGGCAGAGGATGCCTGCGGCGAGCACGGTGACGAGGGCGACGACGATCAGCATGATCGGGCCGCCGCCGATGTCGTCGCCCTTTTTGAGGGCCTCGGCGAAGGAGCCGAAGAAGACGTCCGTCTGGCCGCCGGTGGCGGAGGCGATGACCTCGGTGACGCCGTCGGTGGCGGAGACGACGGTGTAGAGGATCAGGGGGGTGAAGGCGGAGGCGAGGACGGTGAGCCAGAGGAAGCCGATGGCTTCGGACATGGCGGTGGTGAAGGGGACGCCGCGGATGGCTCGTTTGGCTACGGCGAAGAGCCAGAGGACGAGCGTGAGGATGGTGGAGGCGGCGAAGACGATGGCGTACTGCTTGAGGAAGGCGCCGTTGGTGAAGTCGACGTTGGCGGTGCCGTTGACCGCTTTGCTGAGTTCGCCGACGATCCAGGCTGCGGCGTCGGCGCAGCCCTTCGCGAGGGAGGAGAGGGGGTTGAGGGCGTCGGCGGGGTCGCTGGGGGCGAGGCCTGCGCCGGGGCCGTTGGGGCTGGTGCCTTCTCGGTTGCAGTACTGCTTCGCCGGTCCGATCAGCAGGTCGCACGGATCGTCGCTGGGCAGTCGCGACGGGGTTGGCGTGGGGCTCGGGGCGGCGTAGGCACGGGTCGCCAGGCCTGCGATGGCCAGTTGGGCGGAGGTGACCAGGCCGACCCGGAGCCTGAGGCTAGCGGGCATAGGTGAAGCCTCCGAACTCCTTGACGGCCTTGCTGATGTCCTCGGAGGGCGACGCGACCGCGTCACCGGGAACCGGTGCCGGACCGTCCTGCTGGGAGTCGGAGACGACCTTCCAGTCTCCGCTCGACCAGACCAGTTCGAACGTCCAGGTCTTCCATGTGGTGCGTACCGGGTCGGTGGACTTCGGACCGGACATGCCGATGAGGCCGGTGTACCAGACGGAGACCGTCGCGCTCGTGGGCGCGTAACTGTCGACTCGGGTGCCGACGGGGACGGCGCGGGTGACGAAGGAGCTGCCCTGGGGAGGGTTGCCGTTCGCGTCGAGTCCGAGCTTCGCGAGGAACGGAGCGGAGTACGCCTCGTCCTGAGGAGCTCTCATCTTCGACGCGACGTCAGGGATGTAGATCCCGTCCACGAGCGCGTGCCGGGTGTTCTTTCTGAACATCCCGTCAGAGCCCAGCGCCACCGCGTAGTTCGCCGCCGCGGACTGGGCGCCCTGTTCGGTCTGGGCGAAGCCCTTCGGGATGCCTGCCGACTTGCCGTCCACCGGGGCCACGCCCGTGGCCGCCGTCGGGTTGGTGGCGGTGGGGGCCTTGTCGGCGGTCGGGGGGGTGTCCGGGGTGCGGGACTGGTTGGCGAAGGCGATGGCTGCGATGAGGAGGACCACCACGCCGACGACCGTGACCAGGCCTCTGGAGGTGCGGCGCGGTGGGGCGTACGGGTCCGAGGGCTCGGCGAAGCGGGTACGGGTCTGGCCGGTGCCGCCGACCTCGCCGCCACCGTATTGGTCGTCGGTGCTCATTCGGTGTTCGCCCCCTCCGCGTCGTACGACGGTAGCGCTGGTATCCGCGCAGGCGCGGCGTGGTGAGTCCTCATCAGGGCTCGGGCTAGACGGCCATTCCGTAGACGATCGTGAAGAGGGTGCCCAGTGAGCCGATGATGAAGACGCCCGTCAGGCCGGCCACGATGAGGCCCTTGCCCTGTTCCGCGCTGAAGGTGTCGCGCAGTGCGGTCGCGCCGATGCGCTGCTTGGCCGCGCCCCAGATGGCGATGCCCAGGCAGAGCAGGATCGCTACGGCCATGACCACTTCGATCATGATCTTCGCCTCGTTGCCGAGACTGCCGAACGGCCCCCAGTTCGGGGCGATTCCGCCGATGATGGTGGTGATGTCGCCCTTTTCGGCTGCCAGGATCATGTAACTCACCGCCCCTGTATGGGTAGTTCCGGTAGCCCGTGCCCGGACGGCAGGGGTCACGCTCTATCTTCCCTGATGAAACCGCCGTCGGATGTCGACTTGACTGCTCTCTTTACCCGATCTGTCGCCCCGGGTGTCGTTCGTATGTCCTGACCTGGGGTCGGGCGGCGTGTGGGGGAAAGAACGTATGGTCACTCTGTGTATCACGCGGGGTGACTGCGGGCAATGATTGTCGTCCCGGTGGGCTGGGTGGCTCCCGTGGGGGCGCCGTTTGGCGCAACGGGTCGCGGTCCGGTCGACCGTACCGATGGCGTTCTCCGACATTCCGTCAGCCGTCGCGCCTGGTCGTTGGTTGCGGGCGCGGTGCCTGCGGGGGTGTCCGGGGCCGGGTTGCGGGTGGATGCGCCGGGGGCGCACGCGTGTCCGGTGTGCGCCGTCCGGCGTCGAGCCGGTTGTCGGGGCCGGCCTGCAGCCGCCTTACGGGAGCCAGTGCGCGGGGCGGGTCAGGGAGGGCGGGATGCGGGTCGCGGGGTTGCCCCGGGCCGCGTTCAGCTGGGGCTGCGTGAGGAAGAGGGCGTCCGTGAGGTCGGCGTCGCGCAGGTCGGTGTCGCGGAAGTCCGCGCCGATCAGGTCGGCCGTGCGCAGGTCGGCGCCGCTGAGGTCGGCGGCGATCAGGTAGGCGCCGCGGAGGTTGGCGCCGCGCAGGTCGGCTCCGGGGAGGCGGGCGCCCATCAGGTCGGCGCCGCGGTGGTTCTTCTTGCGGCCCGCGACCTTGGCCCGTACGAGCTCGCTGGTCTTGAGGAGCAGGGTGTTCACCTGTTGGCGCAGCGGGGTGATGTCGAAGTCGGCGAGGGCCTCGGGGGTCGCCGCGGTCCACCGGGTGGTGTCGGTCAGGGTGGTGCGCAGGTCGGCGTGGAGCGGGCGGGCCGCAGGGAGGGTGAGGGCCTCGATGAGGTAGGAGAGCAGCTCGTGCAGGTTCCGCATCACCGGGAGGACCGCGAACATCGCGCCGGCGGTGTCGGGGTGGGAGCGCCAGTCGCGGCCGCCGAAGGTGACCTGGGAGACCTGCTGGCCGGCGCCGAAGCAGTCGAAGACGGTGCAGCCCTGGAAGCCCTGGTCGCGCAGCTTGGTGTGGATGCCGCAGCGGAAGTCCTGCCGGAGGTTCTTGCAGGGGGTGCCGGCGGGCTTGTTCACGGCGAAGTCGGTGGACTTGGAGAAGGGCAGGGCCACGCAGCAGAGCGCGAAGCACTGGGAGCAGTCCGCTTGCAGGAGGGGGAGCGGAGCGGGGGCGGCGGGGCGGGCGGGGCCGGAGGGGGGAGGCGTGGGCACGTCCTCATTGTCTCCCCGTGGGGGACTTGGGTGGCCGTCGGGTGTCCGTGACGCGGAAAGCTCTTGATCGCCGCGGGCGGGTCCGGGGAGCATCGCCGTATGACCGAAGTGATCGCAGTAGCCGTCATCACCTTCCTCGCCGTCATCAGTCCCGGCGCGGACTTCGCCATGGTCGTGCGCAACAGCTACCTCTACGGGCGGCCCACCGGGCTGTTCGCGGCCGCGGGGGTCGCGGCCGGGGTGCTGGTCCACGTCTCCTACACGATGCTCGGGGTCGGTCTGCTGATCGCCTCGTCCGCCGAACTGTTCACGGTGATCAAGCTCGCGGGCGCCGCGTACCTGGTGTGGATCGGGATACGGACCTTCCGGGCGCGCACCGAGGTGGCCGTGGACCTGGAGGAGAAGGGCGGGCTGACGCCGCTCGGGGCGCTCCGGAGCGGGTTCCTGACCAACGTGCTCAACCCGAAGACCACGCTGTTCGTCGTGTCGACCTTCACGCAGGTGGTGGGGCCGGGGACCCCGGTGTGGCAGCAGGCCGGGTACGGGCTGTTCATGTCGGCGGCGCACCTGGGGTGGTTCGGGGCGGTCGCGCTGTTCTTCTCCAACTCCCGGCTGCGCGACCGGATGCTGAAGGCGCAGAAGGCGCTGAACCGGGCCATCGGCTCGGTCCTGGTGGGGCTCGGGGTGGGGCTGGGCTTCGCCCGCTGATCCTTTGGGATGGGGCTGGCGGGCCCTGATTACCAGTCGGTAGCGTGGCGCTCATGGGTGCCGAGAGTGGTGTCAGCGATCTGAGTGATGTCAGCGACGTCAGCGATGTCAGCGATGTTGAGGGGTTCTACGAGCGGATCGACGCGGGGCGGTTCCTGGCGACCGGCTACACGCGCGGCCCGTGGGATCCGGGTTCGCAGCACGCCGGACCGCCGGCCGCGCTGCTCGGGCGGGCGATCGAGGAACGGCCCGGCGGGCGCACCGACATGCGGATCGCCCGGATCACCTACGAGATCCTGCGCCCGGTGCCGATCGGCCCGCTGGAGCTGACGACCAGTGTGCTGCGGGCCGGTCGCGGTACCGAGGTGGTCGAGGCGGCGCTCGCCCCCGCCGGGGCCGCGCCCGTGATGCTGGCGCGGGCGCTGCGGATCCGGGTGGCGGGGGAGTCCGTACCGTCCGTGGTGCCCGGGCCGGAGCTGCCGCCGCCGGGGGAGGTGGGGCCGACGCCGTTCTTCCCGGTGCCGTGGGAGAAGGGCTACCACTCGGCGATGGAGACGCGCTTCACGCGGGGCGCGTTCGTCGAACTCGGTCCCGGAACCTGCTGGATGCGGATGAGGGTGCCGCTCGTCGCCGGGGAGGAGGCGCGGCCGCTGGACCGGGTCCTGGTCGCGGCGGATTCGGGGAACGGCATCAGCGCCGTGGTGGACTTCGGGCGGTACCTCTTCGTCAACGGCGACCTCACCGTGCACCTGCACCGCCATCCGGCCGGTGAATGGGTGGGCGTGGAGGCCCGTACGAGCGTGGACGCGGCGGGCATCGGGCTGGCGGACGCACGGTTGCACGACGAGAAGGGGCCGATCGGGCGGAGCGCGCAGAGCCTGTTCGTGGCGCCCCGGGGCTAGGCCGTCTCTTCCGGATCTTGCCTGGCCCGCGCCGCCCGGCACCGCGCCTCGCCGCCTTGGCGGAACGCCAAGTACGTCCAGTACTCCGGCGCCCCGCCAAGGCGCCGATGCACGGCACCGGACGACGCGGGCTCAACCGGCAAGATCCGAAAGAGACGGCCTGGGTGCAGAGTGCGGGTCGGTGGCGCCAAATAGGTCGTATCGTCCTATGAGTTCACTCGTCTGCCGGGATCCGTGCTCCAAGTGCCCCGGGTGGGGCGGTTCCTGCGGCGGTCCCCCGGCGGGATGATTCGACACGGGGTGGTGGGAGCCCCGGGAAAAGCCGTTCGATGGGGGAAGGTTGGCGGGTGCGCAGACTCTGGGTGGTCGGTGGAATCAGCTTCGGGGCATGCCTGTGCTTTCTCGCCCTGCTCGTGGTCGGTACGTACTCGGCGGCCGCGGGCATCGCCGGCGTGGGCGGGCGGGCCGGCGGGCTCGCGAAGGGTGCCGTGCCGGGGAAGTACCAGCCCCTCGTGCAGAAGTGGGGGAACCTCTGCCCGACGCTCAGCCCGGCGCTGCTGGCGGCCCAGCTGTACTCGGAGAGCGGCTGGAACCCGAGCGCGGTGAGCCCGGCCGACGCGCGGGGCATCGCGCAGTTCATCCCGGGGACCTGGGCGACGCACGGCATCGACGGGGACGGCGACGGCGACCGTGACATCTGGGACCCGAACGACGCGATCCCGTCCGCGGCTTCGTACGACTGCGAGCTGGCGCGCTACGTGTCCAAGGTGCCCGGGGATCCGGTGAAGAACATGCTGGCCGCCTACAACGCGGGTCCCGGCGCGGTGAAGCAGTACGGGGGCGTCCCGCCGTACCGGGAGACCGAGGGGTACGTGAAGACCATCACGAACCTCGCCAAGAGCTTCGAGGCCCCCGTCGGGCGGGTGGCGCCCTCGCAGCAGGCCGCCGGGGCCATCTACTTCGCGCAGAAGCAGCTGGGGACCCCGTACCTGTGGGGCGGGAACGGGACGCCCGAGCAGGGCGGGCGGTTCGACTGCTCGGGGCTGACCAAGGCCGCGTACGAGTCGGTGGGGATCGATCTGCCGCGCGTGGCGAACGACCAGTACAACGCCGGTCCGCATCCCTCGCGCGCGGAACTGCTGCCGGGGGACCTGGTGTTCTTCTCCGACGATCTGACGAACTCGCGGGAGATCCGGCACGTCGGGCTCTACGTGGGCGGCGGCTACATGATCAACGCTCCGTTCACCGGAGCCGTGATCCGCTTCGACAAGATCGACACGCCCGACTACTTCGGCGCGACGCGCGTGACGAAGGACGGGGCGGAGGCCCTGCCCCGGCACGAGGTCGTTGGCAACGCAGCGTGAAGCGAAGGCCCTGAGCTGCAACGATGAGTCACTCTTCGATAACGTTGGGGTGATCATTCGGTGGAGAGTGGAACGCAGCCGTCAGAACGGGCGTTCCATGGTCACCGGGGGCGGGACGAGCGGAAGCGCCGGATGGATCACCGGGGGCGAAGGGCCGCACATCGGCGTGCGGCCGTACGGGTACCAAGGCAAGGGCAAGGGGCCGCATCACCATGGCTGGACTCACAACAGGTGGGCCGAACGTGGATGTAAGCCTGCTGTACGAGATCAACGGACTGGCGCGGCAAGCCCCGGGCTGGCTGGACCGGACGGTCGCGGTCCTCGGCGAGTACGGGATCCTGCTGGCCCTCCTGCTCCTGGTGCTGTGGTGCTGGCGCGGAGCGCGCCGGCAGGACGAGCCCGCCGCCGTCGAATCCTTCGCGGCGCTCGTGTGGGCCCCGCTCGCCGCCGGGGCCGCACTCCTCCTGAACGTTCCGCTGCGGGAGTTCGTGGGCCGGCCGCGGCCAGCCGCGCAGCACGGCGGGGTCGAGGTGCTGGAATCCGGCGCCGGGCTCGGCCCCGGCGCCTTCTCCTTCGTCAGCGACCACGCGACGCTCGCGATGGCGCTCGGCGTCGGCCTGTTCGTCGCCCACCGCAGGCTCGGCTCCATCGGGATCGGACTGGCCCTGCTGGAGGGGTTCACGCGGGTCTACATGGGCCTGCACTATCCGACCGACGTCATCGGCGGGCTCGCCCTGGGCACCGCGGTGGTGCTGCTGCTCGCGCCGCTCGCGATGGCGCTGCTGACCCCGGCGGTGCGGGCGGTGGCCCGGTCCCCGCGGCTCGGCGTACTGGTCCGGTCGCGCGACCGCGTGGTGGCCCGGCCGGTGGGCCTCGCGGCGACGGAGCCGGCGGGGCGCGGGCACGAGAGCGACCTCGCCGCCTGACGCGCTGACCCGGGCGGTGCCCGGCGCGTCAGCCGATGCGGTACGAGTCCCAGACGCTCAGCACCACGGCCGCCAGCAGGCACAGCGCCGCGACCGCGAAGCAGACGCGGACCGCCGCCGGACGGGAGCGCGGGGGCGGGGTCACCGGTCGCCGCCGGGCTCCGCGGCGTCGGCATGCGCCTCGGCGTCGGCGCGCCGGTAGCGGGAGCGCAGCCACAGGCCGGTCGCGGCGGCCGCGGTGGTGGTGACTCCGATGGCCAGGGCGATGTCGCCGGGCCCGTCCGCCGTGCCCACGGGGCTGGCCCCGGCCGGGGTGGCGGGGACGAACGCGATCAGCAGGGCCCAGATGAGGGCGGCGAGTCGGGGCGCGGGTCCGGGCATGAGTCAAGGGCAACCGGTCCCGGGCGCGTCGGCCAGCCGGGCCGTCCGATCGGGCGACCCAGTCGGCGGCCAGGGGCGCGGTCGGGGGTTCGGCCAGGTCCGGACCGGCGGTGTGCCGGAGCCGGGCCCTTCGCGGGAAGCCCCGGGCTACTGCGGGGCGTGGCCGGTGGCGTCCTTGCGGGCCAGGTCGCGGGAGCGGCGGGCCGGGCCGCGCCAGCCGCACGTACAGGCGGCCAGGCTGAAGGAGCCCCGTTCGGAGGTGCTCGTGGCGTGGTCGGCGGATGGCGTCGGCGCCGGGTCAGTGCCGGGACCGGGGGTGCGGGGCAGCGGCACTGCGGCAAGCGGAGGGACGAGAGTCGCTTCGGTGTGCGGTTCCACTCCACCAAGGTACCGGGCCGGGGGCGGGCGGGGCACTGGCCCGGCGCGAGGGGGTCGTGGCCGTGACGGGAGGCCCGGGACCTCGTTAAGCGGAGCGGGTGGGGGCCTCGGGCAAACAGCGGTCACGCGTTGGGGGTTGGCAGGCGATGGTGGTGGACCAGCACAGGCGGAGGCGGGGTCGCGCGGGTCGGGCTGCGGCCGCGGTCGGCCTGGCCCTGACGGTGGCGGCGTTGAGCGGATGCGGTGGCGACGCCGTGGCGGGCGACGACGCCCGGCCCGCCGACGACCCCGCGGCGACGGTCCGCGCAGCCGCCGACGCGCTGCTCAGGACCGGGAGCGCGCAGACCCGTACGGCCATGGAGATGGCGACCGGCGGCACCCGGGTCACGATCCGGGGCGAGGGCGGGGTCGACTTCAAGAACCGGATGGGGCAGCTGCTGGTCATGCTCCCCGACGACGCCAAGGGCAAGGCGGAACACCGGCCCATCACGGAGCTGCTCGTACCGGGCGCGCTCTACATGAAGAACCGGGGCGCGGGCGTCCCCGACGACAAGTGGGTCCGGGTCGACACGACGGCCCTCGCCGACGGGAACCTCGTCACCGGCGGGGCCACCGACCCGATGGCCGCCGCGGAGCTGCTGCGCGGGGCGCAGGAGGTGACGTACGTGGGCGAGACCGAGGTGGCCGGGACCAAGGTGCGGCACTACCGGGGTACGACGGACATCGGGCGGGCCGCGGCGCAGGCCTCACCGGCGGTGAAGGGGGCGCTGGAGGCGGCGGCGAAAGGGTTCAGCAAGGGTGCGGTGCCCTTCGACGCCTACCTCGACTCCGAGGGGCTGCTGCGCAAGGTCCGCCATCGCTTCACGTACGTCAACAACGGCGTGATCGATGTGTCCTCCACCACGCTGCTCTACGGCTTCGGGACCCCGGTCACCGTCGTCCTGCCGGACGAGGGGGACATTTACGCCGGGAAGATCGCCGATTAGCCGGCCGGAGCCCCCGGCGGAGGCGGGATCGGGCCATGGCCGGCCGTCCGCCCGGTGTGGGGGGGCCGGAAATGGTCCATCCGTGTCATGTGCGCCGCGCCGCGCGCTCCCTACGCTGAGAAGCCGAGCGCCGGCGACCGGACGACGGCAGATTGAGGTGACGCGCGTGACTCCCGCAGGCGGTTCGACGGTGCAGGACCTCGTGGCTCTGGCCGAGATCGAACTGTGCGGAGAGCTGATCATCGCGGCGTCGGCCGTGGCCGAGGAGAGACTCAGCCAGGACCGGATCGACGAGGTGCTGATGGGCGTGTGGTCCGGCTGACCCCCGTTCCCCCGGTCAGGTGCGCAGCAGCCTGGCGATCGCCTTCGTCGCTTCCTCGACCTTGGCGTCGATCTCTCCCCCGCCCTTGACGGCCGCGTCGGCGACGCAGTGCCGCAGGTGCTCCTCCAGCAGCTGGAGCGCGAAGGACTGGAGCGCCTTCGTGCTCGCCGAGACCTGGGTGAGTATGTCGATGCAGTAGACGTCCTCGTCGACGAGGCGCTGGAGGCCCCGGATCTGGCCCTCGATCCGGCGCAGGCGCTTGAGGTGCTCGTCCTTCTGGTGGTGGTAGCCGTGGACCGTGCCGGGGCCCGTGTCCGCGGTCGTACCCGTGTCGGCGCCCGTGGCCGTGTCCGCGGCCGTGGTGGCTCCGGAGCCCTCCGCCTGGATGGCAGTCATGCGTCCTCCCGTGGTCCGGAATGGGGGACCTATACCCCTCATGGGTATAGGGTACCGGCCCTCGGCCGCAGGGGCAGGGGCTCGTGGTCCTCACTCTGCCTGATGGAGGACACTGGGGAACGGCCGGTTAGCCGTGGCCGGGGGATGCGCCTAGCATCAGCCTGACCGAATCCAATGCACCCCGAGGACCTCACGTGCGATTTCGTCTGACCCCCAGGGAGACGAGCTTCTACGACATGTTCGCCGCATCCGCGGACAACATCGTCACGGGCTCCAAGCTCCTCATGGAACTGCTCGGAGCGGACATGTCCGCCCGGGCCGAGATCGCGGAGCGGATGCGGGCAGCGGAGCACGCGGGAGACGACGCGACCCACGCGATCTTCCACCAGCTCAACTCCTCCTTCATCACGCCGTTCGACCGCGAGGACATCTACAACCTGGCGTCCTGCCTCGACGACATCATGGACTTCATGGAAGAGGCGGTCGACCTGGTCGTCCTCTACAACGTGGAGGAGCTGCCCAAGGGTGTCGAGCAGCAGATCGAGGTACTGGCGCGCGCGGCCGAGCTGACCGCCGAGGCCATGCCCCACCTGCGGACCATGACCAACCTGACCGAGTACTGGATCGAGGTCAACCGCCTGGAGAACCAGGCCGACCAGATCCACCGCAAGCTGCTCGCCCAGCTCTTCAACGGCAAGTACGACGCCATCGAGGTGCTGAAGCTCAAGCAGATCGTCGACGTGCTCGAAGAGGCGGCCGACGCGTTCGAGCACGTCGCGAACACGGTGGAGACCATCGCGGTCAAGGAGTCCTGAACCTCGTGGACACCTTCGCTCTGGTCGTGACCATCGGTGTCGCGCTCGGCTTTACGTATACGAATGGTTTTCACGACTCCGCGAACGCGATCGCGACCTCGGTCTCGACGCGTGCGCTGACCCCGCGCGCCGCGCTCGCGATGGCCGCGGTCATGAACCTCGCCGGCGCCTTCCTCGGCAGCGGGGTCGCCAAGACGGTCAGCGAGGGCCTGATCGAGACGCCCCACGGCAACCGGGGCATGTGGATCCTCTTCGCGGCGCTCGTCGGCGCGATCGTGTGGAACCTGATCACCTGGTACTTCGGCCTGCCCTCGTCCTCCTCGCACGCCCTGTTCGGCGGCATGGTGGGCGCGGCGCTGGCGGGCGGCACCGAGGTGCTCTGGTCGGGTGTGGTCGACAAGGTCGTCATCCCGATGTTCATCTCGCCGGTCGTCGGCCTCGTGGTCGGTTACCTGGTGATGGTCGCCATCATGTGGATGTTCCGCCGTGCCAACCCGCACAAGGCGAAGCGCGGCTTCCGCATCGCGCAGACGGTCTCGGCGGCCGGGATGGCGCTCGGCCACGGTCTGCAGGACGCGCAGAAGACCATGGGCATCGTGATGATGGCCCTGGTCATCGCCGACGTGCAGAACGCGGGCGACTCGATCCCGGTCTGGGTCAAGATCGCGTGTGCCGTGATGCTCTCGCTGGGTACGTACGCGGGCGGCTGGCGCATCATGCGCACCCTCGGCCGCAAGATCATCGAGCTGGACCCGCCGCAGGGCTTCGCGGCGGAGACCACCGGTGCCTCGATCATGTTCGGCTCGGCGTTCCTCTTCCACGCGCCGATCTCCACCACCCACGTGATCACCTCGGCGATCATGGGTGTGGGCGCGACCAAGCGGGTGAACGCGGTCCGCTGGGGCGTCGCCAAGAACATCATCCTGGGCTGGTTCATCACCATGCCGGCCGCGGCGCTCGTCGCGGCACTCAGCTTCTGGGTGGTCAACCTCGCCTTCGTGTGACCGGTCCGGCCGTACGGACACCAGTGAGCCCCGCCGGATCGGCTGATCCGGCGGGGCTTTCTGATCCGGCGGGGCCTTTCCCGCCACCGTGCGGGGCCGGGAAAAGAAGCGGGCCGGCTCCCCCCACCCAGGGGGAGCCGGCCCTTTCGCCTTGCGGTGGCACCGCCATGCAGCACCGCAGGACGCTCGTGAACATCTCGGTTTAGCCGAAGCGGCCCGAGATGTAGTCCTCGGTCGCCTGCACGGACGGGTTCGAGAAGATCCGGTCCGTGTCGTCGAGCTCGATCAGCTTGCCGGGCTGGCCGACCGCGGAGAGGTTGAAGAAGGCCGTGCGGTCGGAGACGCGCGCCGCCTGCTGCATGTTGTGCGTCACGATGACGATCGTGAAGCGCTCCTTGAGCTCGCCGATCAGGTCCTCGATGGCGAGGGTGGAGATCGGGTCGAGGGCCGAGCAGGGCTCGTCCATCAGCAGGACCTGGGGCTCGACCGCGATGGCGCGGGCGATGCACAGGCGCTGCTGCTGGCCGCCGGAGAGGCCGGAGCCGGGCTTGTTCAGGCGGTCCTTGACCTCGTTCCAGAGGTTGGCGCCCTGGAGGGACTTCTCGACGATGTCCGAGAGCTCGGACTTCCTGAAGGAGCCGTTCAGACGCAGGCCCGCCGCCACGTTGTCGAAGATCGACATGGTGGGGAAGGGGTTCGGGCGCTGGAAGACCATGCCGACCGTGCGGCGGACCGCGACCGGGTCCACGCCGGGGCCGTACAGGTTCTCGTCGTCCAGCAGCACCTTGCCCTCGACGCGGCCACCGGGGGTGACCTCGTGCATGCGGTTCAGGGTGCGCAGGAAGGTGGACTTGCCGCAGCCGGAGGGGCCGATGAAGGCCGTCACGGAGCGGGGCTCCACGGTCATCGAGATGTCGTCGATGGCCTTGTGGCTGCCGTAGAAGGCGGACAGTCCGCTGACGTCGATTCGCTTTGCCATGGTGGTCACTTCGCTTTCATTGATCGCGTCAGCGACCGGTCTTGGGGGCCTTCCAGCGGGCGATGCCGCGAGCCACCAGATTGAGGATCATGACGAAGGCGATCAGGACGAGCGCTGCGCCCCATGCCCGGTCGTAGGAGGCTTCACTACCGACCTTGTACTGCTCCCAGATGTACAGGGGGAGCGAGGACTGGGCGCCTTCGAAGGGGTTGTTGTTGATCAGCTGGGTGCCGAAGACCAGCAGCATGATCGGCGCGGTCTCACCCGCGATGCGGGCGACGGCCAGCATCACGCCGGTGGCGATGCCGCCGATGGCGGTGGGGAGCACGACCTTGAGGATCACGCGCCACTTCGGCACGCCGAGGGCCAGGGCGGCCTCGCGCAGCTCGTTGGGGACGAGCTTGAGCATTTCCTCGGTGGAGCGGACCACGACGGGCATCATCAGGATCGACAGGGCCAGCGCGCCGGCGAAGCCGGAGGGGCCGAAGCCGAGCATCAGGGTCCACGTCGTCAGGACGAACAGACCCGCGACGATGGAGGGGATGCCGGTCATGACGTCGACGAAGAAGGTGACGGCCTTGGCGAGCGAGCCCTTGCCGTACTCGACCAGGTAGACGGCGGTCAGCAGGCCGATGGGGGCCGAGATCGCGGTGGCCAGGGCGACCTGCTCGATGGTGCCGAGCAGGGCGTGGTAGACGCCGCCGCCGGGCTCGAAGCTGGTCACGCCGTTCATCGAGTGGCCGAGGAAGTCTCCGTCGAGGACCTTCGCGCCGCGGCTGATGGTCGTCCACAGCAGCGAGAGCAGCGGGACGAGGGCGAGGACGAAGCAGACCCAGACGACGGAGGTCGCGACCCGGTCCTTGGCCTGGCGGCGGTTCTCGACGATCGAGCTGGCCGTGTACGTGATGACCACGAACAGGGCGGCCGCGAGCAGACCCCACTGGATCTTGCTGTGGAGCCCGAAGAGGGCGCCGAGGCCGGAGCCGAGGGCGACCGAGAGGACGGCGATGCCGGCCGGGGCCCAGCGGGGCAGGTGGCCCTGCGTCAGGCTGCCGGGGGCGACGGACCGGGCGGCCCGGGAGGGGCGCGGGTCCTGGAGTGCGTGGCTCATCAGGCGTTCGCCCCCGAGAAGTCCTTGCGACGGGCGATGATCAGCCGGGCTGCGCCGTTGACCAGCAGGGTGAGCAGGAAGAGCACGAGACCGGAGGCGATCAGGGCGTCGCGGCCGAACTCGTTGGCCTCGTCGAACTTCGCGGCGATGTTCTGCGCGAACGTGCCGCCGCCCGGGTCCAGGATGTGGCCGGAGATCAGGAAGCTCGGGGAGAGGACGGTCGCGACGGCCATCGTCTCGCCGAGCGCGCGGCCGAGGCCGAGCATCGAGGCGGAGATGACTCCGGAGCGGCCGAAGGGCAGTACCGACATGCGGATGACTTCCCAGCGGGTCGCGCCGAGGGCCAGTGCGGCCTCCTCGTTCATGCGCGGGACCTGCAGGAAGACCTCGCGGCTGACGCTGGTCACGATCGGCAGGATCATGATCGCGAGCAGGATGCCGACGGTGAAGAGCGAGCGCGCGACGCCGACCTGGGTCTTGTCGAAGACGTAGGTCCAGCCCATGTACTGGTCGAGCCAGAGGTTCAGCCCGGCGAGCTGCGGGACGAGGAAGAGGGCTCCCCAGATGCCGTAGATGATCGACGGCACGGCGGCCAGCAGGTCGATCACGTAGGCGAGGGGGGCGGCCAGCTTGCGCGGCGCGTAGTGCGAGATGAAGAGGGCGATGCCGACGGCGATCGGAACCGCGATGGCCATCGCGATGATCGAGCTGACGACGGTGCCGAAGAGCAGGACGGCGATGCCGAAGACGGGGGGCTTGGCCGACGCGTTCCAGTCGAACGTGGTGAGGAAGTTGCCCTCGTTGTCGGCCAGCGCGATGGAGGCGCGGTAGGTGAGGAAGACGGCGATCGACGCCATGATCACCAGGAGCAGGATGCCGGAGCCCTTGGAGAGGCCCGCGAAGATCTTGTCACCGGCGCGGCCGGTGGACCTTCGGCTCTTGGAGACGGGCGGAGCCGTGTCTATCTGGGTGGGTGTGGTGGAAGCCATGATCTTTCCGGTCTGGATGGGGGGCAGGCCCCCTGGCGGCGGTGCACCGGATCCCCTGGGTGGAGGGGAGGGTCCCCGGGCCGGTCCGCCCCCCGGACGGGGGAGCGGACCGGTGGTCCCGAGGGTCTGTATTAGGCGAGCTTCGCGATGACTTCGCGGACCTTGGCGTTGATCTCGGCCGGGATCGGGGCGTAGCCGTTCTCGGTCAGGACCTTCTGGCCCGCGTCGGACGCGGTGTAGTTCAGGAAGGACTTCACGGTCGGGAGCGTCTCGGCCTTGTTGCCCTTGTCGCAGACGACCTCGTAGGTCACCAGGACGATCGGGTAGGCGCCCTCGGCCTTGGTGGCGTAGTCGAGCTTCAGCGCCAGGTCGTTGCCGGTGCCGGAGATCTTGGCGGCGGCGATGGCCTTGGAGGCGTTCTCGCCGGTGGCCTTGACCGGAGTGGCCGCGCCGGTGGCGACGTCCACGGTCTTGATGCTCTGCGCGGAGGCGTAGGAGAGCTCGAAGTAGCCGATCGCACCGTCAACGGCCTTGACCTGCGAGGCGACACCGGAGGAGCCGGAGGCGCCGAGGCCACCCGGGGCCGGCCACTTCTTCGCGGCCTCGTACGTCCAGGCCTCGGGGGCGGCGGTCTTGAGGTACTTGCCGAGGTTCTCGGTGGTGCCCGAGTCCTCGGAGCGGTGGAGCGCCTGGATCGCGGTGGAGGGAAGCGTGACGCCGGGGTTCAGCTTCTTGATCGCCTCGTCGTCCCACTTCTTGATCTTGTCGTTGAAGATGTTGGCGATCGTGGGGGCGTCGAGGACCAGCTTGTCGACGCCGGCGACGTTGAAGCCGATGGCGATGGGGCCGCCGACCATCGGCAGGTCGATGCCCTGGCCGCCGGTGCAGATCTTCTTCGACTCCTCGACGGCGTCGGGCTTCAGCGCGGAGTCCGAACCGGCGAAGCCGACGGTGCCCTGGTTGAAGGCGACGATGCCCTCACCGGAGGAGGAGGACTTGTAGTTCACCTCGACGCCGGGGCAGGCGGCCATGTAGTTCTTCACCCACAGGTCGATCGCGTTCTTCTGCGCGGAGGAGCCCGAGGCGAGGAGCTTGCCCTTGGCGCCCTCGCACTTGATGTCGCCCACGGCAGCGGAAGGCTTGCCCGAGGCACCGGCGTCGTTCTTGGTGTTGTCGTCCGAGCCGCACGCCGTGAGGACCAGGGCGCCGGACACGACGAGCGCCCCGAGGGCGGAGGCACGAAGCATGTTCTTGCGCTGAAGCTTCACTTTCGGGTGTTTCCTTCCAGAAGCCGCCGGCCGCTTTCTGTATCGGGGCGGCGTGCGAAGAGGACTACGTCGGTTGCCCGGAGGAATCGTCCGTGTTCGCGGCGACTCGCTCCCTGCTCCTACGAAGTTAGGCAGATCAGGTGAAGCGGCCGACCGGGGTAAGTGAACGGATGGTGAACCGTGGCGGACGGAGTGGTGTGTCTGGACGGGGTCGGCATCCGGCGTCATCTCCCGTTATCCCGCCGTTACCGTTGCGTGACCTGCCTCGGGTGTGCGCGGCGCGGGTCGGCGGGGCCGGCGGGGTCAGACGCCGGCGTGGCTGGAATCAGCCGGCTGCCAGATGTGCTGGAAGGTGGCGCGGGAGGCTTCCACCTCGTGGCGCTGGTCCGCGTGCAGGACGCCCAGGGCGTACGCCGTCGCCGGGGCGATGCGGGGGGTGCGGGCCGCGGTGGCCGAGGCGGCGGCCGCTTCCGCGGCGTCCCGGTGGCGGGTCAGGGCCTCGCCGGCGGTCGTCAGGCGGGCCACGTCGCCGCCCAGGGCTTCCTGGGCGTAGCGGTGGACGCGCAGCAGGCGGCGCACCTCGTTCCAGGAGCCGTCGTGGTCCGCGTCGTACGGGTGCGAGGGCGAGGGGGCGGGGAGGGAGTGCACGGCGGTGGACAGGCGGGAATGAGCCACGTCGGCGAGGGGGACCAGGACGTCGTCCACCCGGCCGCCCGCCGCCACCGGGTCCAGCGGGACCTCGGAGGCCAGTACCGCCACGGCGTCCGCGACCGCGTGGAAGCGGGAGGAGCCGAGCGCGTGCAGGGTCGCGGAGTGGGCCCGGGTACGGGCCAGGGTGAGCTGGCGCTCCAGCAGGGCGCCCGCGCGGGCCGAGCCCACGGTCAGCGCCCCCGCCGTACCCCTGGGCGCCGGAACCTCGGGGCTCCCCGACAGCCGCTGCAGGGCGTCCATCAGCCGTGACAGCCGGGCCGCGTACGCGTGCTCGTCGGCCAGGGTCGCCGAGAGCCAGACCAGCTCGGTGCGCAGCGAATCGGCCCAGGAGGAATCGGCCACCGCCCTGAAGGTGGACAGGGAGCAGGAGATCCGGCGTGCAGCCCCCCGCAGGCTGCGCGCCGCCTCGCCGCCCTCGGCGGCGCCGCTCGCGGCGCCCTCCTCGTGCAGGCGCAGGCCCCGTAGGAATGCGGTGGCCTGCGCCCGCAGGTACGTACCGAGTACGGTGCCTGCCGTCGTCGCGGTCAGGTCATGGTTTGGCTGAGCCACGCCGGCGCCTCCGGGCGTCAATGAGCATCTCCTGAACGTGCCGCAGCGGCTGGCCCTCGCTGTCCGTGCTGTGCCGGGTCCATTCGCCGTCCGGGCCCAGGTGCCAGGAGGTGGTGAGGTCGGACATGCCGGTTTCCAGCAGCCTGTCCAGTGCCGCGCGGTGGGCCGGGTCGGCGACCCTGACCAGTGCCTCGATACGGCGGTCGAGGTTGCGGTGCATCATGTCGGCGCTGCCTATGTACACCTCGGGTTCGCCGCCGTTGCCGAAGGCGAAGACCCGGGAGTGCTCCAGGAAGCGGCCGAGGATCGAGCGGACCCGGATGTTGTCCGAGAGCCCGGGGACACCGGGGCGGATCGCGCAGATGCCGCGGACCCAGATGTCGATGGGCACGCCCGCCTGCGAGGCCCGGTAGAGGGAGTCGATGAGCGCCTCGTCGACGATCGAGTTCATCTTGAGGCGGACGTACGCGGGCCGGCCCGCCTTGTGGTGGGCGGCCTCCTTGTCGATCCGGGAGATCAGGCCGTCGCGCAGCGAGCGCGGGGCCACCAGCAGCCGGCGGTAGGTCTCGCGGCGCGAGTAGCCGGACAGCCGGTTGAAGAGGTCGGAGAGGTCCGCGCCGACCTGGGAGTCGGCGGTGAGCAGGCCGAGGTCCTCGTAGAGCCGGGCCGTCTTGGGGTGGTAGTTGCCGGTGCCGACGTGGGAGTAGCGGCGCAGCGTGTCGCCCTCCTGGCGGACGACGAGCGACAGCTTGCAGTGGGTCTTGAGGCCGACGAGCCCGTAGACGACGTGGCAGCCGGACTCTTCGAGCTTGCGGGCCCACTTGATGTTGGCCTGCTCGTCGAAGCGGGCCTTGATCTCGACGAGTACGAGGACCTGCTTGCCGGATTCGGCGGCGTCGATCAGGGCGTCCACGATCGGGGAGTCGCCGGAGGTCCGGTACAGCGTCTGCTTGATCGCCAGGACGTCCGGGTCGGCGGCGGCCTGCTCCAGGAAGGCCTGCACGGAGGTGGAGAAGGAGTCGTACGGGTGGTGCAGGAGCACGTCCCGCTCGCGCAGCGCGGCGAAGATGTCGGGCGCGGACGCGGACTCGACCTCGGCAAGGTCGCGGTGCGTGCCGGCGACGAACTTCGGGAACTTCAGCTCCGGGCGGTCCAGGGAGGCGATCCCGAACAGGGCGGTGAGGTCGAGGGGACCGGGGAGCGGGTACACCTCGGACGGGTTGACCTTCAGCTCCTGCACGAGCAGGTCCAGGACCCCGGGGTCGATGGACTCCTCGACCTCCAGGCGCACCGGCGGGCCGAAGCGGCGCCGCATCAGTTCCTTTTCGAGGGCCTGGAGGAGGTTCTCCGCGTCGTCCTCTTCCACTTCGAGGTCTTCGTTGCGGGTCACGCGGAACATGTGGTGCGCGAGCACCTCCATGCCGGGGAACAGCTCCTCCAGGTGCGCGGCGATCACGTCCTCCAGCGGGACGTAGCGCTGCGGGGAGGCCTCCAGGAAGCGGGAGAGGAGCGGGGGCACCTTGACCCGGGCGAAGTGGCGGTGGCCGCTCACGGGATTGCGTACGACCACGGCCAGGTTCAGGGACAGGCCGGAGATGTACGGGAACGGGTGCGCGGGGTCCACGGCCAGCGGGGTGAGCACCGGGAAGATCTGGTTGCGGAACAGGGTGAAGAGGCGCGCCTGCTCCTTCTCCGTGAGGTCCGGCCACCGGATGAGGTGGACGCCCTCCTCGGCCAGCTGCGGGGAGATGTCCTGCTGGAAGCAGGCGGCGTGGCGGGCCATGAGCTCGCGGGAGCGGGTCCAGATGAGGTCGAGGACCTCACGGGGCTGCAGGCCTGAGGCCGAACGGGTGGCGACGCCGGTCGCGATGCGGCGCTTGAGGCCGGCGACGCGGACCATGAAGAACTCGTCGAGGTTGCTGGCGAAGATCGCCAGGAAGTTCGCGCGCTCCAGGAGCGGCGTGGCGGGGTCCTCGGCGAGCTCCAGGACGCGCTCGTTGAAGGCGAGCCAGCTGCGCTCCCGGTCGAGGAAGCGGCCCGGGGGCAGCTCTCCGGTGTCCTTCTCGTCGTAGGCGTCCAGGTCCGCGTCGAGATCCGGTTCCAGGTCCACGTGCGGGCGGTGGGCGGCTATCGAGCCCAGGCGGGCGTGGGCGCCGGTGGCCGCGCGTGCGGCCACCGCCTCGGGCGTGGCGGCGCGGGCGGCCGCGGCTGCGGAGACGTCGGCGGCCGATGGCGCGGAGGGGGACGCGAACTTGTTCGGCGGCTGCTGGGTGGGGACCTCGGAAGGGGCTGCGCTGGGCTTGTGGCTCATGACTCCATTCTTCCGCGCGCGCGGAAGGACAGGCGCGTCGGAAGGATCGGCTGTCAGTCGGAGTCGGGGCTGCATGCGGTCAGCTTCGCGACCGCGCATTAATGCCCGGTTAATGGCGTATGGCTTCCAGGGTCCGGGCGGGGGTCGTCTGGTGCGGGGGTCGGCTGGTGCCGACCGGGAGCGGGGGAGGCTCGGCTGCGCCGGGCGGGTCAGGGCCGCTGCCCCGCCCCCCGGGAGCGCCTCCCGGGAGCGCCTCCCGGGAGCGCGTCCGCGGATCCGAGGCCGCCGCGTGCGGGTCGGCTGCGCCGTGGGGGCGGGAGAGCTGTTGCTGTGCCGGGCGAAGCAGGCGGACGCGGTCGTGCTCGTCGTGGCGGTCGTGCCGGTAGGTCGGGCACAGGCGCCAGCGGGTGCGTGGGGGCGGGGGGTGTTCTAGCGTCGGTAGGAGGGAGGGATGTCCTGCCGAGCCGGTCCGGTACGGGGACCGGGCCCGGGGCCATACGCGGTCGCGCGTGCTCGGCGCCGTTTACTCACGTGGTCCGGCATGCCCCGGGTCCGCGCACCCGCCACGGGCGGGTTCAGGTCCAGGGCCGGGCAGGTTCGGGTCCATACCCGGGTCCCGGTCTAGGGCCGGGTCCAGGGCCGGGCAGGTCCAAGGCCGGGCAGGTTCGGATCCGTACCCGGGTCCGGGTCCGGGTCCAGGGCCAGGGCCGGGCAGGCCGGGGTCGGGTCGGGCCGCGCGGTGGTTTCGGAGAGCAGGTACGTCCCATGCGCACGTCGATCCGTATCGCAAGTGTCCTCACCGGTCTGACCCTCGCCCTGGGGGGCGCGGCCCTGACGGCCCCGGCCGCCCAGGGCGCCCCCGCTGACGTCTCGGCCTGCATCAGCAAGGTCGAGCGGGAGTTGAAGGGCGGCGAGGCTCCGGCATCCGTCCGCGCCTCGTGCTACATCGCGCTGACCGGGGCCCAGGACGAGTGTGTGACCGGCCTGACCGAGGGCAGCGGGGTGACCAAGGCGACCGCGGAGAGCGCCTGCAAGCTGGGCGCTGAGTAGCTGAGTAGCTGAGTAGCCGAGTAGCCGGGGAGTCGGGGAGCCGGGTAGGGGCCCCGGCTCCCGGTGTGTGGGTCAGCTTTCCGTGCGGTACATCAGGTCCACCTCGTGGGTGGAGAAGCCGAGGCCCGCGTATACGGCCAGGGCCGCCGGGTTGTCGGCGTCCACGTAGAGCATCGCCGTGGGCAGGCCGGCCCCGGCCAGGTGGCGCAGCCCGATCGCGGTGAGGGCCTTGCCGAGGCCGCCGCCCTGCGCGCCGGGGCGTACGCCGAGGACGTAGACCTCGCCCAGCTGCTGCTCGGCGTGCACCTTCGTCCAGTGGAAGCCGATCACTTCGCCGTCGCGCTCGGCGAGGAAGAAGCCGGCGGCGTCGAACCAGGGCTGCGCGATGCGGTCGTTCAGGTCCCGCTGCGTGAGCGAGCCCTGCTCGGGGTGGTGGGCGAAGGCCGCCGCGTTGACGGCCAGCCAGGCGGCGTCGTCGGCGCCGGGCACGAAGGCGCGTACGGTCACGCCCGCGGGGAGGACGGCCTCCGGCAGGGGCGCCGAGTCCGCGCCGAGCGGGCGGCGGAGCTGGCGCAGTTCGCGGAACAGGGTCAGGCCGAGCACCTGAGCGAGGTGGCGGGCCGCCGACTTGCCGCCGTGCGCCCACACCCGGATCCGCTTGCCCGAGGCGGCCAGCAGGGCGGTGCCCAGCGCCCGCCCGTGCCCGCGCCCGCGCAGCGCGGGGTGCACGACGAGCTCGGCGGCGGGGGCCTCCACCGGGTCGGTGTCCTCCAGTTGCCCGTACGCGGTGAGCCGTCCGTCGGCGGTGAGGAGGAAGTGGCGGATCCCCTCCCTGGCTCCGCCGCGCAGCTGGAGCCGGCCCTGCTCGGACACGGCGGTGGTGCCGTCGGTGCGGGCCGCGTCCTCGATCAGGGCGAGAACGGCGTCGGCCTGTTCGTCCGTCAGTTCGTCGAGGGTCTGGATCTGGCGTCCCGGCTCCAGGACCACTGCTGCGTCGTCAGTCATGGAACCGAGCCTACGACCACGGTGGGGGAGCGGTGGGGTGCGGCCCGGACGCCCGTCCCGACGGGTGTCCCGACGGCCGTGCGGACAGCCGTCGGAGGGGCCCGCGGAAGGCGGTGCGGACAGCCCCTCCGACGGGCGCTCGCCTCGTGCGTGTAACCAGCTCGATACCCGGTACCCCTGTCGCGCTACGCGCGTTGACTCTAGGCTTCGCCAGACCTCCCAAGATGTATCGCTGTCCGCAAAGGGGACCACATGTCAGCGACGCCACAACGGCACCGCCGAACCCGCCGGTTGGCCCTCACCGCTCTCGCCGTTGCCACGGCGGGCGGTGCGATGATCGCCGCCGCCCTTCCGGCCGGAGCCGCGAGTGGTGACGGATACGGCCGTGACAACGGCCGCACCGTCGACGTACAGATGCTGTCGTTCAACGACTTCCACGGCACCCTGGAGCCCCCGCAGGGCTCCTCGGCCTACGTGAACGAGCTTCAGGCCGACGGCACCGCCACGCCCATACTCGCGGGCGGTGTCGAGTACCTCGCCGCCCGTCTGCGCGAGGCCCGCCAGGGCCACAAGTACTCCGTCACCGCTGCGGCCGGTGACATGATCGGCGCCAGCCCGATGGTGTCGGGCCTCTTCCACGACGAGCCGACCATCGAGGCGCTCAACGGCCTCGACCTGGACGTGAGCAGCGTCGGCAACCACGAGTTCGACGAGGGCAAGACCGAGCTGCGCCGCATGCAGTACGGCGGCTGCCACCCGGTCGAGGGCTGCTTCGAGTACGGCAAGGAGTTCGGCGGCGCCGAGTTCAAGTACCTCGCCGCGAACGTGGTGGACGAGAAGACCAAGCGTCCGATGATGAGCCCCACGTACGTCTGGAAGCAGGGGGACGTGAAGATCGGCTTCATCGGCGTCACCCTGGAGGGCACCCCCGACATCGTGACCGCCGACGGGGTCAAGGGCCTCAAGTTCGGCGACGAGGTCGAGACGATCAACAAGTACGCCGAAGAGCTGAACAAGCAGGGCGTGAAGTCGATCGTGGCCCTGATCCACGAGGGCGGCCTGCCCGCGAGCGGCGCGTACAACTACGACTGCAACGTGCCCGGTGCCGGCGCCGGTATCTCCGGGGCCATCGTCGACATCGCGAAGAACGTCTCGCCGAAGGTCGACGCGATGGTCACCGGTCACACGCACCAGGCGTACGCGTGCAACATCCCCGACCCGGCGGGCAACCCGCGCACGGTCACCTCGGCCGCCTCCTTCGGCCGGCTGTTCACGGACACCACCCTCACGTACGACCGCCGGACCAAGGACATCGTCCGTACGCCGGTCGCCTCGCCGCTGGTGGTCCAGAAGGTCGTCAACCGGAAGGATCCCGCCGACGACATGACCACGCTGATCCAGCGCTGGAATGCGCTGGCCGCGCCGATCGCGAACCGTCCGATGGGCTACATCTCGGCCGAGATCGCGGGCCGCGGCTCGAAGGAGTACGAGAAGCCGCTCGGTGACGTGATCGCCGACGCGCAGCTGGAGGCCCTGGCCCCGGCGGCCAAGGGCGGCGCCGAGCTCGCCGTCATGAACCCGGGCGGCATCCGTGGCGACCTCGCCTACAAGGCGGCCGGCAGCGAGGGCGACGGGGTGGTGACGTACGGCGAGTCGTACACGGTGCAGCCGTTCACGAACATGCTGAACGTCGTGGACCTGACCGGCGCCCAGCTGATCACGATGCTCCAGCAGCAGGTCAGCGGGCCGGTCAACGGTCCGGGTCCGAAGATCCTGCAGATCTCCAAGGGCTTCTCCTACACCCTGGACACCACCAAGGCGGGCGCGGACCGCATCGTCGTGGACTCGGTGAAGCTGAACGGCGCGGCCATCGACCCCGCCCGGACCTACCGGGTCGCGATGAACGAGTTCCTCGCGGGCGGCGGTGACGGTTTCACCGTCCTGAAGGAGCACAAGAACAAGCTGGTCGGCGCGTCCGACCTGGACATCCTCAACGCCTACCTGACCGCGCACTCCTCGCCGGCCGCGCCGCTGGCTCCGCCGGCGGCGGACCGGATCACGATCATCAAGTAACACCTGAAGCAAGCAGTACCTGCCTCTTGAGGGGCGGCGGGCCATCGGCCCGCCGCCCCTTCGGCGTTCCCGGGCGTCCCGCAGGGTCCTACGGCGCGGCGAGGAAGCCGCGTACGGCCTCCGCGAGGCCCTTCGGGTCCTGGAAGGGCACGAAGTGCTCGGTGTCGAGGCCGGTGTACGAGGTCCCGGGGCGCCGGGCGACCATCGCCTCGGCCAGCTCCCGGGAGAGCACGTCGCTGCGCAGCCCGTGGACGAGCAGCGCCGGGCAGCTGCTCGCGAGCCAGACGTCCCAGCGCGAGCTCTCGTCTCCGGTGAGGGTGGCCAGGGTGGCCGCGGGGTCGAACGGCAGCCGCCAGCCGGTGTCTCCCCCTGGCAGCGGGCGCAGGAAGGGCCCGGTCCCCTCGGCGAGCGGGCCGAGGGCGGCGAGGAGTTCCTCGCGGGTGGGCGCGGTGTACGGGAGGTCGTGCAGGAAGTCCCAGAAGGACAGGGCGTCCCGGCTCGGGCTCTCCACCGGGGCGTCGACGTTGATCAGGGCGGACACCAGATCGGGCCGGGTGGCGGCCAGGTGGTAGGCGTTGACCCCGCCGAGGGAGAAGCCGAGGACGGGCACCGGGCCGCCGGGGGCGAGGTGTTCCAGCAGGGCGACGGCGTCGGCGGTGTAGCCCGCGCGGCCGTACTCGGGGGCGAGGTCGGAGTCGCCGTGCCCGCGCTGGTCGGGGGCGATGACCCGCCACTGCTCGCCGAGGTCGGCGGCGAGGGCGGTGAAGTGGGCGCCCTCGGAGAGGGCGCCGTGGAGGGCGAGCAGCGGGCGGCCGGGACCGCCGAAGTCCAGGTAGGACAGGGTGCGGTCGTCGATCTTCAGCTCGTGGCGCATGGCGTTGCTCGGCATGGCGTCGCTCTCCCCGTGTGTGCTGGTCGGTGGGCCTGGGTTCAGCCTGCCAGGATTTGGGCAACCGCGCAATACAACCGTGTAGGGCGCTTGCCCAAAAATGGGCGCGGATACGATCCCGGCATGGGAAATCGCGAGGACCTGCTGGCCGGAGCCCGGCGCTGCCTGGAGGAGAAGGGCTACCTCCGGACGACCGTGCGCGACATCGCCTCGGCCGCGCAGGTGAGCATGGCCGCGATCGGCTACCACTTCGGCACCCGCGAGGTGCTGCTCAACCAGGCGCTGTTCGCGGCCATGGACGAGTGGGCCGCGGGGTCGGGCCGGCTCACCGGGCAGGGTGATACCGCACGGGAGCGCTACGCCGACACCTGGGACCGCAAGATCCGGGACTTCGGCGAGATGCGCTGGCTCTGGACCGCCTCCGTCGAGGCCTTCGTGCACGCGCAGTCCTCACCCGAGCTGCTCGCCGTCCTGGCCGAGGGTCAGCGCCGCAACCGGCGCATGGTGGCCGCGCAGTTGCGCGGGGTCCCCGTCGAGGAGGTCGCGGAGGAGGACGTACGGAGCCTCGGGTCGGTGCACATCGCGCTGCTGACCGGGGTCATGGTGCAGTGCCTGACCGACCCGGAACACGCTCCGGACGGCCGGTCCCTCGCCCAAGGGCTGCGCCTGATGGCGGAGTTGCTCGAAAGCTGAGCGCTACCCGTGGGTAGTAATGAGAGGCTCCGCACGCCATAATCCGGGCCACCACTGGGTCGGCAAAGGGGCGGGCATGGGCGTGGGCGTTGGCGTGGGCGTTGGCACGGATGAGGGCGGCGCGATGACGGGGCTGCGCCGGCGCGGCTTCCTCGCGGGGGCGGCCGCCCTGGGCGGCGCGACCCTGCTCGGCGTGGGCGCCGGGACGGCCTCGGCGGCCCCCCGGGCCACCGGCACGGCGGCGAGCGCCCTCTCGACCCAGGACTGGATGAGCGGCCTAGGCGACTCCACCCCCCTCCAGCGGATGACCATCCCCGGCACCCACGACTCGGGCGCCACCAGGGGCGGGCTCTACGTCGCCTGTCAGAACACCTCCATCGCCGACCAGCTCGGCTCCGGGATCCGCTTCCTCGACGTCCGCTGCCGGGTGAGCGGCGGGTCGTTCGCGATCCACCACGGCGCGTACTACCAGAACCTGATGTTCGGCGACGTCCTCGCCGCCTGCTGGAACTTCCTCGCCGCGCACCCCTCCGAGACCGTGCTGATGCGGCTCAAGCAGGAGTACTCGGAGGAGAGCAACGCGACCTTCCGCGCCGTCTTCGACGACTACCTGAACAACCGGGGCTGGAGCCCGCTCTTCAGGATCGCGGACTCGCTGCCCGCCCTCGGCCAGGTGCGCGGCAAGGTGCTGCTGCTCCCCGACAACGGCGGCCTCCCCGGCGGCCTGCGCTACGGCGACGGCAACGTCTTCGACATCCAGGACGACTACATGGCCGAGCCCTTCGCCAAACGGGGCAAGATCGAGAACCACTTCCGCAAGGCCGTCCAGCAGCCCGGCAGGTTCTTCATGAACTACACCAGCACGGCCGCGGCCCTGCCGCCCCGCTGGAACTCCGACCGGCTGAACCCGCAGGTGCACGCCTTCGTCGACGGCTCCGAGCTGGCCGGCCGGACCGGACTCGGGATCGTCCCGATGGACTTCCCGAACACCCGCTCCGGCCTGGTCGCCTCACTGATCCGGCACAACTGACGCCTGAGCGGGCGGCGGAGTCGGGGCGCCCGGGATGCTGAGGACCGCCTCCGTGCCCGGGCCACCGTCCGCCGGGGCGCGCAGGGCGGCCGTGCCGCCCGCGCGCTGCACCGTACGGGCCACGATGGACAGGCCCAGGCCGCTGCCGGGCAGGGCCCGGGCGGACGGGGAGCGCCAGAAGCGCTCGAAGACGTGCGGGAGGTCGTCGGCCGGGATGCCGGGACCGCGGTCCCGTACGGTCAGCGCGCCCGCGCGCAGCGACACCGTGACCGTGCTGCCCGGCGGGCTGAACTTCACCGCGTTGTCCAGGACGTTGACCACCGCCCGCTCCAGGGCCGCCGCCTCACCGCGTGCGTACCAGGGCGCCAGGTCCGAGTCGAACTCCAGCTCCGGACCGCGCAGTCGGGCCCGGGACAGCGCCGCGCCCGCGATCTCGTGCAGGGCCACCACGCCGAGCGGGCCGGGGGTGGCCGCGTCCGGGCGGGACAGCTCCTGCAAGTCACCGATCAGCGAGGCCAGTTCGGTCATCTGCGCCTTGACCGAGGCCAGTAGCTCCTTGCGGTCCTCCGGCGGGATGGCCCGGCCGGTCTCCTCGCTGCGCGCCAACAGCTCGATGTTGGTGCGCAGCGAGGTGAGCGGGGTGCGCAGCTCGTGCCCGGCGTCCGCGATCAGCTGGGCCTGGCGCTCCTGGGAGGAGGCGAGGGCGGCCGTCATGGAGTTGAAGGACCGCGACAGGCGGGCGATCTCGTCGTCGCCCTCGTCGGGGATGCGGACGGTGAGGTCCTCGGTGCGGGCGATGTGCTCGACGGCGCCGGTCAGTTCGTCGACCGGGCGTAGGCCCGTACGGGCCACCCAGAGGCCGGCCACGCCGGCGCCGAGGATGCCGACGCCGGAGACGAAGAGGAGCACCCAGGCCAGGGTGGACAGGGGCTTGTCGATGTCGGCGAGCGGCTTGGCGACCGAGATGGCGAACAGCGGGGAGTTGGCCGTGAGCCGCGCGGGCTGGGTGTAGACGCGCATGTCGACGCCGTCGGCGGTGGTCACGTCGTGGAGGGAGGAGCCGCGGGTGCCCGCGGCGATCTGCTTGTCGGTCTCGGTGACGGGCAGGGTCGCCGGACCGCTCACCCAGCAGTGGCTGCCGTCGGCCGTCACGATCTGCACGGACGCGTTCAGGCTCGAGGCGATCTCCTGGCCGGGCTGCACGTTCTGGTTGTTCTGGGCGGGTGCCTTCTCCGGGCACGGCCGGTTGTCGCGGATGAGCAGGCCCACCTGGGCGGGCGCGTTCGTCGACATCAGGGACCGGTCGAGCTGGTCGCGCAGCTGGGTGCGCACCATCACCCAGGACACCGCGGCGACCGCCGCCACCGCGAGGGCCACCGCGACGGTGACCAGCAGGGCGAGGCGGGAGCGGAGCGGCAGGGCACGGAATCTGGCGGTGGGGCTCACTCCGGACCGCCGGTGTCGCCGGCCCCGGCGGCGCGCAGGACGTAGCCCACCCCTCGTACGGTGTGGACCAGGCGGGGCTCGCCCCCGGCCTCGGTCTTGCGGCGCAGGTACATCACGTACACGTCCAGGGAGTTGGAGCTGGGCTCGAAGTCGAAGCCCCATACGGTCTTGAGGATCTGCTCGCGGGTCAGGACCTGGCGCGGGTGCGCGAGGAACATCTCCAGCAGGGTGAACTCGGTACGGGTCAGCTCCACCGGGCGCCCGCCGCGGGTGACCTCGCGGGTGGCGAGGTCCATGCGCAGGTCGCCGAAGGTCAGCGCGTCGGCGTCGTCGGCCCTGCCGTCCGCGCCGGAGGGGGCGGCGTACGAGCTGCGGCGCAGCAGGGCGCGCACCCGGGCGAAGAGCTCGTCCAGCTCGAACGGCTTGACCAGGTAGTCGTCGGCGCCCGCGTCGAGGCCGGTGACGCGGTCGCCGACCGTATCGCGGGCGGTCAGCATCAGGACCGGCGTGGTGCTGCCGGCGGCGCGCAGCCGGCGCGCGGCCGTCAGGCCGTCCATCCGCGGCATCTGGATGTCCAGGATGATCAGGTCGGGGGCGTACGAGTCTGCCTTGTCGAGGGCGTCGAGCCCGTCGACGGCGGTCTGCGTGCCGTACCCCTCGAAGGCCAGGCTGCGGCGCAGGGCCTCGCGTACGGCCGGTTCGTCGTCGACGACGAGGATGCGCTGCTGGTCGCCTTCGGCGGTCATACGGGGTCCCCCCAGGTGGTGGTCGGTCTCCTACCAGGCTCGCACGGGCGGCCTGGAAGTCGGGCTAGAAGGAGGTCCCGAAACCGTTCGCGGTGCTGCCGGTGCCGCTGTCGGTGCTGTTGCCGGTACCGCCCGGGCCGCCCTTGCGGAGGGAGGGGAGGTCGGCCTTGATGGTGTTGACGGGGATGGCGAAGCCGAGGCCGACGCTGCCGGCGGAGCCGCTGCCGCTGGAGGGGGAGTAGATCGCGGAGGGCATGCCCACGATCTCGCCGTTCATGTTGACGAGCGCGCCGCCGGAGTTGCCGGGGTTGAGCGAGGCGTCCGTCTGGATGGCCTTGTACGAGGTGGTGTCCGTGCCGGTGTTCCCGTTGAACTGCTGACCGCCGTAGGAGAACGGGAAGCCGTCCTGGGGGGACTGCTGCTTCTCGGACTTCGGGACGTTCACCTCGCGGTTGAGCGCGGAGACGATGCCGCTGGTGACCGTGCCGGTGAGGCGGTCGGGGGAGCCGATGGCGACGACCTCGTCGCCGACCTTGATGTTGTCGGAGTTGCCGAGGCTGGCCGGCTTGAGGCCGCTCGCGCCCTCCAGCTTGATGAGGGCGAGGTCCTTGTCCGGGTCCGTGCCGACGATCTTCGCGCTGTACTTCTTGCCGTCGCTCATCGTCACCTGGATCTTGGCGGCGCCGTCGATCACGTGGTTGTTGGTGACGATCTCGCCGTCGGCGGTGATCACGATGCCGGAGCCGGTGCCCTGGCCGGAGGAGGTGCTGGTGTCGATGCGGACGACCGAGGGGCTGACGTTCTCGGCGACGCCGGAGACGGTGCCGCTGTTCGACTGGGAGATGGTGCTGCCGTTGACGCCGGTGCCGGTGCCGTTGGTCTTGTTCAGCATCTGCTGGACGGCGGCGGCCGTTCCGCCGCCGACGACGGCGGCCGCGAGGGCCACGGCGGCGAGGAGGGCGACCGGACGCTTGGCGCGGGCGTGGCCCTGGGCCGGGGCGGGGGCCGCCGGGGCGGCCTCGCCCCAGGTGGCCCAGCCGTCGCCGGCTCCGCCGCCGCTGTTCTGGGGGACGGTCTCGCCCTGGATGACCTGGGGAGTGTGGGCCTCGTGCCAGCCCGGGGCCGGGGCGGCCGGGGGGTAGGAGGGCGGCGGCGGGTACGAGGCGTCCTGCGCGAGCCGGTCACGACCGCGCTGCCAGTCCTCGCCCCAGGGGGCGGGCTGCTGGGGGCGGTTTTCCTGGGGGTACTCGCCTTCGCGGCGGAGGTTCTCGGTCATGGATATGACTGTGTCCGCCGATGATGAGAGCTTCCTGAGTCCCCGCTGAGAAGCCCGACAGAACCGTGTATGCCCGATATAAGGCCGGGTGTGGTCCGGCACCCCGGGTGCGGCCGGGTGGACCCTGCAGGGCAAAGTCCCCGACCCACCCTTCCACCGTTCCCCGGGCACTGCCCGGACCCCCTGGGGCTCCGCCCCAGACCCCGCGCCTCAAACGCCGGCGAGGCTGGGTTCGGGCGACCTCCGATTGCACCTGCCCGCAGAGCAATTCCAGCCCCTCCGGCGTTTGAGGAGCGGGGGTCCGGGGGCTGGCCCCCGGGAACGGCGCCGCACGAGGGAGCGGGTCCGGGCAGAGCCCGGGGAACGGGCGAAGGGTGGGTAGGGGAACCCAGCCCCGCAGGGCCACCCAGCCGCACCCGCCCACCGGGCCCGCGCCGGGACGGCAGTGGCCGCAGCGCCGACCAGCCACGCCGCCGGACGGAGTTCGGCGCAGCGGCGCGAAGCCGGTAAGGCCCTCCAGGGCCGCACCGCGCGAGCGGCGCATCAAGAGGAATCAGCGGCAGCCGCAGGAGCGGCGGATGACCAGGGCCGACGGGAACTGCTTCAGGCGTTCGCGGCGGGAGCCCGCCACCCGCAGGGCGTCGTCCAGGACGAGGTCCACCGCGGCGCGGGCCATCGCGGGGCGGTCCGAGGCGATGGTGGTGAGGGGCGGGTCCGTCAGGGCCGCCTCCTTGACGTCGTCGAAGCCGGCCACCGCCAGCTGCTCGGGCACGTCGATGCGCAGCTCCCGCGCGGCGCGCAGGACGCCGATCGCCTGGTCGTCCGTAGCGCAGAAGATCGCGGGCGGGCGGTCCGGTCCGGCCAGGAGCTCCAGGGCGACCTTGTACGCGTCGTAGCGGTTGTACGGGGCCTGGAAGAGCCGGCCCTCCACCGAGCGGCCCGATTCGAGCATGGCCCGCCGCCAGCCCTCGACGTGGTCGGCCACCGGGTCGCCGACCTCGGGGGTGTTCTCGACGCCGCCGAGGCAGGCCACGTACGGGTGCCCGTGTTCGAGGAGGTGCCGGGTGGCGAGCTGCGCGCCGCCGATGTCGTCCGTGACGACGGCGACGTCGTCGATGGCCTCGGGGCGCTCGTGGAGGAGGACCACGCGGGCGTCCCAGGCCTCGATCTCGGAGGCGGCCTGCTCGCTCATGCCCTGGCTGACCAGGATCAGACCGGAGACCCGCATCCCGAGGAAGGCCCGCAGATAGTGGACCTCACGCTCGGTGCGGTAGTCGGAGTTCCCGACCAGCACCATCTTTCCGCGCTCGGCGGCGGCCTGCTCGACCGCGTGCGCCATCTCCGCGAAGAACGGCTGGCGGGCATCGGGGACGATCATGCCTATGAGGTCGGTGCGGCGCGAGGCCATCGCCTGGGCGACCCGGTCCGGGCGGTAGCCCAGTTCCTTGATCGCGGCGAGGACACGCTCGCGCGTGGCCGGGGCAACCGGCCTGGGTCCGTTGTTGATGACGTAGCTCACGACGGCGGTAGAAGTACCCGCAAGTCGTGCCACGTCATCCCGCGTCACCTTGGCCACGCGCGGAAGTCTACGCGGGGTGACCTACCTCTGGGCAGGGCGTCCGGAGGAGGTCATTCCCACAGCCTTCCCACGCGCTCCCTAGTCCATCCGGGTGAGTGCCGCGGCAGCCCGCGCGGAGGCCTCGGCCGCCGCCTTGGTTGCCGCCTGCGCGGCCGCTTCCGCCGCCGCCCGTTCCACCTTCTCCGGGGTGACGAAGCGGTACCCGACGTTGCGGACGGTGCCGATCAGCGACTCGTGCTCGGGCCCGAGTTTCGCGCGCAGACGACGTACGTGCACGTCGACGGTGCGGGTGCCGCCGAAGTAGTCGTAGCCCCACACCTCCTGGAGCAGCTGCGCACGGGTGAAGACCCGGCCCGGGTGCTGGGCGAGGTACTTCAGGAGCTCGAACTCCTTGAAGGTCAGGTCCAGGACCCGGCCCTTCAGCTTCGCCGAGTACGTCGCCTCGTCGACCGAGAGGTCGCCGTTGCGGATCTCCATCGGGGAGTCGTCCGAGCCGAGCTGCTGGCGGCCGGTGGCGAGGCGCAGCCGCGCCTCGACCTCGGCCGGTCCCGCGGTGTCGAGGAGGACGTCGTCGATGCCCCAGTCGGCGGTGACGGCCGCGAGGCCGCCCTCGGTGACGACGAGGATCAGCGGGCAGCCGGGCCCCGTGGAGCGGAGCAGCTGGCACAGCGACCGCACCTGGGGCAGGTCGCGGCGGCCGTCGACGAGGATCACGTCGGCGCCCGGGGTGTCCACGAGGGCGGGGCCCTCGGCGGGCGCCACCCGGACGCTGTGGAGCAGCAGGCCGAGGGCCGGCAGCACCTCGGTCGAGGGCTGCAGGGCATTGGTCAGGAGCAGGAGTGAGCTCATGCCAGGCCCCCCGCCCGGGTCGGACGGTGGTGCTGGTCGTGCTGGTCGTTCTGGTGGTGCTGGTCGTTCCGGCGGTGTGCTTGCGCAGGTGCGTGCGCCTGTACCTCTGCCCGCACCTGCACTTGCACGACGGTTCGCTGGTCCATCACGTCGGTTCCTCCTCGGTCCCGTCGAGGACTTTCGCGGCACTGCTTCGTACGACTTGCAGGTGTCCGTCCGGCCCCCGCGCCCTGAGGCCCGGATGGACACCACTGTTCTCGGTCCGTTCAACGTGCTGAAAGCACAAAAGGACCCGGGGGCTACGTTGCCCGGATCCTCTCGCCAGCAGAATAGCCCACCCGCCCCGGCGGGGCCGAGGCTTCGGAGCGTTCCACTTCTGTGGTTCCCACCACCCCCGGCACCTGCATATGCGCCGGTTTCACCGGATCGGTGGACCCCGCGCGGGCCGCCTGGGCGCACGCGGGGCGCGCTGGGGCACGCCGGGATCGGGGGCGGGAGGGTTCATGATGGAGGCCGACGGCAGAGCGCCGACGAGAGGAGCGTGCAGTGGCAACCGGAACCATCCGCTACTGGGCGGCGGCGAAGGCCGCGGCCAAGACGGCGGAGGAGCCGTACTCGGCGCGGACACTGGCCGAGGCGCTCGACGCCGTGCGGGAACGCCACCCCGGGGAGCTGACCCGGGTCCTGCTGCGCTGCTCCTTCCTCGTGAACGAAGAGCCCGTGGGCAAGCGCCCGCACGATTCCGTCCAGCTGACCGAGGGGGGCACCGTCGAGGTGCTCCCGCCGTTCGCGGGCGGGTGAGCGGACCCCGATGACTACACCGAGCACGCCTGAGGAACAGCAGCAGCAGTTGCAGCAACAGCAGCAACAGCAGTTTCTAGAGCAGCAGCAACAGCAGCAGCCGGATCCGTACGGGACCCAGACCTGGCAGTCCCCTACGTGGGACACCTCGTACCAGCCGGTGCAGGCGCCGCTGGACGGCGTACCGGCGCAGTACCCGGTCGCCCCCGAGGGCTGGTTCCGCGAGGAGCCGCAGGCCCCGGGGCAGGGGCAGGGGCAGGGGCAGCCTCAGGCGCCCGTCTCCGGGCAGGAGTGGGGGCAGCAGCAGGCCTACGCGGATCCCTACCAGGACCCCTACGCGGCTCAGGCGCACCCGCAGACCGCGGCCCCGGACCACTGGTTCCGCGAGGAGGCGCAGGCCCCGCAGGCCGAGCAGCCGCAGCAGTGGGGGGAGGCGGCGTACCCGGCGCCCTACCCCGGCCCGTCCGAGCCCTTCCAGGCGGAGGCGCACGCGGCCCAGGCCCAGGCGGCCCAGGCCCACCCGGCGCAGGTCCAGGCTCCCGCTCCCGGCCAGGAGTGGGTCGCGGAGGCGGCCCCGTACCTCCCGCCGCAGGCGGACCAGGCCCCGGACGGGGCTCCCGCCGCGCCAGCGGTGGCGGCCGACGGGGCGGCCGAGGAGGAGCCCGCCTGGTCGCCGCCCACCCTCGCGGGCAACACGCTGCGCGCCGTGGACCCCGCCCAGGCCCGCGCCGAAGGCCGCTCTCCGATCATCGATCCCGGTCCGCAGGCGGCCATACTGACGGCCGCGCTCGGGCTGGTCCTCGCGGCCGCCGCCGCGCTGAGCGAGTACGCACTGCTCGCGCCCCTGATCGCCCTCCAGGGCCTCACCGCGGCGGGCTGGTTCCGGCTCAACGGCATGTGGCCGGCCCGTCAGGGCATCGCCCTGGCCTTCGCCGGGGCGGTCGTCGCCGACGTGGCGGTGCTCGCGGTGGACGAGCCGTACGGCCCCGGCGCGATCGTCGGCACCCTCGGCGCCTGGGTGCTGCTGACGCTGGTGCTCCAGCTGCGCAGCCACGCGGATCCCGACGAGCGGATGTACGGGCTGATGGCGTCCGTGGCCTCGGCCGCGCTGGCCGTCGTCTGCGCCGGCTATCTCGCGGCCGACTCCGCCGCCGTGAGCGTGGGTGCCGCCGCCGTGGCGGTGGCCGTCTTCGCCCGGGCGCTCCCGCTGCCCACCGCGCCCTCGGTCGGCGTCTCGCTGGCCGCCGCGGCCGGTGCGGGCATCGCCGTGGGCGGGCTGACGTCCGTCGGAGCCGGCGGTGCGCTGATCGGCCTGGCGGCCGGGGTGTGCGCGCTGATCGGGCTGCGCGTGGCCGCGTACGACTACCCGTCGAAGTTCGTCCACATGACGGCCGGTGTCGCGCTGCCGCTGGCCGCGGCGGCGCCGGCGGTCTACCTGATCGGCAGGGTGGTGGGCTGAGGCCCCGGCCTCCCCTCCTGAGCGCCCGCCCCGCTTGCCCGGGGCGGGCGTTGTCATGCCGCCTGCCTTATCGCCTCGGTGGGCCCCACCGAGCCCCACCGGGCCCCACTGAGCCTCGTCAGGCCCCACCGAGCCCCACCGGGCCTCGCCAGGGCCCACCACGCCCCAACCTGCCTTCACGTCGCCGGACGTCAACTCACAGCGTTCTCACGGCCGGTCATGGTCCACTGGGCCGACGTACCAAATCGTCTGGGGGGTGGGCACGTGCGTGTCCTGCGTGTCGTTGTGATCATCGGCGTGGTTCTCGGTGGCCTGTTCGTCGGGCTGGACCGCTGGGCCGCCGGCTATGCCGAGGACCGGCTGGCGGACCGGATCCAGGCCAGGCAGGGTCTGTCCGGGGTGGAGGCGGACGTCCACGGGTTCCCCTTCCTGACCCAGCTGCTCACCCGCGACCTCGACGAGGTCGACCTGAAGGTGGCCAGCGTGGACGTGGCGACCGCGGACGGCCGTACGACGCACCTGTCCCGGCTGCGGGTCGCCTTCCGCGGGGTGGAGCTGAACGGCGACTACGACGGCGGCACCGCCCGTTCCGCCAAGGGCTCGGCCCTCGTCACGTACGCCGACCTGACCGCGGCCGCCCAGCCCGGGGTGAAGGTCGCCTACGGCGGGGCGCCGGGCAAGCTGAAGGTGACCGCGAGCGTGGAGTTCCTCGGCAGGACGCTCAGCCGCAGCGTGGTGTCGACGGTCTCCCTCGTCGACTCCGGCGACGGGACGGGTAAGACCATCGTCCGGGTCCGTGCCGACGAGGTGCCGGGCGAGGGCCTGCCCGGGATCGAGGCCGTGGTCCGCAGGAAGACCGACTTCGACCGGCGGATCGACGGCGGTCTGCCGTCGGGGGTCCGGCTGACGGAGTTGACCTCGGACGAGTCCGGCGTGGTGCTCACCCTGGGCGGTAAGAATCTGGCCCTGGCCGGATAGTGAGACGAGTGGGTCCGATCCGCAGATGGGAGGGCCGTACGGGGCTCCGCGCGCCCCGCGCCCGAAGATCCACAAGGGGCCTCATCCCAGTATTCGGACGATCCTGTCTCGAAATATGACACGGCGGTGACAGGGCGGCCGATTCGTCCCTACGATCCATGGCTATGAAGCATCAGCAGGCGGACCTCACGAAGCGACGGGCAGTAGACCTGTGTCGCGTCGCCGCCATGCTCTGTCGATCCATGTGACGTGTGAGCGCATCCCGCTCCATAGCCGGACGACGGCCTTCCGCTTTCCCGTGCGACCACCTCTGCCTCCCGCCCTCCTGAAGCCTCCCCGCAACAGGATCCGCGAGCGCACCCGGACGCACGCACCCCGCACCATCAGCAGCACCCCGCCGCACACTGCCCCGGAGGAGAACACCATGAGCCGCAGCGACGTCCTCGTAGACGCCGACTGGGTCGAGGCCCACCTGAACGACGCGAACGTCGTCATCGTCGAGGTGGACGAGGACACGTCCGCGTACGACAAGAACCACATCACCAACGCCGTCCGGATCGACTGGAAGAGCGACCTCCAGGACCCGGTCCGCCGCGACTTCGTGGACCAGGAGGGCTTCGAGAAGCTCCTCTCCGCCAAGGGCATCTCCAACGACGACACCGTCGTCCTCTACGGCGGCAACAACAACTGGTTCGCGTCCTACGCCTACTGGTACTTCAAGCTCTACGGCCACCAGGACGTCCGCCTGCTCGACGGCGGCCGCAAGAAGTGGGAGCTCGACTCCCGCGACCTGGTCGACGGCACCGAGGTCCCGAGCCGCCCGGCCACCGAGTACAAGGCCAAGGCCCAGGACACCTCGATCCGCGCCTTCCGTGACGACGCGGTCGCCGCGATCGGCACCAAGAACCTGGTCGACGTCCGCTCGCCCGACGAGTTCTCGGGCAAGCTCCTCGCGCCGGCGCACCTCCCGCAGGAGCAGTCGCAGCGTCCGGGCCACATCCCGAGCGCCCGCAACATCCCGTGGTCGAAGAACGCCAACGACGACGGCACCTTCAAGTCCGACGAGGAGCTCACCGCCCTCTACCAGGCCGAGCAGGTCGACCTGGCGAAGGACACCATCGCCTACTGCCGCATCGGTGAGCGCTCCGCGCTCACCTGGTTCGTGCTGCACGAGCTCCTGGGCCAGGAGAACGTCAAGAACTACGACGGCTCGTGGACCGAGTACGGCTCGCTGGTCGGCGTGCCGATCGAGCTCGGCGCCAACAAGTAGTTCCGGGCACCCAGTATTTCGGGGCACGCGACGCCCCGTAGTCATACCTCTCTAGGACAGGACAGAGAACATGTGTGGAGCAAAGATCGGCGGGCCCGACCTCTCGACGCTGAAGCCCGGTGAGACGGCCATCCAGGGCCAGGTCACCAAGGACGGCGAGCCCATCAGCGGCTACGTCCGTCTGCTGGACTCGACCGGCGAGTTCACCGCCGAGGTCCCGACCTCGGCCACCGGCCAGTTCCGCTTCTACGCGGCCGAGGGCTCCTGGACGCTGCGCGCCCTCGTGCCCGGCGCCCAGGCGGACCGCGCCGTGGTCGTCGTCGAGTCCGGCGGCGTCACGGACGTGGCGATCGCGGTCTGAGCACCGCACCTGTGTGACCGCATGACTGCACGACCGCATGACTGCACGACCGGCCGAAGGGCCGCACCCCCGGGGGTTGGACGCCATCGGATCGGGGTGCGGCCCTTCGTGTCGTTCCGGGCCGTTCCGGACCTCCCCGGGAGTGCGGGGCGGCCCTACCCTGGAGGCATGTACGCCCGGCGGCGCCGCGCCTACTTCCTGCTCATGGGCGGATGCCTGTTCCTCTTCGTCTCCGCCTGGTCCTTCGTGCGCCTGTGGTCCATCCCGGCCGCCGTGGCGATGTGCGTGGTCGCCATGGTCATTCCGCCGGTCGCCGCGATGGTCGCGAACCGGCGCGGCCCGGACGACCGCTGGTGGGACGACCCCTCGGGTGATGCGAAGTCCGACGAGTGGTGGGACGAACTGGACGGAAAGCCGCGTCGCGAGGATTGAAACCTGTTGAGATAAAAATGTAATAAGGGTGATCACAACATCTCCCCACGCGAGGGTGTCTTCTGTGTACGCGGGCGATCGGTCCGCGACTCCAGTCCTGTGGGGGGACTTCTTTTGGAACACGAACAGACCATCCCTGACCAGCGGAAAGAGGCGGAGAGTGCCCCGGAACCGGGCACTCCGGACGCGGCTTCGGCAGCTCCCGAAGCAGCTCCTGAAGCTCCCGAAGCGGCTCCTGAAGCCACCCTCGAAACCGCTCCCGGCACGGCCCCCGACGCAGTTCTGGAGACGGCTCCGGCCACTCCCCGCGTCCGGCGCGGCCGCCGTGCGGTCCTCCTGATCGCCGGCGCCGCCGTGCTCGGCGTCCTGGCGGGCACGATCACCGGCTACGCGATCCAGTACGACCGCGAACCGACGCCGCTGGCGCCGCTGGCGCAGGCGGACCTGGCCTATCCGAAGGCGCTGGCGCCCGACGACGCCACCACGCACCAGACGATCAACGCCAACCGCTGGCACAAGACGGACGATGACCTCGCGAAGCTGCTGGTCGAGGTGCCGGGCGGGGCGAAGGGACAGGGAACGGGCTATGTACCCCCCGAGTACTTCGCGACCTTCTTCAAGCGTCCGGACGTGATGGTGGGCTCCCTGTCCGAATTGGACGTCAGGCGGATCGCGTCGGTGGGCTGGGAGGTGAACGACACCGTCTTCGTCGACGTGCGCCTGATCCAGTTCAAGGACCATCAGGGGGCGGAGGAGTACCAGACGAGCCAGTCCGAGTACATGCCCGAGGCGGAGCACGCGGGCAACGAGGGCGTGGCGATTCCGGGCCTCCCGGCCGAACTGGGGCACGTCTGGGTGGACTCGAAGGCCGACGAGAAGCCGGGGTACCTTCCGCTGCGCAACGCTCGCGCTCTCGCCCGCCGCGGCGACATCGTGCTCGACATCCACTACACGAACAACCGCGGCAAGATCACCCAGGGCGATGTCGTGAACCTGGCCAAGCGACAGCTGGAGCGACTGTGACCGAGCCGCAGAACGAGACGATCCCGGCCGCGGACCCGCAGTCCTCGGCGCCCGTCGAGGCGGCTGCCGTGCCCGCGCGCCGGAAGACCAGCCGCAAGGCGCTCGCCCTGACCGCCGCCGGCGCGGCGGTGGCCGTGTTCCTCGGCGGCGGTGTGTGGGCCGCCGCCGCGATCGAGGACGCGGACCGCGAGGCGCCCACCGCCTACTGGGTCCCCTTGGGCGAGAGGATGGGCGTGCTGCCCACGCCCGAGGCGGTGCCGGGGAACTCCCTCTCGGGCAAGCTGCTGCCGGTGACGGGCGACCTCCGCTTGGGCACGGACCTGGGGGCGGACGGCAGCGACTTCGTCGTCTCCGGCGAGCAGGCGGTCGAGGCCCTCAGGGAGACCCGCAACGGCCTGACGAGCTCGCAGCGCAAGGACCGCGACAAGCTGCTGGCCGAGATGAAGCTCAAGGGCCTGGCCGGACGCAGCTACATCCACACGAACACGATCTGGTACGCCGAGGTCCGCATCATGCAGGCCGACCCGAAGGCGCTGGACAGCTTCTCGCGGATCACCAAGAAGGTCCTCGAATACACAGGTGACGGCCGCGAGGCGCCGAAGGTGGACGGGTTCCCGGCCGCCAAGTGTGCGCTGGAGGCGATCGGGGAGAAGGGCAAGGAGAAGATCGATTCCCTCGACTGCGTGGCCGTCGAGGGCGACGTGATGGTCACCTTCCACTCCTACGGGCCGAAGCCCTTCCCCACCTCCGAAGTCGTCGAGTTCTTCAAGAACCAGCTGAGCCACCTGAAGTCCCCGGGGGAGTCCGCGTGACCGAGCAGAACACCACCGAAGCGGCGCCCGGGCCCGTCGAGGACGCCGTCCCGCAGGCCGCCGTGGCCGCGGACCCGGCCCCCGCGTCGCCGACTCCCGGGCAGGACCCGACCGCCCAGGCCCCGGCCGGCCCGTCGGGACCCCCGGCCGACCAGCCCGCGGGCACCGCGACCCCGGCCGCACCGGCCGTACCGGCCGCGCCCAAGGACCGCCGCAAGCTGTTCGCCGCGCTGCGCTGGACCGCCGCCGTCCTCGTCTTCGGCGCCGTCGGCACGGGTGTCGCGTACGAGGTCACCCAGCCCGAGCGCACCGACATCCCGGGCCTGTCCACCAAGAGCGACGGCCGCTGGACGTACCCGGCGCTGGCCAAGCCGGTGCTGCCGGCGGGTGCGGCGCTGCCCTTCGGGAAGGACAACCCGGACGGCATCCACTACGCCGGTCTCACTCAGCTGCTCCTGTCGCCGCCCACCGATTCCACTCCGGACTCCAAGCTGAAGCTGGAGAAGGACGAGGTGGTGAGCGTCGGCACCTTCCTGGAGGAGTACGAGTCCGGCGAGCGCCCGAAGATGCAGGAGCAGTTCACCAACGAGGGACTGCGCCAGATCGTCGGCCGCGGCTGGACCACCCCCGACGGCACGCGCACCCGGATCTACCTGCTCCGCTTCCACGCCTCGGGATTCGTGGACACGTTCAAGGGCTGCAGCCGGGACATGAAGCTGGGCGGCGTCGCCCGTACTGATCTGGACCTCGACTGGAACAAGGCCAAGAGCGGACAGTCCGCGGTGATCGGCGGCGGACTCGCGCTCTACCGGGAACCCGCACCGGTCGGCGACGAGCAGGTCAAGGTCGGCTGCATCCAGTCCGGTGATGTCCAGGCCGTGATCCTGCAGACCCGCAAGGGCGATGTGGCGACCGTCCCCTTCCACCAGACGGTGATCCTCCAGCACCAGCTGCTCCGCTAGCGCCGTCCGACACGGAGCCTCCCCCCGTACGGGCAACCTCACAGAGTGTGCCGGTCCCCGGGCCAGTAGGCTTGGGGACCGGCCCCGTAATGCCGTCACACACTCCGAGGAGCACCCCGTGCTTGAGGCAGTCTTCACCTCCCTGCTGGTCCTGGTCTGCGTCGGCGTCCTCGCCTTCTCCGTCCTGGCCGTGAAGAAGCTGTACCAGGGCCAGCGCTGATCCCCTCGGATCTGCCGCCGACCGCCCCGGATACCGGAACCCCTCCCACAGATCGCCTGAGCTGAGCAGCCATCCATGATCCAGATTCCGTCCGACCTGAACCCGAGCCTCGTTCCCCTCGCCTTCCTCCTGGGCAATTGGGAAGGCGCAGGCGTCTTCGACTTCCCCGGTGAGGAGAAGTGCAACTTCGGCCAGGAAGTCGTCTTCAGCCACGACGGCCGGGACTTCCTGGAGTACCACTCGCACAGCTGGGTTCTTGACGCCGAGGGCAACAAGGTGCGGCCGCTGGAGTCCGAGTCGGGCTACTGGCGCATCGACAGCCAGCGCAAGGTCGAGATCGTCATGGTGCGCGACCAGGGGGTCGTGGAGATCTGGTACGGCGACCTCGCCGACCAGAAGCCGCAGATCGACGTGGTCACCGACGCCGTGGCCCGTACGGCCACCTCCCGCCCGCACACCGGCGGGAAGCGGCTCTACGGCTACGTCAAGGGCGACCTGATGTGGGTCGGCGAGAAGGCCACCCCCGAGGTGGAGCTGCGCCCGTACAAGTCGGCCCAGCTGAAGAAGGTCGTCACGCCCGAGGAGGTCGCCGAGATGGCGCGCAACCTTCCGGACATGCCGGACGACGGCATCGCCTTCTTCCGCTAGGCCTGGCGAGGTCGTACGTACGCGCAGGAGCCCCCGGCAGCTTTGGCCGCCGGGGGCTCCCGCATGTCCACCGCTCTCCCCGCTCCCCCCGCGGCGACCCGAGGCCTACACTGGCCGGGTGGTGACCACCGACAGCACCGAGAACCTCGCCGCCGCCGACGGCGGCGACTGGAAGAGCGACCTGCGCCAGCGCGGATACCGCCTGACCCCGCAGCGTCAGCTCGTGCTGGAGGCCGTCGACGCCCTGGAGCACGCCACCCCGGACGAGATCCTCGTGGAGGTCCGCAAGACGGCCTCCGGGGTCAACATCTCCACCGTCTACCGCACGCTGGAGCTCCTGGAGGAGCTGAAGCTCGTCTCGCACGCCCACCTCGGGCACGGGGCCCCCACGTACCACCTCGCCGACCGGCACCACCACATCCACCTGGTCTGCCGCGACTGCACCGAGGTCATCGAGGCGGACGTGGACATCGCCGCCGAGTTCACGTCCAAGCTCCGCGACACCTTCGGCTTCGAGACCGACATGAAGCACTTCGCGATCTTCGGCCGCTGCAAGACCTGCGCCGCCAAGCAGCGCTAGGCAGCGCCGGGCAGCGCGCCGGGCAGCAGGCACGCGGGCGTGCCCTAGGTCCGTTCGGGGCAGGGTCGTAGGCTGGTGCCATGACCAGCAGCCCCTTGCTCCATCTCCCCGGCGCCGTCCAGGCCGAAGGCCGCGACGAGGGCGTCGCCGCCCACTACGGAGAGCTGTACGGAGAACAGCGCACGCTCGCCGACGGCCGCGGCTTCGTCGACCTCTCCCACCGCGGGGTGGTCACCGTCACCGGCTCGGACCGGCTGAGCTGGCTGCACCTGCTGATCACTCAGCACGTCACCGCCCTCCCGGCCGGCCAGGCCACCGAGGCGCTGATCCTCTCCGCGAACGGCCACATCGAGCACGCGCTCTACCTCGTCGACGACGGCGAGACGATGTGGATGCACGTCGAGCCCGGCACCCAGGAGGCGCTGATCGCCTACCTGGAGTCGATGATCTTCTTCTACCGCGTGGAAGTCGCCGACCGCACCGCCGAGTTCGCCGTCGTGCACCTGCCGGCCGGCTCCATCGCCGAGGTCCCCAAGGAACTCGCCGTACGGGAGACCCCGTACGGCCGCGACGTGTTCCTGCCGCGCGACGGACTGGAGGCCTTCGCCGCCTCCCACGGCCCGGCCGCCGGGCTCCTCGCGTACGAGGCCCTGCGCGTCGAGGCGCACCGGCCGCGGCTCGGCCTGGAGACCGACCACCGCACCATCCCGCACGAGCTCGGCTGGATCGGCACCGCCGTGCACCTGCAGAAGGGCTGCTACCGCGGCCAGGAAACGGTGGCCCGCGTCCACAACCTGGGCAAGCCCCCGCGCCGGCTGGTCTTCCTGCACCTGGACGGCTCCGAGGTGCTGCTCCCCGCGCACGGCGCGCCCGTACGCCTGGCCGCGGACGGGGAGGAGGGCCGCCAGCTGGGCTTCGTGACCACCTCGGTCCGCCACCACGAGCTGGGCCCGATCGCCCTCGCACTGGTCAAGCGGAACGTCCCGGTGGACGCCCCGCTGCTGGTGGGCAAGACGGCCGCCTCGCAGGAGGTCGTCGTAGCGCCGTGACCGCGGCGCGCGCGACGGCCTGGATGCCGATCCAGATGTCGATCTAGATGTCGATGACGATGGTGAACGGGCCGTGGTTGGTCAGCGAGACCCTCATGTCCGCGCCGAACCGGCCCGTCTCCACCGTCGCGCCCAACGCCCGCAGGTGCGCCACGACCGCGTCCACGAGCGGCTCGGCGAACGCCCCGCCGGCGGCCGCGTTCCACGTGGGGCGGCGGCCCTTGCGGGCGTCTCCGTAGAGGGTGAACTGGGAGATCACCAGCAGCGGCGCGTTCACGTCGCTGCAGGACTTCTCGGCCTCCAGGATCCGCACCGACCAGAGCTTGCGCGCCAGCAACTCCGCCTTCTCCGGGGTGTCGTCGTGGGTCACCCCCACCAGCACGCACAGCCCCTCCCCGACGATCTCCCCGACGGTCTCGCCGGCCACCACGACGCTCGCGCCGTCCACCCTCTGCACCACTGCTCGCATGACACCTGTGTACCAGGCGTGCACCGCTGCTATCGATGAGGGCCGGTATCGGCCCCATCGCTGCCCACCGGCGTTGCCGGTTGTCTCCCCGAACGGTCTTGGGGGACGGGGAACAGCGCGAGCTGGTCGCTTCGGTCCCGGCAGGTCTTGTCACCCGGGTGGGGTGTGCCTGTGGTCCTGGGCGGGCTCGCGGTCCCTCGCGCCCTCGGCAGGGGAGCGGTCTGGCCGGTAGCTCTCCGCGCGACGATCCTCTGGTCGTGTGCGGTCACACCTGGCCGACGCCGGATCCCGTGTCCGAGGGCGCGTCTGCCGATCGCCACCGCGGCCGCGTGGTGGCCGGTGACGGTCATGATCTTGGATTGCTGCTGGAGGGGGGCCTTCCAGTGCAGGGTTCCCCAGCGGCTGGTGTAGGCGGGGTCGACGGCGATGACGACGAGGCCGGCGTGGTGGGCCATGCCGGACAGCCGGTCGCGGAAGCGTGCCGTGGGCAAGCCCGCGACCGTGCGCCGGAATGCCTTGCCGCGTTTGCCGCGTCCCATCGTCTCGCGACCGGTGGCGCGGGCGTCGGCGAAGCCGAGGTTCTCGATGGCCAGGCCGGCGCAGCCGTGCTGATGGGCGAGGTGGATCAGGTGGGTGATCGCCTGACGGAGGCGTCCGTCGCGCTGCGAGGTGGGGCCGGTCAGGTCGGTGGGAATCGTGACCGGTCGGCCGGCGGGGTTGCCGTGGGCGTCGACGACGCAGGCGGCCAGGTGATCGGCGTTGAGGTCCACGGCAAGCAGCCGGGCGCCGGTTGCGGCCAGCTCGGCAGGGGTGGGGAGGAGCGTTCTCGGGGTGGACCAGGAGGCGTCGAGGTACCAGCGGCCGCGTTCCGGGTCGCGGACGATGTCGTAGCGGACGGAACGGTTGGCGGTGATCCGGTCCAGCCACTCGTCTCGGCGGTGATTGAAGGTGACGGTGCAGGCGAGCCGGTACCGCCCGCGCGGGGCGTTCGCGAGGTGCCTGAGTGGTTCGGGCAGGACGAGGGCGACCGTGCCGTCGGCCGAATTCACGGTGATCGTGTAGTTGCCGTGCGGCGCACCCGACTCGCCGTCGGCGGTCAGGAACAGGCGACGTGCGTCCCACCGTTCCCGCCACCCGGCCTCGGTGAGCCCAGCGGCGGTGAGGCGGTGCCGCATCTTGGCGAGCTTCCGGCCGCCGATGACGATCGCCGGATGCCCGGACTCGATCCGCCGTTCCACCTCGGTCAGTCGGGCAGTGAGGACCTGCAACCGGCGCTGCTTCTGTGTTCTTTCGGCCGGGTCCGGATAGCCCCGAACACCACCCAGGCGCCGGCCGCACGGCACTGCCAGACGCCGGCGGATCTTCACGATGGTCCGGCGCAGCGAGGTCCGCTCGTCGAACAGGCTCCGGCGAGACAACTGGTGCTGGTCATCGGACGCGCGAGTGATCGCCCCCGCCCAGCGCGACGACGACACCTTCGTCAGCGCACGCTTGCGCTCCGCACGCCGATCCTCCTTCGCGGGCACCATCCCGATCCGCAACCGCTCGGCCAGGTCGGCACGGGCGTACCTGCCGAGGTGATCACCCACGATCCGCAGGACCTCTGCGTCGCAGGTGGACGGACGCAGACGATCCCGGATGCGCGCGCCGGCGGGCACCGACACCGTGAAGGGGTCGGCCGACGGGCGTCGCAGTGGAGGCTGCCGTCGCCTCCCCCCGACACTCCTCGCTCTCAAGCGCACCACCGGCCTCCCCTCCCCATCACGCACAACAGCACGGATGTTCCTCACTGAGACTGGCGTTTCCGTGAAGGTGCGGGTGCCTCGAACCCTTTCCCTTCACCCATATGAGGTATCTGGTGGACGGCAGCGGCTGACAGGCGAATCAGTTGGGCCGTCCGGGGCCGATCGGGTGGAGTGGGACTGCGTCGGTACCACGGGGAGTGGCACGATGCACGCAGGCGGTGCCCCCAGCACCGGTCGAGGGGACGGACACGAACGCATGAATACTTCTGGTACCTCCGCACCTGCTTCTGCGCCCATCGGACCACCCATCGGACCCATGGGATCCGGCGTGCCCGGCGCACCCGCGGCCTCCGCCGAGACCCCGGCGCCGCGCCCGCCCGCGCAGCGGTCCGGGGCCGCGGACGTCGCGGCGACGGCGACCACCGCGCTCGGGCTGCCCGAGCTGCGCGCGCTGCGCCGCGACGCGCAGCGCGACGAGGCCGACCTGAGCTACGTACGGCGGCTGCTCCAGGGCCGCATCGACATCCTGCGCGCCGAGCTCGCCCGGCGTACGGACCCCGAGGCGCCGGTGGTGGACCGGCTGTCGGAGATCCTCGCGGACGCTCCCTCCAGCCGCAGCGCCTCCGCCCGGCACGTCACCCTCGGCACCCCGCACGGGGAGGAGTACCGGCTGCTGGCGGCCGAGATGCTCTCCGACGTGGAGCTGTCGGACCTGGGCGCGCGCACGGACGAGGAACTCCACGAGGGCATGGGGAAGTTGGTGCGCTACGAGCAGCAGGTGTCGCGGCGCCGCCAGCAGCTCCAGCGCACGGCCGACGACTGCAGCGCGGAGATCACCCGGCGCTACCGGGAGGGCGAGGCCCAGGTGGACGACCTGCTGGCCTGAGCGGGCGGGGGTGCGGGGGCCCGCGGGAAATGCGGGCGACGGGGGCGGGCCGGGCAGATTAGCGTGGTTCGCCATGAGCGCTGACGTCCGGCCGATCGCCGAATCCGAGCTTCCCGAGTGGCTGCGTGCCCAGCAGACCGGTTTCCTGAACGCGGTGCACCCCACGGCCGAGGACCACGCGCAAGTGGCCGGGCACCTCGATTGCGCCCGGACCCAGGGCGGGTTCGACGCCGACACCGGCCGGTGCGTGGCGACCTTCCGCTCCTTCCCGCAGGAACTGACCGTGCCCGGCGGGGGGTTCGTCCCGTCGAGCGCCGTCACGAGCGTGACCGTGCTGCCCACGCACCGCAGGCAGGGCCTGCTGACCCGGATGATGGCCGCCGAGCTGGCCGCCGCCCACGCGCGCGGTGACGTGGTGTCGACGCTGATCGCCGCCGAGTACCCGATCTACGGGCGGTACGGGTACGGGCCCGCCACCTCCGTCGCGGAGTGGGAGATCGACGTACCGCGCACCGGGCTCGACCCGCGGGCCGCCGTCCCCGGTGACGGCGGGCGCATCGACCTCGTGGACGAGGCCGAGGTGCGGGAGCTGGGCCCGGCGCTGCACGAGCGGCTGCGGGCGGCCATTCCCGGCGCGGTGAGCCGCGACGCCCGCTGGTGGCGGGTGGCCACGGGCGAGCAGACGCTGTCCCACAACCCGTACACGCCGTCCTTCCACGCGGTGTACCGCAGCGCGCGCGGCGAGGTGGAGGGCCTGGTCCGGTACACCACCGACGACAACTGGACCGACGCCAAGGTCCCGCAGAACACCGCACGGGCCATGCAGCTGCTCGCCGTGAACCCGGAGGCGGAGCGGGCGCTGTGGCACTTCCTGTGCTCCATCGACTGGGTGGTGAAGGTCCGCACCGGCTACCGCGCCCCCGACGACCTCGTCACCGGGCTGCTGCCCGACGCGCGCGCCGCCCGGCTGCTGACCTCGGCGGACTGGCTGTGGGTGCGGCTGCTGGACGTCGTACGGGCCCTGCGCGCAAGGATGTACGAGGTGCCGGGCGTCCTCGTCCTGGAGGTCACCGACCCGTCCGGGCCGGCGGGCGGGCGCTACCGGCTGGACGCGGGCGCGGGGGACTGCGTACGCACGGAGGAGCCGGCCGATCTGCGTCTGGACGTGGGCACACTGGGGGCGCTGTACCTGGGCGACGCGTCGGCGGTGCGGCTGGCGGCGCTCGGCGGGATCACGGAGGAGCGCCCCGGGGCGCTCGCGCTCGCGGACGTGGTGTTCCGCACGGCGCGCCGGCCGTGGTGCCCGGACATCTTCTGAGCCCTGTACGGGTGTTGGGCGGGTGTGCGGGCGTGCGTGCGTATGCATGTGCGTCCGTGCGTGCGGGCCGGGCGGGAAACTCACGGAACGAGGACTGAGGTACTTGGCAACACTGGTGGAAGCCCTCCGCGCGGCCGGCTGCGTCTTCGCGGAGGAGGAGGCGGAGCTGCTGACGGCCGCCGCCGAGGACGCGGGGCACCTGGAGGGGCTGCTGGCCCGGCGGGTCGCGGGCGAACCGCTGGAACACGTCGTCGGCTGGGCGGAGTTCTGCGGGCTGCGGATGGCCGTCGGCGAGGGGGCCTTCGTGCCGCGCCGGCGCAGCGAGTTCCTCGCGCGGGAGGCGGTGGAGGCGGCGCGGCCCGGCGCGGTGGTCGTCGACCTGTGCTGCGGGGTGGGCGCGCTCGGCGCCGCCGTGGCCGCGCGGGTGCCGGGGGCGGAGCTGCACGCGGCGGACATCGACCCCGCCGCGCTCGCCTACGCCCGGCGCAACGTGGCCCCGTACGGCGGCCGGGTCTGGGAGGGCGACCTCTACACTCCCCTGCCCGCCGGGCTGCGGGGCCGGGTCGACGTGCTGGTGGTCAACGCCCCGTACGTCCCGACCGGGGAGATCGCCCTGCTGCCGGCGGAGGCCCGCGACCACGAACCGCCCGTCTCCCTGGACGGCGGCGCGGACGGCCTGGACGTCCACCGCCGGGTGGCCGCCGGCGCCCGGCCCTGGCTCGCGCCGGGCGGCAGCCTCCTGATCGAAACGAGCACCCGCCAGGCCCCCGTCACGGCTGCGGCCCTGACGGCGGCGGGCCTGTCGGTGCGCACGGTGACCTCCGAGGAGTACTACGCGACGGTGGTCATCGCGGCGGCGCCGTAGTCGGGGCGGCCGCCGGTGCGGTCATTGGGGGTGGTCGTCGGGGGTGGTCGTCGGGCTCGCGCCTCAGGGCGCGCCCTGAGGCGGCCCGCTGCGACGTGATGCGCGCACGAGACGGCGCGGCAGAACCGGGCGTGGCGTCAGACGGGATCTCCGGCCTTGAGCTGTATGACGACGAAGGCGGCCTGTCGGGATCGGTGACACCGTTCGGCAAGGCTGCCGGCACGAGCCGAGGGGTGGGAGTTATTGCAAGCAGCTGCTTGCAATAGTTAGCAAGGTGCGGCAGGATCGGGTCATGGCATCGCTCAACGTCGGGAACCTCGGCGAGTACCTGCGCGAGCAGCGGAGGCAGGCGCAGCTTTCGCTGCGGCAGCTGGCCGATGCGGCGGGGGTGTCGAATCCGTACCTCAGTCAGATCGAACGCGGGCTGCGCAAGCCGAGCGCGGACATCCTGCAGCAGCTCGCCAAGGCGCTGCGGATCTCCGCCGAGACGCTGTACGTGCAGGCCGGAATCCTGGACGAGCGGGACCGGGACGCCGTGGAGACGAGGGCCGTGATCCTCGCCGACCCGTCCATCAGCGAGCAGCAGAAGCAGGTGCTGCTCCAGGTCTACGAGTCCTTCCGCAAGGAGAACGCCGCGGAGGCCGAGGCGAAAGCCGAGGCGAAGGCCGAGGCGGGAGCGGAAGTCGCTTCCGACGGCGCTAGTGGCGATGCCGAGACGCGCCGTACCAACTGAGTACGCACCGAGTACGCACTGAGCACGAACTGAGACCGTGATCCGGGAGGACCACCACATGGCCATCGCCGATGACCTGAAGAAGACCCTCACCGACCCGACCCCCCTCTACTTCGCCGCCGGCACCGCCGACCTCGCCGTGCAGCAGGCCAGGAAGGTGCCCGGGCTGATCGAGCAGCTGCGCGCCGAGGCCCCCGCGCGCATCGAGGCCGTGAAGAACACCGACCCGAAGGCCGTGCAGGAGAAGGCCAAGGAGAAGGCCAAGGAGGCGCAGGAGGCGGTCACTGCCACCGTCGCCGAGGTGTTCGGGGCGATCGACGCGAAGAAGCTCGGGGAGACCGCCCAGGACCTGGCGCTGCGCGGGGTCGGCGTGGCCGCCGAGTACGCGGTCAAGGCCAAGGAGGCCTACGACAAGGTCGCCGAGCACGGTGAGCAGACCGTACGGGCATGGCGCGGCGAGGTCTCCGAGGAGATCGTCGACATCGCCGTGGTCGTGGAGCCGGAGGCCGCCGAGCCGGTGGCGGAGCCCGTGGTCGAGCCCGCCGCGGAGCCCGCGCCGAAGAAGGCTCCGGCCCGCAAGGCCGCGGCCAAGAAGGCCGCCGCCGAGCCGGCCGACCAGAGCTGAGTACGGCGCGACGGACCGGGCACCCGCGGGGCGTCCGGTCCGTTGTGGTTTGGGAAAGGGGCTCTGCCGGTAGCGTGGAGGCAGGTGGCATCCGGCGGGCGAGGCGTGAGAAGGCGGTCAGACGATGTTGATGAACGGGTTCGATCAGGGAGTGCTTCCGCTGCTCGGGTACGCCATGCTCGGGCTCGCCGTGGTGGCCTTCGTGATGGCGCTGACGGCGCGCGAGGACGCGTACCGGGCGGCCGGCAAGCAGACCAAGACCTTCTGGGCGGTCATCCTCGGCATCACCGTGCTCGTGGACTTCTTCCTCGGGATGCTCTTCCTGCAGATCGCCGGTCTCGTCGCCAGCATCGTGTTCTTCGTCGACGTGCGGCCCGCCCTCAAGCAGGTCTCGGGCGGCGGCGGTGGCGGCCGACGGGGCGGCAGCAGCAGCGACGGGCCGTACGGGCCCTACAACGGCGGACGGTAGAGCTGTAGGGCGGCAGGCCCCGGGCGTCGCGGCTGTCGCGCCCGTCCGGCCCGTCAGCCCTCGGCGCGCGAGAGGAGGACGACGGCGACGTCGTCCGTCAGCTCCCCGCCGTTGAGGCGGCGGGCCTCGGTCACGGAGGCTTCGAGCAGGCCTTCGCCGCTCAGTCCGTCGGCCAGGTGGCGGTTGATCATCTCGACCATGCCGTCCTGCCCCAGCCGCTCCTTGCCCTGCCCGATCTTGCCCTCGATCAGGCCGTCGGTGTAGAGCATCAGGCTCCACGTGCCGCCCAGCTCCACCTGGCGGCGCGGCCAGCGGGCCCGGGGCAGCAGGCCGAGCGCCGGGCCGCTGTTCTCGTACGGGAGCAGTCGCGCGGGGCGGCCCGGCCGGGAGATCAGCGGCGCCGGATGGCCCGCCAGGCACAGGCCCGCGCGCCGGCCGTCCGGGGAGATGTCCACCGTGCAGAGCGTCGCGAAGATCTCCTCGCAGGGCCGCTCGACTTCGAGGACCTGCTGGAGGGTGGAGAGCAGGTCGTCGCCGCACAGGCCGGCCAGGGTCAGCGCCCGCCAGGCGATGCGCAGCTCGACGCCGAGGGCGGCCTCGTCCGGGCCGTGGCCGCAGACGTCGCCGATCATCGCGTGGACGGTGCCGTCGGGGGTGCGGACGGTGTCGTAGAAGTCCCCGCCGAGGAGCGCGCGGCTGCGGCCGGGACGGTAGCGGGCGGCGAAGCGGAGGTCGGAGCCCTCCAGGAGCGGGTGCGGGAGCAGTCCGCGCTCCAGGCGGGCGTTCTCCTGGGCCCGAAGTTTCGATTCTGCAAGCTTGTACTGGGCGATGTCCGCCCGTTTTCTCTCCACCGCGTAGCGGATGGCGCGGCTGAGCAGCCGCCCGTCCAGCTCGTCGCGGAACAGGAAGTCCTGGGCCCCCACGCGTACGGCCTCCGCGGCGCGCTCCGCGTCCTCCTCGGAGGTGAGCACGAGGACGGCGTGCCGCGGGGCGATGCGGAGCACCTGGCGCAGGGCGCCGAAGGGATCGGCGGCGTCGCCGGAGCCGGAGCCCGCGCCGCCGTGCGGGAGCGCGAGGTCGAGCAGGACGCAGTTCACGTCGGGGGTGAGCAGCCGGGCCGCCTCCGTGAGGTTGCGGGCGCTGCGCAGCCTGATGCGGTGGCCGTCGGCGTCGAGTATCTCGGGGACGGTGAGGCCGCCGGCGGGGTCGTCCTCGATCACCAGCAGGGTGAGCGATGACGTGGCGCCCGGGCCGCTCTCGGTGCCCGGGATGTCCCTCTGCCGCGGTACGGGTACGGGCATCGTCTCCGGTTCCTTCCCGCCCCCTCGGGGGTTCGCTCGTCCGGCGACCCTAGCGGCGGGACGAGGGAAGCGGAATGGCGGGTCCGGCGCGGGGCTCCGGCATATGCCGTTATCAGGTGGGAAAGTCCGCGTCGGCGAATGACCAACGTCACGGCGGAGGGGTACGGGATCCCGCCCACCGAGACGTACCGCCGTGGCGGGCGGGCCGCCCCCGACGGCCGGCCGCCGGCCCCTGAGGGCGCTCGCCGCAGGCGGTGCTGCCCGTCGGTGAGCGGGCCGCTACGCGTCCGGCCTGACCACGGCCTTGATCGGCATGGAGCCCGCGCCCGCCATGGTGACGTTGCGGCCCGGGCGGGGGGCGTGGACCATCGCGCCGTCCCCGACGTACATCCCGACGTGGCTCGCGTCGTCGAAGTAGATGATCAGGTCGCCCGGCCGCATGTCCTTGACCGCGACCTTCGGCAGCCGCAGCTGCTCCTGCGAGGTGCGCGGGATCCTCTTGCCCGCCGCGAGCCAGGCCTGTGAGGTCAGCCCGGAGCAGTCGAACGAACCGGGTCCCTCGGCGCCCCACACGTACGGCTTTCCTATCTGGGCGGCCGCGAACTGCACGGCCCGCTTGCCCGCGTCGGTGGCCGCGGCCCCCTTGGAGCCGTTCAGCGCGCCCGTGGACAGCCAGTCGGTCTGCGCCTTGCGCTGCGCTTCCGCTTCCAGCTCCAGCAGCCGGGCCTTCTGCTCGGCCTCCAGCTTGCTTTCGAGGTCCTCGGCCGCCTTGATCTTGTCCTCGACCTGCTTCTTCGCGAGTTCCTGCTTGACCCGGTTGGCCTCCAGGGTCTCCCAGTGCGCGCTGGCGTCCCTCGCGTACTGCTGCAAGTCGCTCTGGGTGCGGTTCAGTTCGGAGAGCAGGTCCGAGGTGGCCTTCTCGCCCTGGCGCAGCCGGTCGGTGCCGTCCAGGAACTGTGACGGGTCGTCGCTCAGGGCCAGTCGCGCGCCCGGCGGCAGCCCGCCCGAGCGGTACTGGGCGCGGGCGGCGGCGCCCGCGCGGCCCTTCAGGACGGTGATGCGGTCCTGGCCCGCGAGGACCAGGTTGGCGATCTCCACGATCTTGTCGGACTGCGTCTTGGTCTCGCTCTCCGCGAGGTTGAAGGCGTCGGTGGCGGCGCCGGCCTCGCGGTAGAGACCCTCTATTTCCTTGCGGACCTGCTCCAGGGACTTGCCCTGCTGGGGCTCCGGCGCCGCGAACGCGGTACCGGCCAGCGCGCCGGGCGCGGACAGCAGCGCCATCGCGCACAGCAGAGTGAGGGCGATCGAACCCCGTCGTCGTTTCCTCATGGTCCCCCCAGACACAGGATTGATTAATCGTCAGTAACTTGTCATTGCCTTCGGGATGGTGCCACGAGTCGGTGAATTCCAACACCCTTGTGGATATCCATCCGATGCGTCCCGATCGCCCCCGCGGCCCCCCTGGCCACGGCAGCTCCGGCAGCCACGTCCGCCCCCGTCACCCCGAAGGCCTCAACGCTTCCCACCGCACCGTCAGTTCCCCCTGGCGCCACCGCACCGGCCCGTCCGCCAGCGGCCAGTCCCCGGCCAGCGCCCGCGCCGTCCGGATCCAGCGCTGCCGCGCCCCGTACGAGGCGTACGGGGCCGCCGCCGCCCACGCCCGGTCGAAGTCGCGCAGGAACGCGTGCACCGGCTCGCCCGGCACGTTGCGGTGGATCAGCGCCTTCGGCAGCCGCTCCGCCAGGTCCGAGGGGCGCTCCAGGGAGCCCAGCCGGGTCGCGAAGGTCACCGTGCGCGCCCCTTCGGGCCCGAGCGCGACCCAGACGTGGCGCCGCCCGATCTCGTCGCACGTCCCCTCCACCAGCAGCCCGTCGGGAGCGAGCCGGGCACACAATCGCTCCCACACCGCCTCGACCTGCTCCTCGTCGTACTGGCGCAGCACGTTCGCCGCCCGGATCAGCGCGGGCCGCACCCCGCCCTCCAGCGGCACCTCGAAGCCGCCGTGCCGAAAGCTCAGGCCCTCCCGCTCGTACGGCTTCGCACCCGCGACCCGGGCCGGTTCGATCTCGATGCCGACCACCCGCACCCGCGGGGCCGCCTCCCGCAGCCGGGTCAGCAGCTCCACCGCGGTCCAGGGCGCGGCCCCGTAGCCGAGGTCCACCGCGACCGGGGCGTCCGCGCGCCGCAGCGCCGCCCCGTGCGTCGCCGCGATCCAGCGGTCCATGCGGCGCAGGCGGTTCGGGTTCGTCGTCCCGCGGGTCACCGTGCCGACGGGGCGCCGCGGGGGAGGGGTGGAGCGGGAGGCCATGTGCAGAGAGTAAGCGGAGGGTTCCCGCGCGATAAAAATCCCGCGCGGCAGCAGGAAAACCGCCCGTCCCGGAATGCGGGAGACGGCCGTCCGGGTTGCACTCCTAGAAGAGCGCCGACAGCGCTCTCGGTGTCATGCCGTCCGAGCGAGAGGAACTGCTCCCTTGAGCCAGTACGTGTCCCGCATCGGCGGCAGCATCGGCGGACGGTTCGCCGCGGCCCGCTCGGGCACCCGTCACGAGCCGCCCCGCCTGCGCCTGCCCGCCGCCGTCGGAGGCCACCGCAAGCCGCGCCGGGTCGCGATGCTCAGCGTGCACACCTCACCGCTGCACCAGCCCGGCACCGGCGACGCCGGCGGGATGAACGTCTACATCGTCGAGCTGGCCCGGCGCCTCGCCGCGATCAACATCGAGGTCGAGATCTTCACCCGCGCCACCACCGGCGGCCTGCCGCCCGTAGTCGAGCTCGCGCCCGGAGTCCTCGTACGGCACGTGGACGCGGGCCCGTACGAGGGCCTCGCCAAGGAGGAGCTGCCGGCCCAGCTGTGCGCCTTCACCCACGGCGTCATGCAGGCCTGGGCCGGGCACCGCCCCGGCTACTACGACCTGGTCCACTCCCACTACTGGCTCTCCGGTCACGTCGGCTGGCTCGCCGCCGAGCGCTGGGGCGTCCCGCTCGTGCACGCCATGCACACCATGGCCAAGGTGAAGAACGCGGCGCTCGCCGAGGGCGACACCCCCGAACCGGCCGCCCGCGTCATCGGCGAGACGCAGATCGTCGACGCCGCCGACCGGCTCATCGCGAACACCGCCGAGGAAGCCGACGAGCTCGTACGCCACTACGCGGCCGACCCCGGCAAGGTCGCCGTCGTCCACCCCGGCGTGAACCTCGACCGCTTCACCGTCGCCGACGGCCGCGCCGCCGCCCGCGCCCGCCTCGGGCTGCCGCAGGACGCCGTCATCCCGCTCTTCGCGGGCCGCATCCAGCCGCTCAAGGCCCCCGACATCCTGCTGCGGGCCGTCGCCGAACTCGTGGACCGGGACCCGGCGCTGCGCACCCGGCTGTTCGTGCCCGTCGTCGGCGGGCCGAGCGGCAGCGGGCTCGCGAAGCCGGAGGGGCTGCAGAAGCTCGCCGCGAAGCTCGGCATCGCGGACCTCGTGCACTTCCACCCGCCGGTGGCGCAGGACGGGCTCGCGGACTGGTTCCGGGCGGCGTCCGTGCTGGTCATGCCCTCGTACAGCGAGTCCTTCGGGCTGGTCGCCATAGAGGCGCAGGCCACCGGCACGCCGGTGCTGGCCGCGGCCGTCGGCGGGCTGCCGGTCGCCGTGAACGACGGGGTCACGGGGATCCTCGTACCCGGCCACGATCCGGTCGACTACGCCCGCGAGCTACGGCGCTTCGTGGACGAGCCGGGACTGTCGGACCGGATGGGCGAGGCGGCCGCGCGGCACGCGCAGTTCTTCGGCTGGGACACCGCCGCGAGCGGCACGGCCGACGTGTACACGGGGGCGATGCACGATCACCGCCGTCACGTACGCTCCCACCATGGCTGACGCTGACCCCCTCAACGACACCGCGGCGATCATCGAAGCGACGCTGACCGGCGCGGAACTGAGCTGGGAGAGCCCGGAGCCGGGCTCGTACGTGGTCCAGCTCCCCGGCACCCGCAAGCTGAGCACCACCTGCTCGCTCAAGGCCGGGAAGCACTCCCTGTCGGTCAACGCCTTCGTGATCCGCCACCCGGACGAGAACGAGGCCGGCGTCCACCGGTGGCTGCTGGAGCGCAACCTCAAGCTCTACGGCATGGCCTACGCGGTCGACGCGCTCGGCGACGTCTACCTGACGGCCCGCCTCCCCCTGTCGGTGATCACCCCCGACGACCTGGACCGGCTGCTCGGCACGGTCCTGGAGGCCGCCGACGGGGCCTTCAACACCCTGCTGGAGCTGGGTTTCGCGAGCGCGATCCGGCGGGAGTACGAGTGGCGGGTCTCGCGGGGCGAGTCCACGCGCAACCTGGACGCCTTCAAGCACCTGACGCGGCCGTCGGGGGCGGCGGCGCGGCCGGAGTAGGAGGGCCAGGCGGAGCCGGCGGGCCAGGCGGGCCAAGAGGGTCAGGCGGCCGGACCCACCGGACCCACCGGATCCGCCGCCTTCGCCGGAGCGGCGACCTCCACGACTGACTCCACGGTGACCTCCGCGACGGGCTCCACCGCGACCTTCACGACGGGCTCCGCGACGACCTCCACGACCGTCTCCGCGGCCGCCTCCACCGCGCCCCCTTCGTCCTGCGAAAGCCCCCTCATCAGCAGCCAGTAGCCCGCCGCGGCGATCGTCCCCAGGACCGCCGTCGCGCCCCACAGCCAGGCCGCGCCGAAGTGCTCGATCGCGAAGCCCGCCATCAGCGGGGCGATCAGCGAGGCCACCGCCCACGACATCGTGTACATGCCCTGGTAGCGGCCGCGCCCGTGTACCGGGGAGAGCCGCGCGACCAGGCCCATCTGGGTCGGCGAGTTGATGATCTCGGCCAGCGTCCACACGCAGACGGTCAGCGCCAGCGCCCACACCGAGCCGCCGAAGGCCGTCAGCCCGAACCCGTACCCGGCCAGCAGCGCCGAGATGACCAGCAGCTTCTGCGGATCGCGGTGCTCGATGAACCGGGTGACCGGGATCTGCAGCACCACGATCAGCACGCCGTTCAGGCCGATGACCAGCCCGTAGTCGACGGTGGAGAACCCGGCCGCGCCCATCGCGAGCGGCAGCCCGAACGAGCCCTGCATGAAGATCAGCGAGATCAGGAACGACAGCCCGACCACGCCCATGAACCGCCCGTCCCGCAGCACCGTGCCCAGGCCGATCTCCGGCTCGGCGGACGCCTTCTCCGCCGCCGTCTTCTCCGGCCGGGACTCCGGCAGCTTGAGGTAGACGAGCACCGCGCAGACCAGCGTCAGGGCCGCCTCGCCGAGGAACCCGGCCAGGTAGCTGTACTCCGCGATGAAGCCCGCCGCGGTCGAGCTGACGGCGAAGCCGAGGTTGATGGCCCAGTAGTTCAGCGCGAAGGCCCGTACCCGGTCCTCGGGGCGGACGATGTCCGCCATCATCGCCTGCACCGCGGGCCGCGAGGCGTTGGAGGTCATGCCGACCAGCAGCGCCACCGCGGCGATCGCCGCCGGATGTTCCATGAACCCGAGCAGCGCCACCGAGAACGCGGTCGAGGTCTGCGCCGCCATCAGCGTGGGCCGGCGGCCCAGCCGGTCCGTGAGCACTCCGGCGACGAGCGAGGACACCACGCCGCCGAGCCCGTGCAGGGCCACCACAAGTCCCACGAAGGAGGCCGAATAGCCCCGCTCCAGGGTCAGGTACAAGGTCATGAATGTGGCGACGAAGGCCCCGAGCCTGTTGACCAGCGTGCTCGTCCAGAGCCACCAGAACTCCCGGGGCAGTCCCGCCACGCTCTCGCGGGCGGCCCGCCTCACACTGGCAACGGACATATGGAATCCCCCCGAGATGTAAGCGTCCCTCTACTCGTTCGGACCCTACGGACAGTGGCCTTCCGGGGCCAATGGATTGACGGCCGGCGTCAATCGGGGACCGTCCCACGTGCCGTACACACCGCGCGCGAGGGGCGGGGTGCGTCCATTAGGCTCGTACGCATGGCCGACGCACCGTACAAGCTGATCCTCCTCCGCCACGGCGAGAGCGAATGGAACGCGAAGAACCTGTTCACCGGCTGGGTGGACGTCAATCTCAACGAGAAGGGCGAGAAGGAGGCGATCCGCGGCGGTGAGCTGCTCAAGGACGCCGGTCTGCTCCCCGACGTCGTGCACACCTCGCTCCAGAAGCGCGCGATCCGCACCGCGCAGATGGCGCTGGAGGCAGCCGACCGCCACTGGATCCCGGTCCACCGCTCCTGGCGCCTGAACGAGCGCCACTACGGCGCCCTCCAGGGCAAGGACAAGGCCCAGACCCTCGCCGAGTTCGGCGAGGAGCAGTTCATGCTGTGGCGCCGCTCGTACGACACCCCGCCGCCGGCGCTCGAAGACGGTACGGAGTTCTCGCAGTCCGAGGACCCGCGCTACGCCTCCATCCCGCCGGAGCTGCGCCCGCGTACCGAGTGCCTCAAGGACGTCGTCGTCCGCATGCTCCCGTACTGGTACGACTCGATCGTCCCGGACCTGCTGGCCGGCCAGACCGTCCTGGTCGCCGCGCACGGCAACTCCCTGCGCGCGCTGGTCAAGCACCTCGACGGCGTCTCCGACGAGGACATCGCGGGCCTGAACATCCCGACCGGCATCCCGCTCTCCTACGAGCTGGACGCCGACTTCAAGCCCCTCAACCCGGGCGGCACCTACCTCGACCCGGACGCCGCGGCGGCCGCCATCGAGGCCGTCAAGAACCAGGGCAAGAAGAAGTAGCAAAAGCGATCATGCCCCTGATCTGCGCAAACGGCGCAGATCGGGGGTATTCGTTTTCCCTGGGCCCTCTGTGGGCCCTCAGCGTGGGGGACCGTCCGGCCGCAGAGCCCGGCCGAGAGCCTCCCGCGCACGGTCCCTGCTGCTCGGCATGAGGTGGGCGTAGACCTTGAGCGTGAGTCCCGGATCCGAGTGCCCCAGGTACTCGCTCACGGGAACAACGTGGTGGTCGACCACGGCTTCTGGACGCCGGGCGACCGCGCACGGTGGCACTTGGCTGCAGCGGACGCCGGCGCAACCTCGGTACTGGTCTACCTGGAGGCAAGCCACGAGGAGCTCTGGGAGCGCGTGAGCAAGCGGAACGCACAGCACGAAGCGGATCCGAACTCGATCTACTTCTCCGAGAGCGACCTGACCCGCTACAGGGCACGATTCGTACCGCCCCAACCAGACGAGCCCCACCTGATTTACCGCGGCGACCCGGGCCCCCTGTTGAAGGCGCTGGCAGAGGCTGCTCAGGGCGACCTCGCCAACCTCCGGGCTCTGGGGCAAGAGAAGCCCGGCTTCCTGCCCGGCCAGCACGCGGTGGCAAGCCTCGAAGCCCCGGTTTCCGGTCGGAAGCCGGGGTTTCACGTACCCCTTGCTAGTCGCTAGTTCCCAGGTCAGCGGCCCTTCAAGTCGCTAGGACTGGTGCTAGACCTAGCGACCCCTGTTGCTAGACCTAGTGCTGTGACCCGGTGAACCTTGGCGGTCACAGCACTAGCGGCCGAAGTCTGTGACCGTCACGGTGAGGAGGCTTTCGCCCGGAGCGAGCGTGACCGCGTCGGCCTCGGTCACGCTGCGGCCCAGAAGGGTCCAGTCGGACTTCTCGTAGCTGAGGGGAAAAGTGCCGACGGGCTCTGCGCGCCATCCCAGGCGCTCCAGTTCCGCCCCGATCTTCGGCAGCGCCTGTTCCGCCTGCGGGGTGCCGAGGACCGCGATCCAGTCGACCATGCTCGGATTCGCGACCCCATTCGGAACGTTGGTGGTCTTCCCCTTCGCGGGGTCGAGGCCCGCCTTGCGGACCGCCGCCCGCACGTCGCGGTCCACAGTGTCCCGAGTGACGGCCTCGGCTTTGGACTGGGCGTCGTTAGCCGTACAGCCAGCCAGCGGAACGGCTGCCAGCAGGATCGCGGCGGCCGCCATAGATCTCGTCGTGATCCTGGACGTCATCGACGGCTTGATACGTATGTGCAAGGCAAAACTCCCACCCCGGTTGGCCAGGAGGGGAGTCTCACACACTCGTCCGCAGGCCGGTACGCGCGGGGACCGGCTCCGTGGCCCGCGTGCCGTCGTCCGAGCCGGTCGACGGCCACGACGAAGCCGGAAGCAGGGCTGCGGCCGTAGCGTCCGTATGTCCTTCGCCCAAGGGAGCGCTTTGACCTGCGGTGATGCTCATAGTTCGGGGTGGGCGCTGCGGACACTGCGGACACTGTCGAACGCTGGCCAATTTGCTTGGCGTCCGCACAGTTGTTGCAGGTCAGAGGGGGTGGAGAGTGCCCGGCGGACGCTGCGGGCACTACTTTCTCTCAACTCTCTAGGACGGCAGATCCCCCTTCGGCCTCTCCTGTGGCGACGGCGGCTCTTCAGGAGGTCGCGGCCGTCTCCCTTGAAGAGCCGTCCTTGCTCGCCACGGGGCGGGCCTGCCAAGAGACGGGCTGCCCCCACTCGCCTCCTTGGAAGGCGTCGCCCTCCCACGTGGCCGTTCTACTGGGTAGTGGGTAGTGGGGCGACACCCCACTACCCACTAGGACACCCCACTAGCGCCCCTGGGGGCATTCATCAGCCCGTTTCTACTGGGGACCCCACTACTGCTTCCCTGCCCTTGTCGCTTGTCGCTTGTCGCCTCAAGGCCTAATGGCTATCCGGTGACGCGCTGCGTCGGCATGACCTGGGGAAACAGGGAACGACAAGCGACAAGTGACAAGCGGCCACCTGGGAGTTCGGACGCAGGGCTGTCATCGGTAGCGAGTTCTGGGGCCCGGTCCGTGGGCCCTCTCTGGGCCCTGCGAGGGTGACCTAGGGCGACGGACAACGACCAACGATGACCGTTCGACAGCAGGTCAGGCAGGGTGCGCGGCCCTCTGACCTGGGGCGGGAACCGGGCCCGCCAGACCCAGGGCAAGAAGAAGTAGCCTTCCGCGCACGCGCGCAGCCCCCCGTCCCCGGTCACCGGCGGGCGGGGGGCTCTTGCGTGCGGTGCGGGAGGATGGGGGGCATGGGGGGCATGGGGGAGTCGTACGGGACGTACCGGGAGTCGGTCGCGGAGCTGCTGGAAGCCGCGGCGGGCGAGGCGATCGTGCTCTCGTACGAGGAGGACCGGGCGTTCGCCGCGCTGGGGCTGAACCGGTTCGGGACGGTGGGGTCCCTGCGGCTGGACTGGCGCGGGGCCGAGGTCCGCGAGCGGAGCGAGGGCTTCGACGGGGGCGAGTTGCGCAGGCTGCTGGGCGTGCACGCCGCGGCCGGTGAGCTCGCGGTCGTGTTCTGGAGCAATCACCGGATGCCGGCCGTCGCGCTGGAGGCAGCCCTCGTGGCGCGCCACGCCGAGGTGGTCGTGGACTGTACGCCGGAGTGCTGGATCCACCTCACCGACAGCGGGCTGCTGATCGAGTTCCAGGACGGCGAGGGCTTCACGGTGGGCGTGATCCCGGCCTGACGCGGGACGCGATCCCGGCTGACGCGACCCGTACCGACGCGATCCCGGGCCGAGCACGATCCCGGGCCGAGCACGATCCCAAGCCGACGCGACGGCGGGTTGACGCGCCGACGGCCTGACGCGCCGCCGGCCCGTGACCCGACCGCGAAGGGCCCCGGCCGACAGGAGTGTCGGGCGGGGCCCTTCGCGTACGGGTGGCCGGTCGGGCGGCCTCAGCCGCCGCACTGGCAGGGGGCGCCGGACTGGCAGCCGCAGCCGCAGCCCGAGCCGCAGCCGCAGGCCGCGAGCAGCGGCAAGCGCAGGCGCAGGCCCTCCGGGGGCTGCGCTTCCTGCTCCGGGGTGATGGGGACGGGGGAATCGGGCATGGATCCTCCTCGTAGGCGTTGTGCCTTCGCCCTCATTCATGCCCAGCCCGGCCCCCGCGTCAACGGCGCATTGGGGGCTCGTTGTTGATCCGGCCCCCGCCGGTCCTCCGGATCGGCTCAGACGCCCTCGACCTGCGTGGGGGCCTGGAGCTCGTCCGCGTGCTCACCCGTCACCAGGTAGACCACGCGCTTGGCGACCGACACCGCGTGGTCCGCGAAGCGCTCGTAGTAGCGGCCCAGCAGGGTCACGTCGACGGCCGTCTCGATGCCGTGCTTCCAGCGGTCGTCCATCAGGTGCTGGAACAGCGTGCGGTGCAGCTGGTCCATCTCGTCGTCGTCCTGCTCCAGCTGGAGCGCCAGGTCGACGTCCTTCGTGATGATGACCTCGGCCGCCTTCGCCATCAGCCGCTGCGCGAGCTGCCCCATCTCCAGGATGGTCGCGTGCAGGTCGCGCGGGACCGCCGTGTCCGGGAAGCGCAGCCGCGCGAGCTTCGCCACGTGCTGCGCCAGGTCGCCGGAGCGCTCCAGGTCGGCGCTCATGCGCAGCGAGGTGACGACGATGCGCAGGTCGGTGGCGACGGGCTGCTGGCGCGCGAGCAGCGCGATGGCTCGGGCCTCCAGGTCGTGCTGGAGGTCATCCACCTTCTGGTCGGCGGCGATGACGCTCTCGGCGAGCTTCAGGTCGGCGTCGAGCATGGAGGTCGTGGCCCGCCCGATGGCGGAGCCGACCAGCCGGGCCATCTCGACCAGGCCTTCACCGATCGAGTCCAGTTCCTCGTGGTACGCGTCACGCATTCTCGTGTCCCTCTCTCGACCTACTACTGCCTACTGCAAGTACTGCCCTGGGAGCGGGCCGGTGCGGCCATCGGCCCCACGTTGCCACGGTGAACCCCGAACGCGACCGACTCCGGCACCACAAGTGAATCAACACGGTCGCCAGGGTGAACTCTGGGCGACGACTGTTCGAGGTGCCACCCGAACGGCTGTGGAAGTGTCCCCCGGCCTGCTTAACCTGGAGTCATGGACGTGAACGCGGCGGTCGCCGCAGCTGCAGCGATTGCCGGTCTTTGCACCGGTGTGATCGCGATGCTGGCGTTCCGCTGGAGCGAGCGCGACCAAGCCCGCCCCACCCGGAGCTCCATGCGCCCCGACATCAATGCGGTGCTCCCACCGGGAGTGGACACCGTCCTCTCCGTGCTCCGCTCCTCCGCCGTCGTGCTCGACGAGGGGGACGCGGTGGTCAAGGCCAGCTCGGCGGCATATGCCCTCGGCCTGGTCCGCGGCGGCAAGCTGGCCGTGGAACCCATGCTCCACATGGCCCGCGACACCCGCCGCGACGGGGAGATACGCCAGGTCGAGCTCGACCTGCCCCGGCGCGGCACCGGCCGCGGCGAGGCGCTCGCCGTCTCGGCGCGCGTCGCCCCGCTCGGCTCCCGCCTGGTGCTCCTCCTCGTGGAGGACCTCACCGAGGCCCGCCGCATCGAGGCCGTACGCCGCGACTTCGTCGCGAACGTGTCGCACGAGCTCAAGACCCCGGTCGGCGCGATCTCCCTGCTCTCCGAGGCCGTCATGGACGCCTCGGACGACCCCGAGGCGGTGCACCGCTTCGCCGGCCGCATGCAGATCGAGGCCACCCGCCTGATCAACCTCGTACAAGAACTCATCGACCTCTCCCGGGTACAGAACGACGACCCCCTGGAGGACGCGGAGCCGATGCGGGTGGACACGCTCGTGGCCGAGGCCATAGACCGCTGCCGCCACACGGCCTCCGCGAAACAGATCACCATGGCCGCCGGCGGCACCGCCGACCTGCGGGTATGGGGCAACCGGGGGCAGCTCGCGGCCGCCCTCGGAAACCTGGTCGAGAACGCCGTCAACTACAGCCCCGCCCGCACCCGCGTCGGCATCGCCGCGCGCCGGGTCACCGCACCGGGTGGAGACTTGATCGAGATAGCCGTGACCGACCAGGGCATCGGCATCCCGGAAAAGGACCGCGAGCGCATCTTCGAACGCTTCTACCGTGTGGACCCGGCCCGCTCCCGCGCCACGGGAGGAACCGGCCTGGGCCTTGCGATCGTGAAGCACGTAGCGGCCTCGCACGGCGGGGAGGTGTCGGTATGGAGCTCGGAGGGTCAGGGTTCCACGTTCACCCTGCGACTCCCCGAAGCGGCCACGCCGGCCCCGGCGACGGCCTCCGCACCCGCCAGCACCCAGCTCGAACCTCACACCGCACCAGCCATCCCTGCCCCGGAGGTCCTTCCGTGACCCGAGTGCTAGTCGTCGAGGATGAGGAATCCTTCAGCGACGCCCTGTCCTACATGCTCCGCAAGGAGGGCTTCGAGGTCGCGATCGCCGCGACCGGGCCCGACGGGCTCGACGAGTTCGAGCGCAACGGCGCCGACCTCGTCCTCCTCGACCTGATGCTCCCCGGCCTGCCCGGCACGGAGGTCTGCCGGCAGCTCCGCGGCCGCTCCAACGTCCCCGTGATCATGGTGACCGCCAAGGACAGCGAGATCGACAAGGTCGTCGGGCTGGAGATAGGAGCCGACGACTACGTCACGAAGCCCTTCTCCTCGCGGGAGCTGGTCGCCCGCATCCGCGCGGTCCTGCGCCGCCGCGGAGAGCCGGAAGAGGTCACCCCGGCGGCCCTGGAAGCGGGCCCCGTCCGGATGGACGTCGACCGCCACGTGGTCACCGTCGCCGGAGCCAAGGTGGACCTCCCGCTGAAGGAGTTCGACCTGCTGGAGATGCTGCTGCGCAACGCGGGCCGCGTCCTGACCCGCATGCAGCTCATCGACCGGGTATGGGGCGCCGACTACGTCGGCGACACCAAGACCCTCGACGTCCACGTCAAGCGCCTACGAGCCAAGATCGAGCCCGATCCCGGCGCGCCGCGCTACCTGGTCACGGTCCGCGGCCTCGGCTACAAGTTCGAGCCGTAAACCGGCCCCGTCCAACCGGCCCGGAACACGGGAACGGCCCCCGTCCGCATCGAGCGGACGGGGGCCGTTCCCTTTGAGTACGGTGCTTCGCGCCTCAGTGACCGGCGGAGGCGGACGCGGACGCGGATCCGGAGGGGGACCCGGACGGGCTGCTCGCGGGCGAGCCCGAGGGGGAACCGGACGGCGACGGCGAGCCGGACGGGGAGCCCGACGGGCTGCCGGACGGGGAGGGGCCGGCGGCCGGGGCGGCGGTCGCGCCGTAGCCCGCGTACATGCCGGTGGCCGGCACGACGAAGCCCTCCAGCTCGACGTCACCCGTGGTGCTCAGCTGGAAGACGATCTTCTGGACGTTGCCGTCCACGACGGAGTCCCCGCCGGCGACCACGGCGGAGGCGTTGCCCTTGCCGCCCAGGACGACGGAGCCGCCGGCCGGGATGACCACCTTGGAGCCGCCGCCCGCGGGCTTCAGCGTCACGACGGCCTTGGCGCCCGGAAGGGTGATGCCCTCGAGCGTCTGCTCCTTGGTGCCGGTGTTGAACACCGTCGCGGAGACCGCGGCCGGGCCCTTCTTGTCCTTCTCCTGGGTGATCACCAGAGCGTTCTGGACCTTGATGTCGCCCTTGGTCACGGCGGCGTTGTCCGGCTTGACCTGGAGAGTCGGAGCGTCGTGGCCCGCGGCGCAGGCGCCCAGCGAGACGATCGAGAACACGACGGCGGTGGCGGCGAGGGCGCCGCGTCGAAGGCTGCGGCTCACGGGGGAGGCAACTCCTTGGACGTACGGAACGGAAGGGTGGACGCCTCGGAGCGGCGAAGTAAAGCCGCTCTAAGGATGTGTCAGCGCGCTTAGGTTACCGAGCCGCCGCCCCGCCCCCGCACCCGACCCTCCGCAGCGTGGGGCCGGGCCCTGCGCGGGGTCCGCCCCCCGCACCGGCGGGTTCCGTCACCGCCCCGCCGGAGCCGGGTGATCTTCCATTCGCAAAAGGCCCGCTCGCAAAGGCCGCCGCGGCCTCGGTGATCAATTTACGGATTTCATCGAACACCGACCGGGTGATCAATTCCGGATTGGGCCGGAACGGACGCCGTACGGGTGGCCGCCAGTCGAACGGAGTAGTTCGGTTTCCCGCCCTGGAACCCGTCAAAACGGGACGTACGCCACATCGTCAGGGCTCTCGGGCAGGTGTAACGTAGCCGTTTCGCCTGGTCCGTACAGCGCCTCCGACCTGCGAATACCCCCCTCCGGAAGCCTCTCGCAGCACGTTCGTGTCGCTGTTGTCAAGCCCTGAGATGGGCCCTGACCTGCGAAAACGCCATTCATAACGGTCGATTCTCGTGTTACCCTGGATAGCCACGGAAGGGGTACCTGTCACATGACGTTCAAGGTTGGCGACACCGTGGTCTATCCCCATCACGGGGCCGCGCTGATCGAGGCTATCGAAACTCGCCAGATCAAAGGCGTGGACAAGACCTACTTGGTGCTCAAGGTCGCGCAGGGTGACCTGACCGTTCGCGTCCCCGCGGACAATGCGGAGTTCGTAGGCGTTCGCGACGTAGTCGGCCAGGACGGGCTGGACCGGGTCTTCGAGGTGCTCCGCGCACCGTACGCAGAAGAGCCGACGAACTGGTCCCGGCGCTACAAGGCAAATCTGGAAAAGCTCGCTTCTGGCGATGTCATCAAGGTCGCCGAAGTTGTGCGCGACCTGTGGCGTCGTGAGCGTGAGCGTGGGCTTTCCGCAGGTGAGAAGCGCATGCTCGCAAAGGCGCGCCAGATCCTGGTGAGCGAGCTCGCGCTCGCCGAGAACACCAACGAGGACAAGGCCGAGGCCCTCCTCGACGAAGTGCTCGCGTCCTGACGCGATCGCTCGTGCGCTTTGTCGTACACAGTTGTGCCGCGGTGCCCGCTGACAAGGAGACTTGTTGCCGGGCGCTGCGGCATGTCTGGACCCATACCTGTACTCACTGAAGCCTGTACTCACTGGCGTGCCGGGTCCGGGCAGCGACTCGACCGGTCGTCACGGAAGGGGCGAGGGCGTCGCACCCGGCACCCTTCAGGCCATACCCATGTCGGCCGAAGTCACAAACCTGGCTCGGAGCTACTGATGTCTGACGAATCGCGCCCCCACCGCACCGCCGCGGTGATCCCGGCCGCCGGCCGCGGGGTCCGTCTCGGTCCCGGCGCCCCCAAGGCCCTGCGGACCCTGGGCGGCACCCCCATGCTCATCCACGCCGTACGCGCCATGGCGCGCTCGCGCGCGGTCTCCCTCGTCGTCGTCGTGGCGCCCCCCGACGGCAACGGCACCGCCGAGGTGCGCCGGCTGCTCGACGAGCACGCGCTGCCCGAGCGCACCGAGATCCTGGTCGTCCCCGGCGGGCAGACCCGTCAGGACTCCGTACGCGCCGGCCTGGACGCGCTCCCGGCCGACATCACCGCCGTCCTCATCCACGACGCGGCCCGCCCCCTGGTCCCCGTCGACACCGTCGACTCCGTCGTCGAGGCCGTCCGCGACGGCGCACCCGCCGTCGTCCCCGCCATGCCGCTGGCCGACACCGTCAAGGAGGTCGAGCCCGGCCCGCCCGGCGAGCCCGAGCCGGTCGTCGCCACCCCCGTACGGGCCCGGCTGCGCGCCGTACAGACGCCGCAGGGCTTCGACCTCGCCACGCTCCGACTCGCCCACGAGAAGGCGGCCCGGCCCAGTGGTGACGGAGAGGGCGCCACGGACGACGCCGGCATGGTGGAACAGCTCGGCATCACCGTCGTGGCCGTCCCCGGTCACGAAGAGGCCTTCAAGGTCACCCGCCCGCTCGACCTGGTCCTCGCCGAGGCCGTACTCGCCCGCCGGAGGGCCACCGATGCCTACTGACCCCGCCGCCGCGGCCCCCGCGGCCCCGCTGATTCCGCTCGTCGGCATCGGCACCGACGTGCACGCCTTCGAGACCGGCCGCGAACTGTGGTGCGCCGGCCTGCTCTGGGAGGGCGAGGACGGCCTCGCCGGGCACTCCGACGGGGACGTCGCCGCGCACGCCGCCTGCGACGCACTCTTCTCCGCCGCCGGGGTCGGCGACCTCGGCGCGCACTTCGGCACCTCCCGCCCCGAGTGGTCCGGCGCCGCAGGAACCACCCTTCTGGCGGAAGCCGCCCGGATCGTCCGCGCCGAAGGCTTCGAGATCGGCAACATCGCCATCCAGGTGATCGGCGTACGCCCGAAGATCGGCAAGCGGCGCGAAGAGGCACAGAAGGCGCTCGCCGCAGCGGCGGGCGCCCCCGTCTCCGTCTCCGGAACCACCACCGACGGACTGGGCCTCACCGGCCGCGCCGAAGGCCTCGCGGCCATCGCCACGGCCCTCGTCTACCGGACGAACCGGGCCTAGTACCCCGTACGGATACACCCCGCCCGCACCTCTCCGACAACAAAGCGGGCCCCGCGTGCCGAAAGGGTCGCGGGGCACTGCTACAGGCGCACTACCCTGGATGCCGTGACTATTCGCCTGTACGACACCAGCGCCCGGCAGATCCGTGACTTCACCCCGCTCGTCCCGGGCTGCGTCTCGATCTACCTCTGTGGCGCCACCGTGCAGGCGGCTCCGCACATCGGGCACGTCCGCTCGTACCTGAACTTCGACATCGCGCGCCGCTGGTTCACCCACCGCGGGCTCGACGTCACCTTCATCCGCAACGTCACCGACATCGACGACAAGATCATCGCGAAGGGCGAGGACCAGGGCCGCCCCTGGTGGGCCATCGGGTACGAGAACGAGCGCGCCTTCAACGACGGCTACAACGCGCTGGGCTGCCTCCCGCCCACGTACGAGCCGCGCGCCACCGGCCACGTGCCCGAGATGATCGAGATGATGCGCGGGCTCATCGAGCGCGGCCACGCCTACGTCGCCGACGGCAGCGTCTACTTCGACGTGCGCTCCTTCCCCGGGTACCTGGAGCTGTCGAACCAGAAGATCGACGACCTGCGCCAGCCCGACGAGGGCGTCTCCGGCAAGCGCGACCCGCGCGACTTCGCCATGTGGAAGGCCTCCAAGCCGGGCGAGCCCGACTGGGAGACCCCGTGGGGCCGCGGCCGTCCCGGCTGGCACCTGGAGTGCTCGGCGATGGCGCACAAGTACCTCGGCAGCGCCTTCGACATCCACGGCGGCGGGCTCGACCTGATCTTCCCGCACCACGAGAACGAGATCGTCCAGGCCAAGGCCTACGGCGACGAGTTCGCCAAGTACTGGATGCACAACGCCTGGGTCACCCTCTCCGGCGAGAAGATGTCCAAGTCGCTCGGCAACTCCGTCCTCGTCTCCGAGATGCTCAAGGTCTGGCGCCCGATCGTGCTGCGCTACTACCTCGGCACCCCGCACTACCGCTCGATGATCGAGTACAGCGTGGAGTCCCTGCGCGAGGCCGAGTCCGGCTTCGCGCGCATCGAGGGCTTCATCCAGCGCGTCATCGAGAAGGCCGGCGGCTCCGTCGAGCCCGCCGCCGAGGTGCCGCCCGCCTTCGCCGAGGCCATGGACGACGACCTGGGCGTCCCGCAGGCGCTCGCGATCATCCACACCACCGTCCGCCAGGGCAACAGCGCGCTCGCCGCCGACGACAAGGACGCGGCCATCGCGCGCCTGTCGGAGGTACGGGCCATGCTGGGCATCCTCGGACTCGACCCCCTCGACCCGCACTGGGCCGGCGAGGCGGACCGCGGGGAGGACCTCCACGGAGCCGTGGACACCCTCGTACGCCTGGTCCTGGAGCAGCGCGAGTCCGCTCGCGCCCGCAAGGACTGGGCCACCGCCGACGCCATCCGCGACCAGCTCCAGCAGTCGGGCCTGGTCATCGAGGACAGCCCCACCGGACCCCGATGGACGCTCGGCCCCCGCTGAGCCCACCGGCGCAGTCCCACTGGCGCACTCAGATTGGGCCGCTCGGCATCCCGGGCGGCACACTCTTCATACGTACATATCGCAGAACCAACGAAATCAGGTAGAGGTCATGGCCGGGAACAGCCAGCGCAGGAACCGCCGCACGTCCAACAAGAAGGGCGCGACGGTCGGCAGCGGTGGCCAGCGGCGCAAGGCCCTGGAAGGCAAGGGCCCCACGCCCAAGGCCGAGGACCGCAAGAAGCACAAGGCCAACCGCATCAGCAACGCCATGGCCAGGCAGGCGGCCAAGCGCCGCCCCGCCCCCCGCCGCGGCGGCCCCAAGGGCACCAGCGAGATGGTCGTTGGCCGCAACCCGGTCTTCGAGGCGCTGCGCGACGGCGTACCGGCCGTCACCCTGTACGTACAGCAGTTCATCGACAACGACGAGCGCGTGCGCGAGGCCCTCCAGCTCGCGGCCGAGCGCGGCAACATCAACCTGATGGAAGCCCCGCGCCCGGAGCTCGACCGGCTGACCAACGGCCTGAACCACCAGGGCCTGGTCCTCCAGGTCCCGCCGTACGAGTACGCGCACCCGGAGGACCTCACCGCCGCCGCGTACGAGAACCACGAGGACCCGCTCATCGTGGCCCTCGACGGCGTCACCGACCCGCGCAACCTCGGTGCGATCGTCCGCTCCGTCTCCGCCTTCGGCGGCCACGGCGTGGTCATCCCCGAGCGCCGCGCCGCCGGCATGACCGCCGGTGCCTGGAAGTCCTCGGCCGGCACCGCCGCCCGTACCCCGGTCTCGCGCGTCACCAACCTGACCCGCGCCATCCAGGAGTACAAGAAGGCCGGCATCACCGTCGTCGGCCTCGCCGCGGAGGGCACCCACGAGGTCCACGAGCTCGAAGCGCTCGGCGGCCCCGTCGTCATCGTCGTCGGCTCCGAGGGCAAGGGCCTCGGCCGCCTCGTCGGCGAGAACTGCGACTACCTCGTGCGCATCCCGATGCCGGGCGGCGCCGAGTCGCTCAACGCCGGTGTCGCCGCGGGCGTCGTCCTCTACGAGGCCTCCCGCCGCCGCGCCGTCCGCGGCCGCGCCTGAGCACCACGGGCAGCGTCAGCGGCCACCAGGAGCGCAGGCAGCAGCACCACCGGCAGCAGCCGCCTGAGCGCCACCGCGGCCGCCGCTTGATCCACTTGGCTCATCGGACGTGACCCGTGAGCGTGCCACCCCGCCCCTTACGGGCGGGGTGGCTTGATTTGACGGGTCTCGGACACATCCCTGATGTCAAGGCAGTGTCCTAAACACCCGTCACTCGGTTAGATGAGTGTGGACACCAGAACGCCAGGGTTCGACGACCAGCCCGCGCTGAGCATGGTCAAGGTGCCGTGCGACCCCGCACAGGTCATCGTCAACCACGCCAGCTTCCGCGTGCGGCTCGCACCGAGCCCCAGCGCGCGTCCCAGGCCCTCGGGCGCCTCCGGGCTCGCCCCGGCACTCGGCGGGGCCCTCGCGGCCGCCGGAGCCGGCGCCGCACGCCGCCGCCCCGTCGTCTGGAGCGGCAAGTCCGCCCCCGGCGACGCCGCCGCCAGCGCCGCCATGGGCGGCCTGCTCCAGGCCGTACGCGATCACGGGCGCGCCCACGACGGCCACGCGGAGTACGACGGCGGGGCCACCCAGACGATCCCGCGCGTCGACCTCGCCCACGACCTCGCGGACGACACCCTCGCCACCCCGACCGTCATCGGGCAGCGCAGCCACGGCGACCCGGCCGAGACCCGGCTGCAGCCCGTGGTGGGGGGCCTCTCCCACTCCCACGAGGCCTACGACGCCGCCTACTCCGAAGGCAGCGGATCGGCGGACTCCCGCCGCGCCCAGGGCGACGCCCGCGCGCAGGCCTCGTACTACCCCGGCCGCCGCATGAACCTCGGCGTCGTGCTGCTCCCGCTGCGCGTCTTCCTCGGGTTCATCTCCATCTACGCCGGCATGGGCAAGCTGTGCGACCCCGTCTACTTCGACGGCGGCGAGCGCGGCTCCATGGTCACCTGGCTGCAGACCCTGCAGCCGTGGGCCCTCGCCGAACCGCTGCGCGACTTCGCACTGGCCCACCCGGTCGGCGCCGGCCTCAGCGTGGCCTTCCTCCAGGTCATCGTGGGCGTCCTGACGGTCTTCGGCCTGTGGCAGCGGTTCGCCGCCTGCTTCGGGGCCCTGCTGTCCGCCGCGCTGCTGATGACGGTGAGCTGGAAGACCGTCCCCGCCTACGACGCGCCCGACATCATCTACCTCGCCGCCTGGAGCCCGCTGATCATCGCCGGCGCCCCCGTCTACTCCCTGGACGGCCGCCTCGCGAGCGAGGCCTGGCGCACGCTCGGCCCGCGGTCCGAGGTCTGGCGGCTGCGCCGCCGGGTCCTGCGCCGCGGAGCCATCATGGCCAGCGTCATCTGCGGGCTCACCCTGCTCATCGGCTCGCTCCTCGGCGGCGCCGTCCGCTCCACCACCGTGGTCACCGTGCCCGGACCGGGCGAGGCCCCGAGCAACTACCTTCCCGGGCGGCCCCTGCCGCGCTCCCCGAAGCAGCAGCAGCCCGTGAGCCCCAGCCCCGGTCAGGCTTCGAAGCGGGCCGTGCAGCCCTCGGCCGGAGCCTCCTCGCCGGCCGCCAAGACCGGGCGCGGGGCCGCCGGTTCGAGCTCCCCGACGGCCGGCTCCGGCTCGCCGAGCGCGACCCGCGGCACCACCAGCGGCACCAAGTCCCCGCGCAGCACCCCCCGCCAGTCCACCCCGCAGAAGCCCCCGGCCAGCTCCACGGGAACGAGCGGCGGCGGTTCCACCGGGGGAACGGGGAGCACCGCACCGTCGAAGCCCGACCTGCTGGGCGGACTGCTCGGCGGCTGACGGGCACGGCGACAGCGAAGGCGAAGGCCCGGTACGCGAGAGCGTGCCGGGCCTTCTTCGTGTGCGGGGACGGTGCGGGGCGGCCGGTGCGGGGCCGTGCCGGCCGTGTGCCGCCGTGCGGGCCTGTACGGGCGCGTGTGGGCCCGTAGGGGCAACGGGAGGCGCTACGGGGCGTTCTGCGCGGCCAACTCCCGTGCCGCCTCGGTGAGGTCCTTCGCCGTGTCGATCGCCCGCCAGTAGGCCCCCTGGGGCAGCGGGAAGCCCGCGAGGCGCCGCTCACGGGCCAGGCGCGGGAAGGTGGTCCGCTCGTGGTCGCCCAAGTCCGGCAGCAGGGCGGCGAATTCGGGACCGAAGACGTACACGCCGGCATTGACCGGGTACGGGGACTGCGGCGCCTCGATGAAGTCCAGTACGTGCCCGTACTCGTTGATCTCCACCACCCCCCACGGAATCCGCGGCCGGGCCAGCGCGAGCGTGGCCGTGGCCCCGCGCTCGGCGTGGAAGGCGGCCATCTCGCGCAGCGAGAAGCGGGTCCACACATCGCCGTTGGTCGCGTACCAGGACCGGTCGGGGTGCGGGAGGTGCCGGGCGGCGTACTTCAGACCGCCGCCCCGGCCCAGCGGCTCGTTCTCCACGACGGTGGTCACCCGCAGCGGCAACGGGGCCTCGGCCAGCCACTGCTGGAGCACCTCGGCGAGGTGCCCGCAGGAGACCACGGCGTCCGTCACCCCCTCGGAGGCCAGCCACGCGAGCTGGTGCCCGATGATCGGCATCCCCGTTCCGGGGATCTCCACCATCGGCTTGGGGCGGTCGTCCGTATAAGGCCGCAGCCGCGAACCCTGGCCCCCCGCCAGGACAACGGCCTGGGTCGGGGAAGCCGGGAACGCGGCCGCGTGGGGTCGGTCGGAACGCTCGGAGCTTTCGGAACGCTCGGAATCGGTCATGTTCTTCGTGTCCGGGTGCTGAAGGGCGTGCGGCGGCGGCCGTCAGCCCATGGAGGCGACGCCGGACGCGTACGCGGTGTCGCACACGGGCCGCGCGTACGACTGGGCCTTCGTGGGCCCGTAGGCGTCCACCGCGGCCCGCCCGAGCGCGCGCGCGATGCCCACGCAGTGCTCGGCGAGGGACGGCCGCCGGTCGACCTCCTGCTGGAGGTGGGTCAGGACGTCACCAGGCTGCTCGCCCTGCTGGATCTCGCTCAACAGCTTGTCGCGCAGCACGTCCTGGGCGGCGCGCGGCTTCGCGGGGACGGAGACGTCCTCGGCGGACGCGGTCAGGATCTGGGAGGGGGTGTTGTCCGCCCAGGGGACCATGGTGACCGCGAGGGTCCCGGACAGGACCAGGACGACGGGCAGGACCAGGGCGAGGGATCGGCCGATACGGCGGGCAGTGTGGGTCACGAGGGCGAGAGTAGCGCTCGGTGAAGATATGGCGACATTTAGTCACCCGGTCGGGGGATGGTTCGACGTGGCTTTTCGAATTAAGGGTTGACGCTTGGGGCCGAATGGCCCGATCTGCCGGACCTCGCACCGGACTTCGCGCCGTACCTCGGACCGGAACCCGGACCGGAACTCGCGCCGAAGGGGCGCCCCTTGACGGGACGCCCCTTCGGCGGATGTGCGCGTACGGGTCAGCCGGAGAGGCGGGCACCCGAGGAGGTCGAGAAGACGTGGATCTCGTTGCCGCGCGGCACCACGTGCAGCGTGGAGCCCTTCTCGGGCACCTGGCGGCCGTTCACGCGCACCACGATGTCCTGCGAACCCTCGGAGTGCGAGGTCGAGCCGTAGACGTACCCGTCGGCGCCCAGCTCCTCGACGACGTTCACGGTGATTTCCAGGCCGCCCGTTTCGCCGATGTCGAAGTGCTCCGGGCGCACGCCCACGGTGACCGTGCGGTCGCCCGCGTCGGCGGCGGCGGACAGTGCCTCGCGCGAGACCGGGACGACGCTGTCGCCGAACTTCACGCCGCCGTCGGTGATCGGGACCTCGACGAGGTTCATGGCCGGCGAGCCGATGAAGCCGGCGACGAAGAGGTTCGCCGGGCGGTCGTACATGTTGCGCGGGGTGTCGACCTGCTGCAGCAGACCGTCCTTGAGGACCGCGACGCGGTCGCCCATCGTCATGGCCTCGACCTGGTCGTGGGTGACGTAGACGGTGGTGATGCCCAGGTCGCGCTGGAGGGCGGCGATCTGCGTGCGGGTGGACACGCGGAGCTTGGCGTCGAGGTTCGACAGCGGCTCGTCCATGAGGAACACCTGCGGCTTGCGCACGATCGCGCGGCCCATCGCGACGCGCTGGCGCTGACCGCCGGAGAGCGCCTTCGGCTTGCGGTCGAGGTACTGGGTCAGGTCCAGCATCTTCGCCGCGTCCTCCACCTTCTTGCGGATGGTGGCCTTGTCCTCGCCGGCGATCTTGAGCGCGAAGCCCATGTTGTCGGCGACGGACATGTGCGGGTAGAGCGCGTAGTTCTGGAACACCATCGCGATGTCCCGGTCCTTGGGCGGCAGGTGCGTGACGTCGCGGTCACCGATGCGGATGGCGCCGCCGTTGACGTCCTCCAGGCCGGCCAGCATGCGCAGCGAGGTGGACTTGCCGCAGCCGGAGGGGCCGACGAGGACGAGGAACTCGCCGTCCGCGATCTCCAGCTCCAGCTGGTCCACGGCGGGTTTGTCGCCGCCGGGGTACAGACGGGTCGCCTTGTCGAAAGTGACAGAAGCCATGGTGATGAATCCCTTCTACCGGCAGGAACGTGCCGGACGATCCGAGTGGAAGGTCTAGTCCAGTGGACTGGACTCGGCCCGACGCTACCCGCCCGCGCGGCTCCTGTCAGCACCTGGGCGGGGGTGACTTCCCCGACGTCCCGCGATGGCCCCGACGGCTGTCAGTGCCGGCTGCTTTGATCACGACCATGACCATCTACGACGTGACCCGCGCGCTGCCCGACATCGAGACGCTGCGCGACCGCTGCCGGGCGATGGCGGCGCTGGAACTGGTGATCAGCGGCGAGGAGGACGACGGCTACTTCGCCTACGACCCGGAGTGGGGCCCGGGCGAGGAAGTGGCACTGATGGACAACGGATCGGGCGACGACTACGCGATCGTCTTCACGGCGGACGGGGTCTTCGGGCACGGCTTCGACCACGAGTCGGTGATGAGCCCGTGGGGGGACGACGAGGCGAGGCTGTGGCCGGGCCTGACCGACGGCATACCGGAGGCCTTCCGGCCGTACCTGACGGAGCCGGCGTTCTGCGTGGACGGCGTGTTCAACGCCACCGCGGTCTTCTGGCGCGAGACCGGCGACGCGCAGTGGCGTACGGGCAAGGTGGAGTTCCCGGAGGGCAAGTCCGACCCGGACGGCGCGGACTACCTCTTCGAGCTGCTCGTGGCGGGCACCCCGGAGGCCTACCGCGACTTCGCCGAGGACTACTACGAGACGGACCTCCCGCTGGAGGCGATCCGCCACGTGTGGGAGCTGCGCCCGCTCACCCAGGCGGTCGTGGACGCCCTGAACCCGGGCCTTCCGCTGGCGGCGGTGGCGCCGAGGGTGGCGCGGGCGGGGTATCCGGGGGTGTGAGGGGGGCCGCCGACGGCGGCCCCGGACACCGGAAAGTTCTTCGCTGAGGGGTCGGGGCGATGTGTAGAGTGAAGGCGATTCCGTGCCTTGCGCAGAGTCACCACGCCTCCTTAGCTCAGTCCGGCCAGAGCAACGCACTTGTAATGCGTAGGTCGTCGGTTCGAATCCGACAGGGGGCTCCATCCCAGGTCGGAAGCTTGTCGGCCCAGGGGATTCGTGCAGAGGCGAAAAGGCCCCGGGTGATCACCCGGGGCCTTTTCGCATGCCCTCAGTGGCGGCCCGAGATGCGGTCCGCCAGGCGGGCCAGGGGGGTTGTCGTCGGGGTGTGGGTGGTGGATTCCCGGCGGTCGGCCTCGCGGTAGGCGGCGTAGAGGGCCTGGACGCCCAGCCAGCGGAAGGGTTCCGGTTCCCAGCGGCGGACTCGGTGGTTGACCCAGGGGAGGGTCGTGAGGTCCGTTGTGGCACCCAGGACCAGGTCGCGGAGGGTGCGGGCCGCGAGGTTGGCCGTGGCCACGCCGGAGCCCACGTAGCCTCCGGCCCAGCCGAGGCCCGTCGTGGCGTCGAGGGTGACCGTGGCGCACCAGTCGCGGGGGACGCCCAGGACGCCCGACCAGGCGTGGGTGATCTCCACGCCGGTGAGGACCGGGAAGAAGGAGGTGAGGAGGTCGGTGAGGGACGTGATCGTCGCGGGCTGGGTGCGGCCGTCGTTGTCGGTGCGGGAGCCGTAGCGGTAGGGGACGCCGCGGCCGCCGATGGCGATGCGGTCGTCGGCCGTGCGCTGGGCGTACATGTAGGCGTGGGCCATGTCGCCGAGGGTGGAGGCGTCGGACCAGTTGAGTTGGGACCAGGTCTCCGGGGGGAGGGGGGCCGTGGCGATCATCGAGGAGTTCATCGGGAGCCAGGAGCGCTTCTGGCCCTTGAGGGCGGCGGTGAAGCCCTCCGTGCAGCGCAGGACGTACGGGGCGCGGACGGTGCCGTACGGGGTGAGGGCGCGGCGCGGGGCGATCTCCGTGACGGGGGTGGACTCGTGGATGACGACGCCGAGGCGTTCGCAGGCGGCGGCCAGGCCCTTGACCAGCTTCAGGGGGTGGATGCGGGCTCCGTGCGGGGTCCAGGAGGAGCCCACGGCGTCCGCGATGTTGATGCGGGCGCGGGTGTCGGTGGCGTCGTAGAGCTCGCGGTCCGTTTCGCCGAAGGCGAGTTCGGCGGTGTGGAAGGCCTTGAGGCGGGAGAGCTGGGCCGGGGTGCGGGCCACTTCGAGGACTCCGCCGCGGTGGATGTCGGCGTCGATGCCTTCCTTGGCGGCGGTGTCGATGACCTCGGTGACGGTCTCGTTCATGGCGTGCTGGAGGCGCTGGGCGGCGGGGCGGCCGTGGAGGGTGGCGTAGCGGTCGCGGCCGGCGATGCCGTTGTAGAGCCAGCCGCCGTTGCGGCCGGAGGCGCCGTAGCCGCAGAACTTCTGCTCCAGGACGGTGACGCGCAGGTCGGGGGCGGCGGTTTTGAGGTAGTACGCGGTCCACAGGCCGGTGTAGCCGCCGCCGACGATGACGACGTCGGCCGTGGTGTTGCCGGTGAGCGGGGCGCGGGGTGGGTGGGCGTGGGCGGTCTCGTCCGTCGCGTACCAGAAGGAAATTCCGCCGTTGATCGTCATGGGGGAGTTGGTACACGGGGTTGCGGAGGGGTGTCCAGCGGCGTGACGTCGTGTTTTGGGGGCTGAGGGGTGGCCGAATGGCTGATGTGGGCGGTGCGGATCCTTCTTAGGGTGGGGCGGGGATTTTGTTGGGTTTTTGTATGAGAGGTACTGGTTCGTATGGCGCGGGTTGTGGTGGCAGGACGGCTGGTCGCGGCGGTCGCGTCCGTGGCCCTGCTGGGCGGGGCGGTCGTCGGGTGCGGGTCAGGGACGGGCGGGGGAAAGGCCGTGGCCGCCTCCGAGGTTCCGGTGCGGACCAGTCCGATCGCCGGGCAGCTCGCGGGACTGCCCGCGGCGGTGGACGGGGCGAAGATCGTCGTGGGGAAGCCGGACGCGCCGCGCACCGCGCAGGTGCTGGTGGATCCCAAGTGCGGCCACTGCGCGCGGTTCGAGGAGGCCGGCGGGGAGTCGCTGCTGAAGCTCGCGGTGGCCGGTCAGGTGAAGATCGAGTACTTGTTGGCCTCGTTCCTGGACCGGGACGGGGCGAGCGGTTCGGTCAAGGCGGTCAACGCGCTGCGCGCGTCGGCGGACTCGGGGAAGTTCGCGGAGTTCCACGCGGCGGTCTTCGCCAGCCAGCCGAAGGGGAAGTTCACCGACGAGCTGCTCCTGAGGATCGCGGACCGGGTACCGGGGCTGCGCGGGGCTGAGTTCGATGCGGCGGTGAAGGACCAGAAGTACAAGGGGTGGGTCGCCGAGGCGGAGAAGGGCTTCGAGGCGACGGGTGCGCAGGCGACGCCGATGGTGCTGGTCGAGGGGAAGCCGGTGGGGTCGAAGGACGGGTCGCTCTTCGACGCGGGGGCGTTCGTGGGGGCGTTGAAGGGTGTCGGGATCGGGGCCTCGGCCTAGGCCTGGGCCCTTGCCTGGGCTTGGGCCTGGGCTTGGGCCTGGGCTTTGGCCTGGGCTTGGGTCTTGGCCGTCTCTTTCGGATCGCGCCCGGCCGCCGTCCGTGGGCTGCGGCCGGTGCGGCCGGTGTGAGGTGCTGGGAGGGTCGAACGGCGCTTCAGGTGGGTCCAATTGACGCTTGGTCAGGCGTGATCGAATTCGAGCTAGAGTAGGTGTTTCCAGCCAACGCGCGCTCCCCGGGGGGATCCTTGCGTCTCAAGTCCAGCCTCGTCGCCACTGCGGCAGCTCTGGCCGCCATCCTCACTCCGCTCGTCGCCAGCCCCGCGGCCGCGGCCGGGACGGTCAGCGATGAAAGCATCTCGACCAACGCCTACTACGGGCGGGCGGTCATCCAGTGGAGGATCAACCCCTACCGTCTCGACCCGATAGCGCTCATCGCCGAGGACCGTGCGACCGACGGCTACGTCATCGGCATCCGCCTCGTCACCGGGGGCGAAATCGGCAACAGGACCTGGGCGATGCGGACCGTGCCCACCGGCCAGACGCGTGCCGAGTGGCGGACGTACTTGGAAGCCGGCTGGATCGACTACGCCTACTTCCAGGTCTGCAAGATCAAGGCCGGCAGCGGCGCGATCGCGAGTTGCCATGACTCGAAGGTGATGCACAACCCGTTCGACGACTCCAACATGTCGTAGGGCGCGCGACGAGGGGGTGTCACCCGGATGCGGGTGACACCCCCTTTCGCATGTTCTCGACCGTCTGCCCGGGGCCGGCCGGTCCCCTTTAGGGTCGGGCCATGGACGGTGCGACGGCGGGTGGTTCGGGCGGCTCGGGTGACTCGGGTGACTCGGGCGGGAGCGGGTTCGGCGGGGTTCCCGCGCCGTTCGCGCGGGCGCAGGTGCGCGACAACGGGGCGGCCGGGCGGGCCTTCGTCGACGCGTTGCCCGGGCGGGTGGCCGCCTTCCTGGAGCGGTGGGAGCTACGGGTGACCGGGCCCGGGATGCACGGGGTGACGGCCCTGGTGCTGCCGGTGGTGCGGGCCGACGGGACGGCGGCGGCGCTGAAGCTGCCGGCGCTGGACGAGGAGAACGCGGGGGAGCCGCTCGCGCTGCGCGCGTGGGCCGGGGAGGGCTGCGTACGGCTGCTGGCGGACGATCCGGAGACCGGCACGCTGCTGCTGGAGCGCCTCGACGAGACCAGGCCCCTGTCGGCGCTGGCCGTACGGGATTCCAGGCGGGCGGTGGAGGTCGTCGGCGGGTTGCTGGCCCGGCTGACGGCGGTCCCGGCGCCGGCCGGGCTGCGACGGCTCGGGGACCTGGCGGCGGGGATGCTGGAGGAGGTGCCGGGGGCGCTGGAGCAGCTGGAGCAGCTGGGGGGCGACCGGGAGCGGAGGCTGGTCGCGGACTGCGCGGCGGCGCTCGCGGAGGTGGTGGGGGAGCCGGGGGACCGGCTGCTGCACTGGGACCTGCACTACGACAACGTGCTGGCGGGGGGGCGCGAGCCGTGGGTGGCCATCGATCCGAAGCCGCTCGCCGGTGATCCGGGGTTCGAGCTGCTGCCGGCGTTGGTCAACAACTTCCGTGCGCGGGAGGTGCGGTGGCGCTTCGAGGCGCTCGCGGAGGTGGTGGACGCGGACCGGGAACGGGCGCGGGCGTGGACGCTGGGGCGGGTGCTGCAGAACTGCCTGTGGGACGTGGAGGACGGGGACCGGCCGGCGGAGGTGCAGCTGAGGGTCGCGGAGTCGCTGCTGGGGCGGGACGGGGGCAGGGGCGGGCGCGGGGGCTCGTAGGGTGCAGGCATGATCCGTAACGCCGTCCTCAGCGACGTACCCGTCATCCAGTCCATGATCCGCGAGCTCGCGGAGTACGAGAAGGTGCCGCACGAGGCGCGCGCCACCGAAGAGCAGTTGCGGGAGGCGCTCTTCGGGGAGCGGCCGGCGGCGTTCGCGCACCTCGCGGTGACGGAGGAGGGCGAGGCGGTCGGGTTCTCGTTGTGGTTCCTCAGCTTCTCCACGTGGCGCGGGGTGCACGGGATCTACCTGGAGGACCTGTACGTCCGTCCGGGCACTCGCGGCGGCGGCCACGGGAAGGCGCTGCTGCGGGAGTTGGCGCGGATCTGCGTGGAGCGCGGGTACGAGCGGCTGGAGTGGTCGGTCCTGAAGTGGAACGAGCCCACGATCGCCTTCTACGAGGCCTTGGGCGCGCGGCCGCAGGACGAGTGGTCGGTGTACCGGCTGACCGATGGGGCGCTGGCGGAGCTCGGCGGCGAGTAGGCGGGGGCGAGTAGGCGGAGACGCATAGCCGGGGGCGCCGGTCCTCAGGGTTCCAGGACGACCTTGCCGGTGGTGGCGCGGGTTTCCAGGTCGCGGTGGGCGGCGGCGGCTTCGGCGAGGGGGTAGCGCTGGAGGGCCGGGCGCAGGCGGCCGGTGGCGGCTTCGGCGAGGGCGCGGGTTTCGAGGAGGCGCAGAGGGTCTTCGCCGCCGGCGCGTTGGAGCATGGCGGGCCCGAGGACGTGCCGCGTGGTGACGCCGCGGGCGTCGAGGCCCGCCTGCTCGGTGTCGGTGAGGGTGAGGGGGCCGCCGGACCAGCCGAAGACGAGGTGGTCGGCGCCGTCGCGGAGCAGGCCGAGGGCGGTGCGGGCGACGGACCCCCCGACGGAGTCGAAGAGGACGGTGGCGCCGTCGGGATGGTGGGCGCGGAGGGTGTCGGCCCAGTCCGGGGCGGTGTAGTCGAGGGCGAGGTCGGCGCCGTTGGCGGCGGCCCGGGCGGTTTTGGCGGGGCCGCCGGCGAGGGCGACGACGGTGGCTCCGGCGTGGTGGGCGTACTGGACCAGCAGGGTGCCGATGCCGCCCGCGGCGGCGGGGACCAGGGCGACGGAGCCGGGGCCGAGCTCGGCGAACTGGAGGATGCCGAGGGTGGTGCGGCCCGTGCCGATCATGGCGACGGCGGTGGCGGGGTCGAGGCCGTCCGGGACGGCGTGCAGCCGGGAGGCGTCGGTGACGGCGTACTCGGCGTAGCCGCCGGGGGCGAATCCGAGGTGGGCGACGACGCTCCGGCCGAGCCAGGCGGGGTCCGTGCCGGGGCCGAGCGCGTCGACGGTGCCGGCGACCTCGCGGCCGGGGACGGTCGGCAGCTCGGGGAGGGGCGCGGGCGGGCCCTGGACGCCGCGGCGCAGGGCGGTGTCGAGGAGGTGGACGCCGGCGGCGGCCACGGCGATGCGGACTTGGCCGGGGGCGGGGACGGGGCGGGGGACGGACTCGTAGGTGAGGTTCTCGGCGGGGCCGAAGGCGTGGAGGCGGATGGCTTGCATCGTGGGTGGGGGTGTGGGTGTGGGTGGGGTCATGGGTGAAGCCTCGGACCTCAAGTGGGGTTGAGGTCAAGGGGTGGGTCAGGATGGGGGGATGGCGATGGCGCGGGACGGGCGGAAGACGCAGCAGCAGCAGCGGCAGCGGAAGCAGCAGGCGGTGAAGGCAGCGCGGCGGCCGGAGGTGCGGTTGCCGGAGCTCAGCGGGTGGGAGGACGCGGGGCCCGGGCTGGAGCCGGACGGGGACTACGACGGGCTGGAGCTCGTCGAGGTGGACCTCACGGGCGGGGACGGGCGGGGGGCCCGGTTCATGGACTGCGCGCTACGGCGCTGCGTGCTGGACGAGACCGGGCTGGCCAAGGCGCGGATCCTGGACTCGGTGCTGGACGGCGTCCGGGGGGTGGGGACGGACCTGTCGGAGGCCTCGCTGCGCGACGTGGAACTGCTGGACGCCCGGCTGGGCGGGGTCCAGCTGCACGGGGCGGTGCTGGAGCGGGTGCTCGTACGCGGAGGCAAGATCGACTACCTGAACCTGCGCACGGCGCGGCTCAAGGATGTGGTCTTCGAGGGGTGCGTGCTGGTGGAGCCGGACTTCTCGGGTGCGGTGATGGAGCGGGTGGAGTTCCTGGGCTGCGAGCTGCGGGGGGTGGACTTCACGGGGGCGCGGATGGCGGACGTGGACCTGAGGGCGGTCGCGGAGCTGGAGATCGCGCGGGGTGTGGAGGCGTTGGCGGGGGCGGTGATCAGTCCGGCGCAGCTCATTGGGCTGGCGCCGGCGATGGCTGCGCAGCTTGGGTTGAGGGTGGTGGGCTAGGCCGTCACCTTCGGATCCGGCCTGGTCCGTGCCGCCCGGCACCGGACCGGGTGAGCCCGGCTCTCTGCGCTTCGGCTTGGCGGCTTGGCCGGGTGGCCCTGCGGGGCTGTCCCCTACCCGCCCTTCCACCGTTCCCAGGGCTCCGCCCTGACCCGTCCGGCCCGGGCTGCGCCCGAGGCATTCGGGGCTCCGCCCCGGACCCCGGTCCTCAAACGCCGGACGGCTGGATTTGGCTCCGCCCGGACCTGTCGGGACCCGGGCTGCGCCCGAGGTTTTCGGGGCTCCGCCCCGGACCCCGGTCCTCAAACGCCGGACGGCTGGATTTGGCTCCGCCCGGACCTCGGTCCTCAAGCGTCGGGCGGTTGGATTGGGCTCCGCCCCGGACCCCGGTGTTCAAGCGTCGGGCGGCTGGGTTGGCTTCGGTCTGCTACGCCGGGACTCGGGGGAAGCGGGACTGGAGGGTCCAGATGATCGGGTTGTCGCCCAGGCCGTCGTGCATGTCGATGAGGTCCGCGATCACGTCGTGCAGGAAGTCCCGTGCTTCGCGGCGCAGCAGGCGGTGGCTGAAGGTGAGGGGGGCTTCTTCCGACGGCATCCAGTCGGCCTCGACGTCGACCCAGCCGAAGCGGCGCTCGAAGAGCATCCGGTCCGAGGACTCGGTGAAGTCGATCTCGGCGTACTGGCGGTTGGCGGCGCGGCTGCCGCGCGGGTCCTGGTCGAGCTGCTCGATGATGTCGCACAGCGCCCAGGCGAAGTCCAGTACGGGCACCCATCCCCAGGCTGTGGACACTTCCCGGTCCGCGTTGGTGTCGGCGAGGTAGACGTCCCCGCAGAACAGGTCGTGGCGCAGCGAGTGGACGTCCGCCGAGCGGTAGTCGGTCTGCGGGGGGTCGGGGAAGCGCCGGGAGAGGGAGTAGCCGATGTCGAGCACGTATCCGATGGTGTCACGTGCGGGGCGGGGGGTCTCCCGCGCGGGCCTTAAGGGGCCCCGTGGACGGTGCGGGCACGGGGATCAGAGTTGCTGATGCCCCCGGGGGGTGTCGGGTTCGCCGGATTAAGCTCGGCGCGTCCGGGGGGTCGTTCGTGGCGAGAGGGGACGGGCGTGGGGGGAGCCGGGGGACAGGGCGATGCCGGGGTGCTGCGGGAGCGCAACCGGCTCGCGGCCGAACTGCACGACACCGTGGCCCAGGGGCTGACCAGCATGCACCTGCTGCTCGACGCGGCCGACCGGGAGTGGACCCGGGAGCCGGGGCGGGCCCGGCTGCTGGTCCGGCAGGCGGCCGCCGCCGCGCGGGAGAACCTCGCCGAGGCCCGGCGGATCATCCGTGACCTGGCTCCGGTGGAGCTGGAGCGGGGGGCGGCGCTGCCCGATGTGCTGCGCGAGCTGTGCGCCGGGGTGGACGGGGCCCGGTTCCGGCTGGAGGGGGAACCCCGGCCGGTGCCGGGCAGGGTCGAGGGCGCGGTGCTGCGGGCGGCCCAGGGCGCCCTGGCCAACGTGCGCCGGCACGCGCGGGCCTCGGCCGTCGTGGTGACCCTGACCTACCAGCCGTACGTACTCGCCCTGGACGTGTGGGACGACGGCGTCGGGTTCGACCCGGCCGCCGCTGCCGGGCACGGGCACGGGCACGGGAGTCCGGGCGGGGACGGGCTGCGGCTGCTGCGCCGCCGCATCGGGTATCTGGGGGGTACGGCCACGGTGGAGAGCAGTCCGGGTGGGGGAGGGACGGTGGTGTCGGTCTGCGTTCCGGTGCCGCCGTTGGTGCTCCCGCTGCCGGTGCCCCCGCCGGTGACGAGACCGGGCCCGGGACCGGGGCCGGGATGACGCCCGTCCGGATCCTGTTGGTGGACGATCATCCCGTCGTGCGGGCCGGGCTGCGGGCGCTGTTGGGCGGGTGCCCCGAGTTCGAGGTGTGCGGGGAGGCCGCCGACGGGGGCGCCGCGCTGCGGATGGTGCGCGAGCTGCGGCCCGAGCTGGTGCTGATGGACATCCGGATGGGCCCGGGGATGTGCGGGGTGGAGACCACGCGGCGGATCGGGCGGCTGCCCGCGCCGCCCCGCGTGGTCGTGCTCAGCAGCTACGAGTCCGACGCGTACGTCGTACGGGCCGTGGAGGCGGGCGTGGCGGGGTACCTGCTCAAGGGGTCCCCGCCCGACCTGCTGTTCCAGGCGCTGCGGACGGTCGCGGCCGGGGAGTCGGCCCTGTCGCCCTCGGTGGTCTCGCGGCTGATGAACCGGTACCGGGCGCCGAGCGCGGCGCTGACGGCCCGGGAGACCGAGATCCTGGAGCTGATCGCGACGGGCCGCTCCAACCGGGAGATCGGCTCGGCGCTCTTCATCAGCGGGACCACGGTCAAGACCCACCTCGTGCACGTCTACGAGAAGCTCGGGGTGGAGAACCGTACGGCGGCCGTGCGCGCGGCCGTCGACCGGGGGCTCATCGGGCTGGGGTAGGGGCGACCGGCCGGCCGGGCCCCCCCAGGGTCGTGGGGTCAGTTCGGGTAGTTGATCTGGACCGCGGTGCCGTTGTACTGCCAGAGCGGCGAGAAGATGCGCTTGCGGATCTTCCAGACGCCCGCGGACCTCACGTACTCGTCGCGGTAGCGGATGCCGCGCACGACGACGGTCTCCGGGGCGGTGGCGGTGGCCGGGTACACGAGCTGGGCGGTGGCGTGGCTGTCGCCGGTCGCGGTGTAGCGGCCGGTGACGCGGATGTAGGCGTTGGCCGTGACGTGGGTGGAGTGGCCCCAGGCCGCCGCGCCGTCGAGGTTGGCGACGACCGCCTCGATGCCGGACTTGACGATGCCGGCGGTGCCGTCGGGGTGGGCCATCACGGTGAGGACGGCGTCGTCGGTGAAGAGGGTCCGGAAGACCGTCTTGTCCTTGGTGTCCACGGCGAAGAGGTAGGTCTCCAGCAGGCGGTTGATCGCCAGCTCGTCCTCCGCGGAACCCGCCGGGCCGGAGCCGTAGGAGGCGGTCGAAAGGTCCTCGGACGCGGCGCTGGCGGGCGCCGCGGAGGCGAGTGCGCCGAGCCCGGCTACGGCGGCGCCGGTGCCCAGCATGGTGAGCATGCGGCGGCGTTCCGGGGCGAAATCGGTGGTCGGCATGGCAGGTTCCTCTCGACACGGCTGCTTGCGCCCGGGCCGGCTCGGGGTGGTCCGGGCACTGACGAGCCTGTCGTGTGGCCGCCCGCGGGGGATCGGCGCGGCGTACGAGCGCGATCTCGTACGGATGGACGATGCCGACGGCCCCCGCCTCAGGGAAGGAGGCGCTGCTCCTTGGCCACCGAGACCGCGCCCGCGCGGGTGTCGACGCCGAGCTTGTCGTAGATGCGGCCCAGGTGGGTCTTGACCGTCGCCTCGCTGATGAACAGGGCGCGGGCGATGTCGCGGTTGCCGAGGCCGCGGGCGAGCTGGCCGAGGATGTCGAGCTCACGGTCGGTCAGGGTGGGCCGGGTGCCGCGCATGTGGGCCATCACGCGGCTGGCCACGGGGGCGGAGAGGGTGGTTCGGCCCTGGGCTGCGGAGTGGATCGCGGCGAACAGCTCCTCCGGGCGTTCCGCCTTCAGGAGGTAGCCCGTGGCGCCCGCGCCGATGGCCCGGGTGATGTCCGCGTCGGTGTCGTACGTGGTCAGGACCAGGACGTGCGGGGGCTTCGGGGCGGCGGTGATGCGGCGGGTGGCCTCCACGCCGTCGATGCCCTCGCCGAGCTGGAGGTCCATCAGGACCACGTCGGGGCGGAGTTTGGCCGCGAGCGCGACCGCTTCCTCGCCGCTGCCCGCCTCGCCGAGCACCTCGATGTCCGGCTCGCTGCCGAGCAGGGCGAGCAGGCCGGCGCGGACCACGACGTGGTCGTCGCAGAGGAGGATCGTGGTCATGGGGTGGTCTCCAGGGGGATCGACGCCGACAGGACAGTGCCCTCGCCCGCGGTGGATTCGATGGTCAGGTTGCCGCCGAGCTGGCGGACGCGGGCGCGCATCGCGGGCAGGCCGTGGCCGCGTTCGGCGGCGGCGGAGCGGAGCGGGGTGAAGCCGTGGCCGTCGTCGGCGATGTCCAGGACGACCTGGTCGCCCAGGAAGCTGAGGGTGAGGGCCGCGGTACGGGCCCCCGAGTGCTCCCGTACGTTCGCCAGCGCGCCCTGCGCGATGCGCAGCAGCGCCTGCTCCGCGCGGTCGGGGAGGCGGACCGTCGCGCCCTCCAGGTGGAAGCGGACCTCGATCTCCGGGCCCGCGTCCAGCGCGCGCAGGGCGTCCGGGAGGCCGGCGCCGCCGGCGAGCTCGCGCGGCGCGAGGTCGTGCACCAGGCGGCGGGCCTCGGCGAGGCCGCGGGCGGTGATGTCGGTGGCGGTACGGATGTGCGTGCGGGAGGTGCCCGGGTCGGTGTCCCAGGTGCGTTCGGCTGCTTGGAGGAGCATCTGCTGGCTGGACAGGTGCTGGGCCAGGGTGTCGTGGATCTCCATCGAGAGGCGCTGGCGTTCGGCGAGGGTGCCGGCGCGGCGTTCGGTGGCGGCCAGTTCCCGGCGGGTGCGGATCAGGTCGTCGATCAGGGTGCGCTGGGCTGCCGCCTGGCGCTCCATGTGGACGAAGACGGCGGTGGCGAGGGCGGCGACGGCGGGCGGGGCGAGGAGCAGGTTGGGGTCGAAGGGCTCGCCCGAGCCGGAGGTCTGGGCGAGGCGCAGCTGGGCCGCCACGACGAACACGGTCAGCAGGGCCACGAGGACGACGGCCGCGCGGGGCGGGAGGGTGCGCAGGGCCGTGTAGAAGAGCGGGACGGCGCACCAGGCGAAGCTCGGCGCGAGGACGACGAGGACCACCCAGACGGCGACGACCAGGCCGAGCCAGAGGAGGCGGCGCAGGGTGGGGGCGGCGCCGAGGGCCGGGCCGAGTACGTAGAGCAGGGCCAGGGTGATGCCCAGGGCGATGATCCACGGGGTGCGGGGTTCGTCGGGGTGGCGGAGGAGGAAGCGGGCTACCGAGGCGCCCAGGAGGAGGAAGAACGCGGTGTGCATGACCGTGGACAGGGCGCGGGTGTCTTGTGGGGGTGGGGTGATTGCCCTGTGGCTCCGCGGGCCGGGTGGGCTCGGCGGGCCTGGCGGGCCTGGCGGGCCGGGTGGGTGTGCGCTGGTCACGGGGGTGCTCCTGGGGGTGGTGCGTATGTCCATGGTGCCGGTTTTCGGGGGGTGCGGGTGGGTGGCGCTGCGCGGGGGTGTCCCCTACCCGCCCTTCCACCGTTCCCAGGGCTGCGCCCTGACCCGTCGGGCCCCGGGCTGCGCCCGGACCCCCTGGGGCTCCGCCCCAGACCCCGGTCCTCAAACGCCGGACGGCTGGGAGGGGGACCGGAAGGTTAGGTAAGCGGGTTGTGGGGGGAGGGCGCATCAGCCGATCGGTTGACCCTGGGGTCAACCGGTGGGGGGCGGGTTCGGAGCCGGTACGGGGACGGGGTGGTGGGGGTGGCGGGGAGAGGCTTGGAGCAACGGCAGGACAGCCCGCCGTGCCGACGTTCACAGGAGCAGCAGACATGAACACCCGCACCCGCGTTCTCACCGGTACCGCCCTCGCCGTCGTCCTCGGCGCCGGAGCCCTCGGCGCGGTCAGCGCCAACGCCGCCCCGGCCTCGGCTCCGGCCGCCGCCCCCGCCGCCGTCGCGAAGAAGGACGGCGACAAGAAGAACTTCACCACCTCCACGCACCTCACCATCGACGCCGCCACCCGCGCCGCCCAGGCCGCGCTGCACGCCGCCGAGCAGGAGAACCAGAAGGTGACCGTCGCGGTGGTGGACCGCAACGGCAACACCATCGTCACGCTGCGCGGCGACGGCGCCGGCCCGCAGTCCTACGAGTCCGCGCAGCGCAAGGCCTACACCGCCGTGTCCTGGAACGCCCCGACCTCGGTGCTCGCCGGCCGCCTCGCGCAGGCCCCGAACCTGAAGGACATCCCCGGCACCCTCTTCCTCGGTGGCGGCACCCCCGTCCAGGCCGAAGGCGCCCCGGTCGCGGGCATCGGTGTCGCGGGCGCGCCCTCCGGCGACCTGGACGAGAAGTTCGCCAAGGCCGGCGTGGACGCCCTCGCCAAGTAGAGGTAGGAGTCGAAGGGGGTGGAGCGCCGAGGGACGTAGTCTCGGAGGCGTGGATCACCGCCTTGTGTATCGCCTGGCCGCCCCTGCCGTCGCCACCCTGTTCGCCCTCACGGGCTGTACGGGGGAGACCGTGCAGGGGCGGCCGGGTGCGTCGGGGGTGCGCGACCCGTTCTTCCCCAAGGCCGGCAACGGCGGTTACCAGGTCGAGCACTACTCCCTGGACCTCGACTACGACCCGGCCGACGGGCAGCTGCACGCCACCGCCGTCATCACCGCCCGTGCCGAGCACGGGCTCAGCTCCTTCAACCTCGACCTCAGCGGGCTTGAGGTGGAGGGCGTGAGCGTGCAGGGCGTCGGGGCCCGCTTCAACCGCTCCGGCAACGAGCTGACGGTGCGCCCCGCCGAGGACCTGGAGCGTGGGGAGGTCTTCCGTACGGAGGTCGACTACTCCGGCCGGCCCGAGGCGGTGACCGACCCCGACGGGGCCGAGGAGGGGTGGATCGTCACCCCGGGCGGCGATGGCGCGGTCGCCGTCGGCGAACCCGTCGGGTCGATGGCCTGGTTCCCGGGGAACCACCACCCGAGCGACAAGGCCACGTACGACATCAGGGTGACCGTCCCCCGGGGGTACGAGGCCGTGTCCAACGGCGAGCTGCGTTCGCGTACGGAGGAGGACGACGGCCGGACCGCCTTCGACTGGCACTCAGCGGAGCCGATGGCGAGTTACCTGGCGACCGTGGCCGTCGGGAAGTTCAAGGTGACGACCGGGCGGACCGCCTCCGGGATCCCCGTCTACACGGCGGTGGCGCCCGGCGAGGCGGCGGCGAGCGGGGCCGCGCTCGCGCGGCTGCCCGAGATGGTGGAGTGGGGCATCGGGCGCTTCGGCCCGTACCCCTTCTCCACGACCGGCGCGATCGTGCTGCCCGCGGACAGCCTCGGCTACGCGCTGGAGACGCAGACCCGGCCGGTGTTCCCGGGGGCGCCCGGCAGCCAGGAGCTGGTGCTGCACGAGCTGGCGCACCAGTGGTTCGGGAACTCGGTGTCGCCGAAGTCCTGGAAGGACATGTGGCTCAACGAGGGTTTCGCGACCTACGCCGAGTGGCTGTGGTCCGAGGACCACGGCGGGCCGAGCGCGCAGCAGCACTTCGACGCCTACCTCGCCGGGGACACCAGCTTCGACGTGAATGCGGGATCGGACTGGGGCGCCTTCCCGCCGGCCGCCCCCCGGAGCGCGAAGGAGATCTCCGCGTCCCCGGTGTACGGGCGCGGGGCGATGGTCCTCCAGCGGATCCGGCAGGAGGCCGGCGACGAGAAGTTCTTCGCCCTGGTGCGGGGCTGGGCCGCCGACCACCGGCACGGAAACGCGAGCACGGCCGATTTCACCGCTTACGCGGAGGAGAAGACCGGCCGTGACCTGAAGGACGTCTGGGACGTGTGGCTGTACGGGAAGGACCGCCCCAAGGCGCCCAAGGGGCCCAAGGGGCCCAAGGCGTCGAAGACGCCGTAGGCGGCCTCCCGCCTACAGGGCCTTGCGCAGGACCGTGCAGGGGCGGCCCGCCTCGCGGTCGGTGTCCTGGCGCAGGGTGACGTAGCCCTGGGACTGCCAGAAGGCGAGGCCCTTCTCGTTGCCGTCGAGCACGGCGAGCCGTACGCCCGACCGTCCGGCGGCGCGGAAGCGGTCCTCGACCAGGGCGACCACGGAGCGGCCGTATCCCTCGCGGTGCGCGGTGGCGTCGATGAGCAGCAGGCCGATCCACGGGTCGGGGTCCTCGGACGCCGGGTCCCCAGGGGAAGGCCGACCAGTATGGGCGAGGGTGGCGGCCAGGCCTACGAGGCGTCCGGCGGAGCGGGCGAGGAGGACCTCGGCGCCGTCGTGGGCGAGCTCGTCTGCGAGGGCGGCGGCGACCTGCTCGACCGTGATGCGGCCGGGGTCGGGGAAATCGCCGCTGAGCTCGAAGAACGCGTGGTTCGTCGCGTAGAGCGTGGCGATTTCGGTGAGGACCGGGCCCGGCAGGGCGCCGTCCTCGACGGGAGCGAGCGGCAGGAGGATCACGTACCGAACGGTAGCGAAGCCCCCTCCCCGGACGGCCGGGAGGGGGCTCCAGCACGGACGCGTCCTCGGACGCGAACGCTCAGGATCAGACGTTGACGCCGAAGTCCTGGGCGATGCCGGTCAGGCCGGAGGCGTAACCCTGGCCCACGGCGCGGAACTTCCACTCGGCGCCGTTGCGGTACAGCTCGCCGAAGACCATCGCGGTCTCGGTCGCGGCGTCCTCGGAGAGGTCGTAGCGGGCGATCTCGACGCCGCCGGCCTGGTTCACGACGCGGATGTACGCGTTGCGGACCTGGCCGAAGTTCTGGCTGCGGGTCTCGGCGTCGTAGATGGAGACCGGGAAGACGATCTTGTCGACGTCGGCGGGGAGGCCCGCGAGGTTGACGTTGATGGCCTCGTCGTCGCCCGCGCCCTCGCCGGTGCGGTTGTCACCGGTGTGGACGATGGTCTGGTCCGGGGTGGACTTGTTGTTGAAGAAGACGAAGTGGCCGTCGGAGACGACCTTGCCGAGCGCGTTGACCGCGATGGCCGAGGCGTCCAGGTCGAAGTCGACACCGGTGGTCGTGCGGGTGTCCCAGCCGAGGCCGACGGTGACGGCCGCGAGGCCCGGGGCCTCCTTGCTGAGCGAGACGTTTCCGCCCTTGGAGAGGCTTACTGCCATGGTGACTGGTGTCCCTTCCTAGTCTCACTTGGTCTCACTTGTCGTATCGACCGTGAGGATGCCCAAGTTACCGCTGACCTCCATAACGCGGGGAGAGGGGCGCCAGGTTCCGCAAATAGGGAATCGTCCGCAATGGATCGTGTGCGATCCGGTCGGAAATGCGGGTGACGGGGCCCCGGCGGGCACGGATCATAGGGGGCATGCCTGGTCCCTATGTCATCCGCGGTTCGGTCGTGCTCCCCGAGGGCGAGCTCGCCTGGCGTTTTTCGCGGTCCTCCGGACCGGGCGGCCAGCACGTGAACACCTCGGACTCGCGCGTGGAGCTCCTCTTCGACGTCGCGGCGACGAAGTCGCTGCCCGACGTGTGGAAGGAGCGGGCGCTGGAGCGCCTCGCGTCCCGGCTGGTCGACGGGGTGGTGACCGTACGGGCCTCCGAGCACCGCTCGCAGTTCCGCAACCGGGAGATGGCGCTGGTCCGGCTGACCGCGCTGCTGGCCGAGGCCACGGCTCCGCCGCCGAAGGCACGGCGGGCGACGAAGATCCCCCGGGGCATCAACGAGCGGCGGCTGCGCGAGAAGAAGGCCCGCGGCGAGACCAAGCGGGGCCGCAACGCGCGGGACTGGTAGCCGCCGGACCCCGGTGGCCGGATCCGATCGCCGCCAGGGCTTGGTGCCCGGACCCGGTGGCCGGCCGGCTCAGGGCGCCAGGTGCCGGTAGCGCCCCCGGAAGTACGTCAGCGGCGGGGAGTCCGGCGCCGGCTGGGTGGCGGTGAGCACGTGGCCGATGACCAGGGTGTGGTCGCCCGCCTCGACGCGGTTCTCCGTACGGCACTCCAGGGTGGCCAGTGCCCCCGAGAGCAGCGGGGCGCCGGAGACGCCGCCGCGCGTGTAGGGCAGGTCCGCGAAGAGCAGCCGGTCGCTGATGCGGTTCTTCATCGAGAAGCGGCTCGCGATCTGGACCTGGTGGTCGGCGAGCACCGACACCGACCACAGGGGCTGCTCGGCCAGCAGGTCGTCCATCCGGGAACCCTCGCGCACGCTGACGAGCACCAGGGGAGGGTCCAGGGACACGGACATGAAGGCGGTCGCCGTCATGCCGACGTCTTCGCCGCGGCTGCCGGCCGACAGCGGGGGTTCCTGTGCGGTGATCAGGCACACGCCTGCCGCCAGTCGGGACATCGCGGCCCGGAACTCGTCGTTGCTCACCCCCTCAGCATGGGGTGCGGGTACGGAAACTGGTGTCAGGGGGGTCGTTGGGGGCACGGTGGGGACGCTACTGTCACCCCTCGCGCGGCACATCGGGCGGAGGTCCGAGGCGTGCCCCCGCCCGCCGACCTAGGCCGCCCCGGGCCCCGGCGCATCGTTTGCTTCCGGGAACATGTCGGGCGAACCGGCCGGAATGAGCCCGAGTGGGCGGTGTGGTGGCCACCGTTATTCATCTCATGTGACTTGAGTCACAGAGAGCAAGATTTGTTGACCCTGTGTACCTGCCGCACAGCTCACTGTGATTCAGTGGACGGGACACCGCAACGAAGCGCCGATGACAAACCTGGAGTTGCTGTCGAGGTCTCGGGGAGAGCGAGCAATGGAGACCGAGTCGGAGCCGTACGTCCGTCTTGCGACCCTGCGGCAGCTGCACCGGGTGGTGGCCGAGCTCAATACGGCCCGGAGCCTGGCGGACACCCTGCAGACCGTCGTCGACGGCATCGTCCTCGGCCTCGGCTACGAACTCGCCTGCGTCAACCTCGTTCGCCCCGACGGTGATCTGGTCGTCGCCGCCTTCGCGGGAGACCCCGCCGCCGAAGCCCTGATCACCGGCCGCGTCGGCTCGCGCGCCTCCTGGGAACGCCGCCTGACGATGGGCGAGAACTGGGACGGGCTGCGCTTCATCCCGCACACCGAGGGATGGGTCCTCGTCGAGGACGACGTCCCCCAGTGGCACACGGAGGGCCCCGACCCGCGGTTCGAGGACGAGTGGCACCCCGAGGACCGGCTCTACGCACCCATGTACGCCTCCGGCGGCGAACTGCTCGGCGTGGTCTCCGTGGACCGCCCGCGCAACGGCCGCCGGCCCGGTGCCTGGGGCCGCGAAGCGCTCCAGATGTACGCCTTCCAGGCCGCGATTGCCATCAGCAACGCCCGGCTCCGCGCGAACATGCAGCGGGCCCTGGTCCGCCTGGAGCGCGAGCAGCAGGCCCTGCGCGCCAGTGAAGAGTCGTTCCGCCAGGCCTTCGAGTACGCGCCGAGCGGCATGGCCATCGCCGAGATGGGCGGCGACCAGCACGGCCGCCTGCTGCGCACCAACGACGCGCTGTGCCGGCTGCTGGGGCGGCCCGCCTCGGTGCTGCGCCGGTACTCCTTCTCCGACCTCGTGCACCCCGAGGACATCGGGACCCTGCTGCGCACCTCCGCCGAGGGCGGCCGCGCCGAGCTCAGACTCGGCCGTCGCGACGGTACGTACGTCTGGGTCTCGCTGCGCAACTCCGTCGTCGCCGACGCCGCCGACGGGCCGCGCTTCCTGCTCACGCACGTCGAGGACATCGAGGAGCGCAAGCGGCACGAGCTCCAGCTCGCCCACCGGGCCAGCCACGACTCGCTGACCGGCCTGCCCAACAGCGCCGAGCTGCGCTCCCGGCTCGGGGCCCGGCTCTGCCGCCGCCCGCAGTCGGTGCGCGCCACCGCCGTGGAGGCGCTGGACGCGGCCTTCGAGACCCGGCCCTCGGTGGAGGGCGGACCCGGTGAGCACGGCGAGCACGGGTTCCGGCCCGACGGCTTCCCCGAGCCCTTCGAGTTCCCGGGCGGCACGGGCGGCCCGGGCGGTTCGGCCGCGGCGGGCCCGTACGACCACCACGTGCACACGGTCGCGCCGGCGACCGACATCGACGACGGTACGAAGGGGCTCGCGGTGCTCTTCTGCGACCTCGACGGCTTCAAGTCGATCAACGACCGGTTCGGGCACCACACCGGCGACGCGGTCCTGATCGAGGTGGCCCGGCGGCTGACGACCGGCGTCCGGGACGGGGACACGGTGGCCCGGCTGGGCGGTGACGAGTTCGTCGTCCTCGCCGACGGGCTGGGCGCCGCGGACGCCGCCGACCTCGCGGTGCGGCTGCGGAACGCCATCATCCCGCCGATCCGGGTGGACGGCCGTGCGGTCCGTGTGGGAGCCAGTTTCGGGATCGGCTGGGCGAGCTGCGGCATGTCGGCGGACGAGGTGCTGCGCTCGGCCGACCAGCGCATGTACATCGAGAAGCGCTCCCGTTCGAAGGCACACCGCAGGGCCGGGTAAACTCTCGGGCCGCCCGTGGGCGCACCTGTTCGGGGTAGGCTCCCCGGGGTCGAAAGGAGTGACCTGCGATGACGACGCCCGCGAACCACGGCCCGAACAACGGGGCGAGCAAGCCCGAGGATGACGACCCGTTCGGCTACCTCTACGAGGACGGCCAGGCCGCGGGGGCCACCCCGCCCGGGCAGGGCGGCGGCTACGGCTACCCGGGACCGGCGGGCGGCGCTCAGCCGGGCGTGCCCCGAACCTCGTACAACCAGGTCCGCACGGTCGGTGATCGGCCCTACGGCGGCCAGCGCGGGCAGGTTCCGCCGCAGCAGCAGGCCTACCAGGCCCAGTACCAGGCCCCCGAAGCGCTCCAGGCGGGCGGCTACGGCGTTCCGCCGCAGCAGCAGCCCCCGCAGTACACCCAGTCCGTTCCGCTGCCGGGCTCCGGCGGCGGGCACGGCGGCGGCCACGGCGGCGGTTCCAGCCGCAAGGGCATGCTCATCGCCGCCGTCGCGGTGGTCGCCGCGGTGGCGATCGGCATCGGCGCGGCCGTGATCTTCGGCAAGGACGACGACGCCGACAAGAACAAGAACACCGCGAACCCGGGCCAGAGCCCGTCGGCGCCCGCCCAGAACACCCCCTCGAACCAGCCGAGCGGCTCCGCTTCGCCGGTGGCCGAGCTGCCGAAGGGCGACGCGGGCGGTCCGGGCATGGTCATCAGCGGTGGCGCGGTCCTTACGGACGCGGTGCGTGGCGCGGAGAGCGCCAGTGGCAAGTACGTCGGCAACTTCAACCAGCCGGGCGCGGCTGTCACCTGGACGCTGGACCTGCCCAAGGAGGGCACGTACCGGCTCTACGTGCGCTACGGCATCCCGGGCGAGGACGCCAACGCCACCCTCGCGGTGAACGGCAAGCCCAACACCTCGCCGCTGAACATGAAGAACTTCGCGGAATCGGCCAAGGGAGACTGGGAGAAGGGCTGGCAGACCACCTGGGGCCAGGTGACCCTCAACAAGGGCACCAACACGGTCAAGCTGTCGTGCGAGGCCGGCAACAAGTGCCAGGTCAACATCGACAAGCTGTGGCTCCAGAAGGGCTGAGCGGCTTCCAGCAGCGGGCTTACCCCGCCGTGACCTTCACCGACCCCCGTACCTCCTCGTAGGTGCGGGGGTCGAAGTCTCCCGCCGTGGGGGCCGCGACCGTGGCCGCGGAGAGGGCCACCGCGCGGGTCAGGCGGTCCGGCCAGTCCAGGCCCTCGGTGAGGGCCGAGAGGAGGCCCGCGACCGCGGAGTCGCCGGCGCCGGTGGGGTTGCCCGTCAGGGCGCGGGGCGGGGCCGCCCGCCAGGTGCCCAGGGCGGTGGCGGCGAGCAGTCCTTCCGGGCCGAGCGAGGTGACCACCGCGTGGGCCCCGCGCCGGCGGGCGTCGCGGGTGGCGGGCAGCGGGTCGCGGGAGCCGGTCAGCTCGGCGAGCTCGGCGGCGTTCGGCTTGATCACGTCGGGGCGGGCGGCGACCCCGCGGCGCAGGGCCTCGCCGCTGGTGTCGAGCAGGACGGGGACGCCGGCCGCGCGGGACGTCCGTACGAGGGCCGCGTAAGCCCCTACGGGGACGCCCGGGGGCAGGCTGCCGCACAGGGCCACCGCGCGGGCGCCGCCCGCCAGCAGGGCCCCGTAGCGGGTGAGGAACGCGGTCCACTCGGCGGCGGTGATCAGCGGGCCGGGCTCGTTGAACTGCGTGGTGTCCCCGGAGGCCTCGTCGACGACGGCCAGGGTGCGCCGGGTGGTGCCCGCGCAGGGGACCAGCTCGTCGCGGACGCCGGGGGAGCCGGCGAGCAGTTCGCGTACGAGGGCTCCCGTGGGGCCGCCCGCGAAGCCGGTCGCGGTGACCTCGTGGCCGATCGCGGCGAGCACGCGGGCCACGTTGAGGCCCTTGCCGCCGGGCCGTTCGGTGACCTCGGTGACGCGGTGGGAGGCGTGCGCGCGCAGGCGCGGTACGCGGTAGGTGACGTCGAGTGCGGTGTTGAGCGTCACGGTCAGGATCATGGCGGGCCCCGGTCTCGGTGTGTGCGGGGGATCATGCCAAACAGATGAGCGGTCGGCCCAGTACCCGGGGCCGACCGCTTCCGGTCCGTGTGTTCCGTGCGTCTACTTGCCCGCGAGCGGGTCGACGATCCATTCGCCGCGCCGCATGACGCCGCGGACGTCGAAGGCGGAGTCGAGGACGACGAGGTCCGCGTACTTGCCGGGCTCCAGCGAGCCGACCTGGTCGTAGACGCCGATCAGCTTGGCCGGGTTGGCGGAGATCGCCTGGACCACGGACTCGACGGGGAGCTTGTCGAGGGTGACCGACCGCTTGAAGGCGGTGTCCAGGGTGAGGGTGGAGCCCGCGATGGAGCCGCCCTCGACGAGGCGGGCGACGCCCTCCTTGACCTCGACCTCCAGCGGGCCGAGGTGGTAGGTCCCGTCGCCGAAGCCGGCCGCGTCCATCGCGTCGGTGATCAGCGCCACCCGGTGCGCGCCCGCGTGGTGGAAGGCCAGCTCCAGCATCGCCGGGTGCAGGTGGACGCCGTCGTTGATCAGCTCGACGGTGACCCGCTCGTCCTCCAGCAGGGCCGCGATCGGGCCGGGGGCGCGGTGCTCCAGGCCCGGCATCGCGTTGTAGAGGTGGGTGGCCACGGTCGCGCCGGCCTCGATGGCCTCCAGCGTCTGGTCGTACGTGGAGTCCGTGTGGCCGATCGCGGCGATGACCCCGTGCTCGGCGAGCAGTCGTACGGAGTCCAGGCCGCCGGGGAGTTCGGTGGCGAGGGTGAACATGCGGGCGGCGCCGTGCGCGGCGTCGATCAGCTTGCGGACCTCGGCCGGGTCGGGGTCGCGCAGGAGGTCTTCCTTGTGCGCGCCCTTGCGGCAGGGGTTGATGAACGGCCCCTCGAAGTGGATGCCCGCGATGTCGCCCTGCTGGGTCAGCTCGGCGAGCAGTCCCGCGCGGCGGGCCAGCTCGTCCAGGTCGCCCGTGACGGTGGAGGCGACCAGGGTGGTGGTGCCGTGCTCGCGGTGGGTCCGTACGCCCTTGAGCACCTCCTCGGCGGTGCCGGAGGTGAAGGAGGCGCCGCCGCCGCCGTGGTTGTGCATGTCGACGAAGCCGGGGACGATCCAGTGCCCGGTCAGGTCGATGACGGCCGAGTCCTCGTGGGCGCTGCCGGCGATGCGGTCGCCGTCGACGATCAGGCGCCCGCCCTTGACGATGCCCGTGGGCAGCACCACGTCGGCGCCGGAGAGAACGGTGCTGCGGCCCACATGTGCGCTTCCGGACATCAGGCAGGTACCTCCGTGGCGAGTAGATCCCAGGCGAGCAGCCCTGCACCCAGGCATCCGGCGGTGTCCCCTAGGGCGGCCGGAACGATGTGGGGCAGCCGCTGGAACGTCACGCGTTCCTCCACGGCCGTCCGTAGTGGTGTGAACAAGGTTTCCCCGGCCTCCGCCAGTCCGCCACCGATGATCAGCGTGCGCGGGTCCAGCAGGGTGATCGCGGTGACCAGCCCGTCGGCGAGGGCGCCGATCGCGGCGAGCCAGACCTCCCGGGCGCGCTCGTCGCCGGATTCGACGGCCTTGGCGCAGTCCGCGGCGTCCGCGTCGGGGTCGCCGGAGGCGGCCGCCCAGGCGCGGCTGACGGCGGAGGCGGAGGCGAGGGTCTCCAGGCAGCCGCGCTGGCCGCAGCCGCAGGCGGGTCCGCCGGGGCGGACCACGATGTGGCCGATCTCGCCCGCGTACCCGTGCGCGCCGGCCTCGATGCGTCCGGCGATGCCGATGGCTCCGGCGATGCCGGTGCCGAGGGGCACGAACAGGAAGCGGTCGGCGCCGCGGCCCGCGCCGATGCGGCCTTCGGCGAGTCCGCCCGTGCGGACGTCGTGGCCGAGGGCGACCGGGATCCCGCCGAGGCGTCTGCCGAGCAGTTCGCGCATCGGGACGTCGCGCCAGCCCAGGTTCGCCGCGTAGACGGCGATCCCGTTCTCGGCGTCGACGATGCCGGGGACGGCCACGCCGGCCGCGGAGGCGGTGGTGGCGAAGCGTTCCCGGCCGAGGTCGAGGAGCTCGGCGGCGAAGTCCTGGATCGTCTCGACGACGGCTTCGGCGCCCCGCTCGCGGCCGGTGGCGCGGCGCGCTTCGTGGAGCAGGGTGCCGTCGGCGGCGACGAGGGCGGCCTTCATCCCAGTGCCGCCCACATCGAGGGCGATGACGTGTTTCACGGGTTTCACGGGTGACAGTCTCGCGTGATCGGAGGGCAAAGGTCTAGTCCACTGGGAGGGATTGTTGAGTGGCCATACAAATTCGGGACCTTCGTCGGCGGACGGGCCGGTACGCGGGCCCGTATCGGGTCCGTACGCGCGTGCGCGTGCAGGCTGTGTGCACGTTTGGGCACCGGATGTTGACGAGGCTCAAAAGTGGTGTAGACCTTTACGCGAATCGTACGGAACAACCTGGGGTGGAACGAGAACTTTGAAGGCGCGAACTGTCCAGGCCAGAAAGCTGAACCTCGCCGCGTCCGGCCTCGCACTGTGCCTGACCACGGTGACGCTGAGCGGCTGCGGCGCCGTGTCGGGCCTCTCCGGGGACAACGAAGTCACCCTGAAGGTCGTGGCGGCCGACTACGGGGACAAACCGGAAAACTCCTCCAAGCCCTACTGGAAGGAGCTCGCCGCGTCCTTCGAGAAGCGCCACCCCGGCATCAAGGTCCAGGTCGACGTCTACTCCTGGTCCGAGGTCGACGCCAAGGTCGCCGAGATGGTCAAGGCCGGCGAGGCCCCCGACATCGCCCAGATCGGCGCCTACGCCGACTACGCGGCCGAGGGCAAGCTGTACTCCGCCGACGAACTGCTCTCCGTGAACACCCAGGCCGACTTCCTCGAACCGCTCGCCGAAGCCGGCAAGGTCCGGCGCGTCCAGTACGGCATGCCCTTCGTGGCCAGCACCCGGCTGATGTTCTACAACGAGAAGCTGTTCGCCGACGCCGGAGTCATCCCCAAGGACGGCAAGACCCCCTGGCAGCCCAAGAGCTGGGCCGATCTGGAGTCCGCCGCCAAGAAGCTCAAGGCGGACGGGGTCACCACGCCCTTCGCGCTGCCCCTGGGCCGCGAGGAGGCGCAGGCCGAGACCATGCAGTGGCTGCTCGCGGGCGGCGGAGGCTACGCCGACAACGAGGACGCGTACTCGATCGACTCCCCGGCCAACATCAAGACCCTGGAGTTCCTGCGCGACAAGCTCGTCGGCGGGGGCCTGACCGGCCCCGTCGAACCGGCCAAGCTGGACCGCCAGGCCGCCTTCGACTCCTTCTCGCGCGGCGAGGTCGGCATGCTCAACGGGCACCCGACGCTGCTCCAGCAGGCCGCCGCGAAGGGCGTCCAGTACGGCATGACCCCGATGCCGACCTCCGACGGGGTGCCCCACCCGACGATGGGCGTCGCCGACTGGGTGATGGCCTTCAAGACCGGCCACCAGTCGCAGTCCGGGAAGTTCCTCGACTTCCTGTACGAAGAGAACAACGTGACGGCCTTCACCGAGAAGTACGACCTGCTCCCGGTCACCACCAGCGGCTCCCGGGCGATGGACGCCTCCACGGGTGCCTCCTCGGCGCAGCTGAAGACCTTCCTGCACGCGCTGCCCAACGCACGCCTCTACCCGGTGGGCAAGAAGTCCTGGGCGGCCGTCAGCGAGGACGTCAAGAAGAACATCGGCAAGGCCGTGCAGCCGGGCGGGCAGCCCGGCAAGACCCTCGCGGACCTCTCCGAGATGGCGCGCAAGGCGGACGCCCGCTGATCCGTGCCGGGCGCGGGCCGTCAGCGGGGGCTGTCGTAGGGCAGGGCTAATCTGGCCGTATGACGGACGCGGACGAGAGGCCGCCGGCCGGGCTGAGCGCCGACGAGGCGGCCGTACTGGCCTACGAAGGCCGCACCTGGCCCGGGCCGGGCGCCAAGGAACGGGCCATAAGGGAAGGACTGGGGATGCCCCCGGTCCGGTACTACCAGCTGCTCAACGCGCTGATGGACGATCCCAGGGCGCTCCGGCACGCGCCGGGCACCGTGAACCGCCTGCGGCGCATCCGCGAAGCACAGCGGGCGAGGCGGTAGCGGCGGCCGCGGTGCGGCAGCCGGGGTCCGGCGGCCGGGGTGTGGTGCCCCGCGCCGTAGCCGTGGCCCGGTTGGGCCGTTAGGGTCGAGCGTATGGGGAGCCATCCGCACGATCTGCCGATGCCCGTCACCACCGCCGGACGCGAGGGACTCGAAGCCCTCCTCCGCGCACCGCACCGCTCCGTCGTCGCCCTCGACTTCGACGGCACCCTCGCCGACATCGTTCCCGACCCCGACCAGGCCCGGGCCCACCCCGGAGCCGTCCCCGCGCTCGCCGCCCTCGCCCCCGAGGTCGGCTCCATCGCGGTCGTCACCGGCCGGCCGGCCGGGGTCGCCGTCCGCTACGGGGGCTTCGCCGGGGTCCCGGGACTCGAACACCTGGTGGTGCTCGGACACTACGGAGCCGAGCGCTGGGACGCCGTGAGCGGCATCGTGCACGCTCCGGCCGAGCATCCGGGGGTCGCGGCGGTCCGGGCGGAGCTGCCCGGGTTCCTGGACGCGATCGGCGCGTGGCGCGGGACGTGGATCGAGGAGAAGGGCCAGGCCCTGGCCGTCCACACCCGGCGCGCGGCCGACCCGGAGGCCGCCTTCGCGGCCCTGCGCGAGCCCCTGGCGGGGCTGGCGGCCCGGCACGGCCTGATGGTCGAACCGGGCCGGGCCGTACTGGAGCTGCGGCCGCCGGGGATGGACAAGGGCGTCGCCCTCACGGAGTACCTCGCGGAGGTGGGGGCGCAGGCCGTGCTCTACGCCGGCGACGACCTCGGGGACCTGGCGGCCTACTCGGCGGTGGAGAAGCTGCGGGCCGGGGGCATGCCGGGGCTGCTGCTGTGCAGTGGCTCGGCGGAGGTCCCGGAACTCGCCTCCCGCGCGGACCTGACCCTGTCCGGCCCCTCGGAGGTCGTCGCCTTCCTGGCGGCGTTGGCCGTGGCCGTGCGGGCCTAGCTTTTGACGCGTGCCCCGTGCGGCTCGGTGCCCGGCGCGGCCGGGCGGGTGCGGCTCGGTGCCCTGCGGGGCCGTCCCCTACCCGCCCTTCCACCGTTCCCTGGGCTGCGCCCAGACCCGCGCCTCAAACGCCGGCGAGGCTGGATCAACCCAGCCTCGCCGGCGTTTGAGGCGCGGGGGTTCGGGGACTTCGCTCCCGGCAGCGGCGCGCTCAGGCGCGCAGTGCGTCCAGTTGGGACGTGAGCCACTGGGCCGGGGGGAGGGCCGTCGCCGCCACCGCCAGGCGTTTCGTGCGGTCCGCACGCTCCGCGGACGGCATCGAGAGGGCCGCGTGCAGCGCCTCCGCCGTGGCCGTCACGTCGTACGGGTTCACCGTCAGCGCGTCCGCGCCGAGCTCCTCGTACGCCCCCGCCCCGGTGGACAGCACCAGCACGCACCCCGCCTCCGAGACCACCGGGATCTCCTTCGCGACGAGGTTCATGCCGTCCCGCACCGGATTGACCAGCGCCACGTCCGCCAGCCGGTACGCCGCCAGCGACCGCGCGAAGTCGTCCTCGACGGAGACGATCACCGGCTGCCAGTCGGCCGTGCCGAACTCCGCGTTGATCTCCGCCGCCAGCTCCCGCACCGACTCGGTGTACTCCCGGTAGACGGCCAGGTCCTGCCGGGAGGGGTAGGCGGAGGCCAGGTGGACCACCCGCTCCCGCCATTCGGGGTGGACCGTCAGCAGCTCCCGGTACGCGAGCAGCCCCCGCAGGATGTTCTTCGACAGCTCCGTGCGGTCCACCCGGACGATCGTCTTCAGCCCGCCGACCTCCGCCCGCAGCGCCGCCAGCTTGTCGTCCACCTCCGGCCGGTGCGCGAGCGCGCGCAGCTCGTCCGCGTCCACGCCGAGGGGGTACGCGGTGACGTGGGTGAACCGGAGCTCCCCGTATCCGTGCCCGTCCGCGGCCTTCCTGCGGTGCCGCACCTCGTACTCCGAGGTCTCGAACGGGACGGACGCGTTCGCGACGCCGTGTGCGTCGTCCCTGGTTGCGTCGGCGAGGAAGTTGCCCGCCCACCCAAGCGTGTGGAAGCCCAGCCGGTCCGCCCCGAGCATCCCCCAGACCAACTGGCTCCGGATGTCGGCCGGGAGCATGTCCAGGAACTCCCGCGCAGCCCACGGCGTGTGCGTGAAGTGCCCGATCCGCAGGTCCGGGCGGAGCTCCCGGAGCATCCCGGGGGCCAGCGCCAGGTGGTAGTCCTGGATCAGGACCGCCGCCCCCTCGGCCGCCTCCTGCGCGAGCGCCTCCGCGAAGGCCTCGTTGTACGTGACGTACGAGGCCCAGCGCCGCCGGAACTCCGCGTCGAAGACCGGCTCGCGCGGGATCTCGTACAGGTGGTGGTGGAGGAACCACAGCACCGAGTTCGCGATGCCGTTGTACGCCCCGTCGTAGACCTCCGGGTCGATGTCGAGCATCCGTACGCCCGGCTCGGACACCCCCTGCCGTACCGCCCCCCGGTCCGCGTCCGACAGTGCCGCGCAGATCCACAGTGCCCCCGGCTGCTCCGCGAGGGCGGTGGAGAGGCCGGAGACGAGGCCGCCCCCGCCGCGGCGGGCACTGAGCGTGCCGTCCGCGGCGAGGGCGTACGAGAGGGGGCCGCGATTCGCGGCGACGAGCACCTGGGAAGCCATGCGGCGAACCTAGCCCGCCTCGACTCCGGTCAAACGTCAGCGCCTGCGCGTACGCCGGACCGAGAGGAAGACCACACCTCCGAGTGCCGTGAGCGTGGCGGCCGCCGTGCCCATCAGCCACAGCTCCCGGCCGTCGGAGCCGGTGGTGGCCAGGTGCCCGCCCGGCGGGCCCTTGGAGTCGTCGCCCGGGGTCGCGGGGGTCTCCGGCAGCGGTCGAGGCTGCTGGGTGGTGGGAGACGCGGACGGTGTGGACGGTGTGGAGGGTGTGGACGACGGCACCGTGGTGGGTGAAGGGGAGGCCGACGGGGACGGCGTCGGGGAGGACGAGGTGCTCGGCGACGGCGACGGGTCCGGGGTCGTGATCACCGGCGGGACCGGTGCGCACGCCGGGTCCTTCGAGCCGTTCTCGCAGTTCGTGCGGCCACTCTCCGCGACCACGTGGTTCGTCAGCTTGCCGTCGCCGGTCAGCGGGTCGTTGACCTTCACCTTGTACGTGATCGTCGCCGTCCTGCCCCGCGGGACGTCGCCCGTCCAGGACAGCTTGGGCGCCGTATACGTGGCCGAACCGAGGTCCGCCGTCGCCACCCCGTCGAAGGCCGCGTCGTCCAGCAGCTGCGTCAGGTCGTCGGTCAGCTTCGCGTTCGGGTAGTCCAGGCTGCCGATGTTCTTCGCGGTGATCGTGTAGGTCACCGTGTCACCGGGCGCGACCGACTTGGCGGGCGAGGCCGTCTTCGTCACCTCCAGGTCAGGCACCGGCACGGCCAGCGCGAACTGCGAGATGACGTACGTGTCCCCGCGCGTGCGGAACGTCAGGTCGGCGGAGGTGGCCCCGGCCGGCAGCGAGGCCGCGGGGATCTCGAAGGACTTCGCGTCGATGCTGAGGTTGTTGGCGTGCTTCGGTTCCAGCGAGCCGTCGGCCGAGCTGGTGAAGAAGTTGTCGGCCGCCCCGTTGGCGGGGTTGGTGATGTTCGCGCCGTTCACCCGGAACTGGTCGCCCTTGGTGTTCCAGTCGCCCTCGTAGGCCGTCGCGCTCGCGCGGACCGGGCCGTCGCCGGTGCGGTAGAAGCCCGAGACCTTGACCGTGGTGTCAGGGCTGGTCGAGCGCTGGAGCACGTGGCCGCCGTAGACGTAGACGTTGCGCCGCTCGGGGGCGTGCTCGTTCGGGCCGGGGTACGCGTACACGACCGTCAGGGACCAGCCGGCGACGCAGCCGCGCCCCTGAGGGGCCCAGATGTTGCCGACGGCCACGGGGACCGGCGAGCCGGTGGCCACGTCCGCGAAGGCGGCGGTGACGTCGGACTCGCCCGTGTAGTAGTGCGGGCCGCCCGTTTGGGCCGGGTCCTCGACCATGTCCGACAGGGTCACCGGCCGGGCGGCGCCCGAGCCGACCTTGACGACCGGGCGGGTGGTCAGCGGGTCACCGGGGGCGCGCCGCACGTCCTCGCCGGAGACGTCGCACCGCTCGATGAGGTTCGAGCCGAGCTTGTACGCGCCGTTGTTGCCGCCCCAGAAGAGCCGCGCGTACGCCACCTTCGCGCCCGGAGGCACGGTGAGCAGGCCGGTGCTGGAGGTGCCGGTGGCCGTCCCGAGCCCGGCCGCGTCCACCGGGCGGGCGACGAAGTCGTTGTTGTTCTTCGTGCCCCCGCCCCGCTGGACCTCGGCGCACTCGGCGGCCTCGGCGGGCGGTGCCTGGGGGCAGCCCATCACCGTGTTGCCGAGCGTGACGAAGTCCCCGTAGAGCGCCTCGTCGTACCGCTTCTCGAAGGGGGAGACCACCTCCGCGACGGCCGGTCCGCTCAGCGAGCCGATCAGCAGCGCCGCGCCCCCGGCCACCGCGAGGGCGGATCCCCATACATGTCTGAAACGTATAAACCCCATGAAAGGGAAATTAGACCGATAGGGGTTGATTCGGGCGTTACGCCACGCGACGGCGCGCGTACTCCTCGATGTCGAGCATCGGCGGCCGCTCCTCGGTGTCCACGGCGTAGGTGTGCGGTACGAACCCCTCCGGGCCCCGCTCGAACTGCGTCAGCTCGGGGCGTACGAGGTGCCCCCGCGAGAGCCGTACCTGCGCCGTGCGGTAGATCGCCGCGGCCATCCGCCCCAGGGCCTGGCCGTCCTGGTGGCGGTGCAGCCGTACGCCCACGTCCACCTGGGCCAGCGCGTCGAGCCCGGCCGTGTGCAGTGCGTCCACCAGCAGGCCCAGCTCCACCCCGTAGCCCACCGGGAACGGCAGCCGCTCCAGCAGCTCGCGGCGCACGGCGTACTCGCCGCCCAGCGGCTGGACGAAGCCGGCCAGCTGCGGCCAGTGGAGGTTGAGCAGGGGGCGGGCCACCAGCTCCGTGACCCGGCCGCCCTGGCCGTGGGCCTTGGCGGAGGCCAGGGCGGCCGGGTCGCCGGACTCCTGGCCGAAGGGGCGGTCGTACATGGCCTTGACGAACCGCACGTCCGGATCGGTCAGCAGCGGGCCGACGATCCCCGAGACGAAGGCGGCCGAGAAATCGCGCAGGTCGGCGTCCACGAAGCAGACGATGTCGCCGGTGGTGACCAGCAGCGAGCGCCACAGGACCTCGCCCTTGCCGGGCACCGCCGGGATCCGCGGCAGGACCTCGTCGCGGTGCACCACCCGGGCCCCGGCCTTGGCCGCGACCTCCGCCGTGCGGTCCGTGGAGCCGGAGTCGATCACGACGAGCTCGTCCACCAGCGGAACCGGCAGGCCCTCGATCAGATCGCGCCGGATCACCTCGACGATCGCGCCGACCGTCGCCTCCTCGTTCAGCGCCGGCAGCACCACGCTGACCGTGGTGCCCGCTGCCCGCTTGGCCGAAAGCAGCTGGCCGAGCGGTCGGTCGGCGGCTGACCAGGAGCGGTCTGCCAGCCAGCGCTCCACCTCTTCCAGCACCTTCAGCACTCCCTGGTTCATCACTGGGTTCATCATGGGTTTGGACCGAAATGTGATCCATCTCGCGGTTCGGACGGCTGTCTCAACCACCCGGGCCTTCGGTTACAGTCTTGAACAACGCGAAGGTCCACCGCATGCCGGGGGTCCCCGCGTACAAACGCACCGGCGCGCCACAGAGCGCGTGTGCCGGTGCCATACCGCTCATCCAGAGGGGCAGAGGGACACGGCCCGTTGAAGCCCCGGCAACCCTCCAGTCGGTTCTCGCGATCGCGCATTCCAGCGCCGCCAGCGAGGTCCCCGGCTAGGGAAGGTGCCAATTCCGTCTCATGGCGAAGTGCGCCATGGGGAAGATGAGGAGAAAGGGCCTCGCCATCATGGCTGCACAGTCTGTCGCAACCTCTGCCGAAACCGTTGAAAACGCTTCTGGCACCTCTGTCGATCTCGGTCCCGCCACCGGCCTTTCCTGTCGTGAGTGCGGTACCGGCTTCGAGCTCGGCCCGATCTTCGCCTGCGCCGAGTGCTTCGGCCCGCTCGAAGTCGCCTACGACCTGCCGCTGGGCGACCCGGAAGCCCTGCGCGCCGCCATCGAGGCCGGCCCGAACAACATCTGGCGCTACGCGCCGCTGCTGCCCGTCCCGGCGGACGTGGCCTCCAAGCCGAGCCTGAACCCCGGCTTCACCAAGCTCGTGGACGCGGCCAACCTGGCCAAGGAGCTCGGCGTCACCGGCAAGCTGTACGTCAAGGACGACTCCGGCAACCCGACGCACTCCTTCAAGGACCGCGTCGTGGCCATCGCCGTCGAGGCCGCCCGCGCCTTCGGCTTCACCACCCTCTCCTGCTCCTCCACCGGCAACCTGGCCGGCGCCGTCGGCGCCGCGGCCGCCCGCGCCGGCTTCCGCTCCTGCGTGTTCATCCCGCACGACCTGGAGCAGGGCAAGGTCGTCATGGCCGGTGTCTACGGTGGCGACCTCGTCGGCATCGAGGGCAACTACGACGACGTCAACCGCTTCTGCTCCGAGCTCATCGGCGACCCGCTGGGCGAGGGCTGGGGCTTCGTCAACGTCAACCTGCGCCCGTACTACGGCGAGGGCTCCAAGACCCTGGCGTACGAGATCTGCGAGCAGCTCGGCTGGCAGCTGCCCGACCAGATCGTCATCCCGATCGCGTCCGGCTCGCAGCTCACGAAGATCGACAAGGGTCTCCAGGAGCTGATCAAGCTCGGCCTCGTCGAGGACAAGCCGTACAAGATCTTCGGCGCCCAGGCCGAGGGCTGCTCGCCCGTCTCGACCGCCTTCAAGGCCGGTCACGAGGTGGTCCGCCCGCAGAAGCCGAACACCATCGCCAAGTCGCTGGCCATCGGCAACCCGGCGGACGGCCCGTACGTCCTGGACATCGCGCGCCGCACCGGCGGCTTCGTCGAGGACGTCAACGACGAGCAGGTCGTCGAGGCCATCAAGCTCCTCGCCCAGACCGAGGGCATCTTCGCCGAGACCGCGGGCGGCGTGACCGTCGGCGTGACGAAGAAGCTCGTCGAGAACGGGCAGCTCGACCCCACGCTGACCACCGTGATCCTGAACACCGGTGACGGCCTCAAGACCCTGGAGGCGGTGGCCGAAGGTGGTGGCCAGACCGCCACCATCCGCCCCAGCCTGGACGCGTTCCGCGCCGCCAACCTGGCCTGATCTTCTTACCTGTACACCGGAAGGGCAGTAGCACCATGAGCGTCAACGTCCGCATCCCCACCATCCTGCGCACCTACACCGGCGGCCAGGCCGAGGTCCCCGCCGAGGGCGCGACCCTCGAAGAGGTCATCCAGTCCCTGGAGGCGAGCCACCCCGGCATCGCCGCGCGCGTCCTGGACGACCAGGGCAAGCTGCGCCGCTTCGTGAACGTCTACGTCAACGACGACGACGTGCGCTTCGAGGGCGGGCTGCAGACGTCCACTCCGGACGGCGCCGGCATCTCGATCATCCCCGCCGTCGCGGGCGGCTGCTGAGCCTTCGCGTGACCCCGTAGGACCTCGCGGAAACTGAATTGCCCCCTCCGTTACCAAACGGAGGGGGCAATTCTGCTTGATTGGGCGCGGTAGAGTTGGGGAAGTCCCCTCCGCTGTTCTTGCCCGCCGCATATGAGCGGGCCGCGAGAGGGTTGACATTGAGTCAACATGCAAGTGCGCTATGGGCCCTTGGCGCGGTTTGTCCGGCCCGAGTTGCCCTGGAATATTCTGGGTTTTCACCCTATTTCAAACTTTCGCTGTGTCCAGAATTCTCGTTGGAATGACCTGTTGCAGACAGCAGCGGTGCGGATACATTCAGCCCCGGTCGAGGCGTTCCGGCGCAAGTTCTGACCCGGGACCGCGAAGTGCGGTCCTGCGCAAGGGCCAGTAATAGGGGAGTTAGGCATGGCTCAGGGCACCGTCAAGTGGTTCAACGCGGAGAAGGGCTACGGCTTCATCGCGGTCGACGGTGGTGCGGATGTGTTCGTCCACTACAGCGCCATCCAGATGGACGGGTACCGCACCCTTGAAGAGGGTCAGCGGGTCGAGTTCGAGATCTCGCAGGGCCAGAAGGGTCCGCAGGCGGACATGGTCAAGCTCGCCGCCGGCTAGTCCGACCGCGATCGACCACCGACACGTACGGGCCACGCACAGCGGCCGCGTACGACGGCACAACGGCATATGTACGAGGGGCCCACATCCTGGACACGGGATGCGGGCCCCTCGTGCGTGGCGGCTCCGGAGCCCTTGCGGTGTCCGGGTGTTCATCCCGGGTTGCCCGAAGCCGCTTGCACTCGGGGGGGTCGAGTGCTAATCATTGGCGTTAGCACTCTCCTGGTGAGAGTGCTACCTATACGAGGACCGGGTCAGTGAGGCCCGCAGGGTCCGGCGGGAAGAAACCGCCGGGCACGCAGGCCGTCCGTCGCGGGCGCGGGCGCGGTCCGGGAGCACTCCACCGCTGTCCGGGAGGACCACTTCAGATGGCCAAGATCATTGCGTTCAACGAGGAGGCCCGGCGCGGTCTCGAGCGAGGCATGAACCAGCTCGCCGACGCCGTCAAGGTCACCCTTGGCCCCAAGGGTCGCAACGTCGTCCTTGAGAAGAAGTGGGGCGCCCCCACGATCACCAACGATGGTGTCTCCATCGCCAAGGAGATCGAGCTCGAGGACCCGTACGAGAAGATCGGCGCCGAGCTGGTCAAGGAAGTCGCCAAGAAGACGGACGACGTCGCCGGCGACGGTACGACCACCGCCACCGTTCTCGCCCAGGCGCTCGTCCGCGAGGGCCTGCGCAACGTGGCCGCCGGTGCGAACCCGATGGCCCTCAAGCGCGGTATCGAGAAGGCCGTCGAGGCCGTCTCCGCCGCCCTGCTGGCGCAGGCCAAGGATGTCGAGACCAAGGAGCAGATCGCTTCGACGGCCTCCATCTCCGCCGCCGACACCCAGATCGGCGAGCTCATCGCCGAGGCCATGGACAAGGTCGGCAAGGAAGGCGTCATCACGGTCGAGGAGTCGCAGACCTTCGGCCTGGAGCTCGAGCTCACCGAGGGCATGCGCTTCGACAAGGGCTACATCTCGGCGTACTTCGCCACCGACATGGAGCGCATGGAGTCGTCCCTCGACGACCCGTACATCCTGATCGTCAACTCCAAGATCGGCTCGGTCAAGGACCTGCTGCCGCTCCTGGAGAAGGTCATGCAGTCCGGCAAGCCGCTGCTGATCATCGCCGAGGACGTCGAGGGCGAGGCGCTCTCCACCCTCGTCGTCAACAAGATCCGCGGCACCTTCAAGTCCGTCGCCGTCAAGGCTCCGGGCTTCGGCGACCGTCGCAAGGCCATGCTCGGCGACATCGCCATCCTCACGGGCGGCACGGTCATCTCCGAGGAGGTCGGCCTCAAGCTCGAGAACGCCGGTCTCGACCTGCTCGGCCGCGCCCGCAAGGTCGTCATCACCAAGGACGAGACCACCATCGTCGACGGTGCCGGTGACAGCGACCAGGTCCAGGGTCGCGTCAACCAGATCCGCGCCGAGATCGAGAACTCCGACTCGGACTACGACCGCGAGAAGCTGCAGGAGCGCCTGGCGAAGCTCGCCGGCGGTGTCGCGGTCATCAAGGCCGGTGCCGCGACCGAGGTCGAGCTCAAGGAGCGCAAGCACCGCATCGAGGACGCCGTTCGCAACGCGAAGGCGGCCGTCGAAGAGGGCATCGTCGCCGGTGGCGGCGTGGCCCTGCTCCAGGCTTCCTCGGTCTTCGAGAAGCTCGAGCTCACCGGCGACGAGGCGACCGGCGCCAACGCCGTCAAGCTCGCGCTGGAGGCCCCGCTCAAGCAGATCGCCGTCAACGGTGGTCTCGAGGGTGGCGTCGTCGTGGAGAAGGTCCGCAACCTGCAGATCGGTTGGGGCCTGAACGCCGCGACCGGCGAGTACGTGGACATGATCGCGGCCGGCATCATCGACCCGGCGAAGGTCACCCGCTCTGCCCTGCAGAACGCGGCGTCCATCGCGGCTCTCTTCCTCACCACCGAGGCCGTCATCGCCGACAAGCCCGAGAAGGCCGGCGCGGCTGCCGGTGGCGGCATGCCGGGCGGCGACATGGACTTCTGATCCACCCCCGGGCTCCGGCCCGAAGGTAGATCGGCTGTTCGCATCACGTACCGAGGGCGGCACCCCCAGCTGGGGGTGCCGCCCTCGGGCGTTTGCGACGGCCTAGAAGCCGGTGGTGTCGATGTCGAAGTCGAACGGCTCCGGGACGTGCAGGGGCTGGCCGAACGAGACCGTCTTGCGGGAGCGGTACCCGTGAGGGGAGGGGTCCCAGAAGCAGGTGATCTCCGAGTGCTGCATGTCGACGACCAGGTAGACGGGGACGAGCAGGCCGTACACGTCCAGTTTTTCGTTCCAGTCGGCGTCTCTCGTGGACACCGAGGTGAACTCGGCTACTAGGGACAGAGCCGCACCGTCCGCGTGTCGGCCCTCCCCGTCGAAGGCCGCCTCATCCGCAACGAACAGGTCTGGCCCGTACGCGCGCTCGGAGGCCGAGAACCGGAAGAGGAAGGGTGCGGTGTCCGCGCCGTGTCCTTCAGGGGCGTGGGCCTCGATCTGCTTCCGGAGTGCTCGCATGGGCCGGTAGTAGCGCAGCTTGGAAAACGGCGACACGACGATCTTCCCCCGGATGAGCTCGGCCTTGAAGCCGTCTGGCGTGTTCATCTCCGCAACCGTCTGCAGGAGCTCCTCGAATGTCGGCAGCACCGACAGCGCCTCTATGGGTGTGGCCCGCTCGGTCATGATCGTCACCGTCATCCTCCGGATGGCGTGCTGTGCCCCTGAATGTGTGCCTCGTCCCAGGCTAGCGGCGGGCGGACCGCCGTGCCCGGCCTATGGGACGGACCGCCCCAGCCCCCCGACCTTTGGTTGACTGCAGACATGACTGATGTGTTCGTCAAGATCTGCGGGCTCAAGACCGCGCACGACGTCGAGGTCGCCGTGGCCGCCGGGGCCGATGCCGTCGGCTTCGTCTTCGCGCCCGGCAGTCCGCGTACGGTCGACGCCGTGACGGCACGGGAGCTCGCCGCACACGTGCCGGACGGGGTGCTCACCGTGGGGGTGTTCCGGGGGCAGTCCGTCGCGGAGGTGCGGCGCTTCGCCGAGGAGAGCGGCGTACGGGGCGTGCAGCTGCACGGCGAGGAGGGCCCGGAGGACTTCGCGGCGCTGCGCGCGGAGGGCCGCACCCTGCTGCGGGCCACGGCGCAGCACGTGGAGCGCTGCGGGGAGTACGGCGAGGACCTGCTGCTCCTCGACGCCCCGGACCCCGGCTCCGGCAAGCCGTGGAACTGGGGCTCGGCGGACTTCACCGCGCCGGCGGGCCGCTGGCTGCTGGCGGGCGGGCTGACACCGGCCAACGTGGGTGAGGCCCTCACGGCCACCGGCGCGTGGGGCGTGGACGTGTCGAGCGGCGTGGAGAGCGAGCGCGGCGTCAAGTCCCCGGATCTGATCCGCGCCTTCATCACGGCGGCCCGCGAAGCGAGGCCCTGCGGGGCCTGACCCCGTGGGGCCTGACCTTGCCGGGCTGCGCCCCAGGGGGTCCGGTGAGAGGGCGGGTGGGGGACTCCGCCCCGCCGCCCGGGAGCCATCGGCGCCACGCCCGGGCCGGGGGCCGGGCGTGTGGATCCGCTGCGCCGTCCGGCCGTTCGCGGCCGGTGTCGGCGGGGATCCGGGCGCCGGGGATGGTCGGCTGTCCGACGGTCAGTCGCCCCCAGCGAAAGGTGGTACCCGGTGAAACGAGCCCGTTTCCTCGCCGCGGTCGTCCCGTCCCTGCTCACGGCCGCACTCACGGCCACCGCGATGAGCGCGCCCGCCACGGCCGCGCCCCTGCCGAAGCCCAAGCTCCCGGTCCCGCACTGCTTCGACAGCAACGGGACCGACCTCAACGACTTCTACGGCGTGAAGGAGCGGATCGTGGGCCCGCCCACCTGCCGTGAGATCTACGCCAAGGAGAAGTGGGTCAGGGTCGCGCCGGGCTGGACCACGGCGCCCAGCGCCGCGGTGGCCGTGTACCCGGCCGGGTACACGCCGTCCGAGACCAACCCGATCGACGACTTCAACTCCAAGTTCGACAGCGCCACCTACGTCACCGACATCGGCACGCCGCAGGAGAAGCGCCACACGTTCAAGAAGAAGCAGGTCCTGCGGACCGGCTTCGTCGGCCCCGACGGCCTTCCGTTCTCGGTCGCCGTCTCGCCGCCGCTCAAGGCGCTGGACCTCGGCCCTCACACGCACACCGTCCTGTTCACCCTCAGTGCCGAGCACTGCGACGGCATCGGAACGGACCGCGAGGAGAGCTGCCTGCCCGCGGGCACCTTCCCGTACACGGTGGACACCGCCATCACGGTGGTCCCGGCTCCGTAGTCGTCGTACGGCTGGTCGTAGTCCGGCTAGGCCAGCGAGTCGATCCAGCGCTCCAGGCGACGCCCTTCCGAGGCCATCATCTCCGGGTCGCGGAAGGTGTTCGTGAGCAGGGAGATGCCCTGGTACGAGGCGATCAGGGCGACCGCGAGCTCGCGCGCGTCGGTGGCCCGGCCCAAGGCGAGGAACTGCTGCTCGGCCCAGTCGAGCAGCACCCGCATGACGGTGGCGAGGGTCTGGTCGAGGCCGTCGTCGCGCTTGTCGAGCTCGGAGGCGAGCGAGCCGGTGGGGCAGCCGTAGCGGGCGGTGAGCTCACGCTGGTCGACCCAGCCGGCGAGGAGGGCCTTCAGCCGGTCCTGCGGGGTGGGGAGCGCGTCCAGAACGGCGATCAGCCCGGCCAGGTGCTGCGCGTGGGCGTCGATGGCCGCTTCGACCAGCTGGTCCTTGGTCTTGAAGTAGTAGTAGACGTTGCCGAGGGGGACGTCGGCCGCGCGCGCGATGTCGGCGATCGTCGTCTTCTCCATGCCCTGTTCGTGCAGGACCTGGGCCGCGGCCGCGGCGAGGCGTTCGCGCTTGCCGCCACGTTTCGTACCTGAGTAAGTCACCTGACTAAGTGTAGACGGGTGCCACCCGGGAGGCTATGGTCGTCCCAGGAGTTAGTCAGTCAGCTAACTCACTTCATGGGTGGGAGCCTTTCATGATCGTCATCACGGGTGCGACCGGAAACGTCGGCAGCGAGCTGGTACGGATCCTCGCGGCGGCGGGGGAGCGCGTCACGGCCGTCTCCCGCCGGGCGCCGGAGCATGCCCTGCCCGACGGGGTCCGCCACCACCGGGCCGATCTCGCCGATCCGCAGAGCCTGCGGCCGGCCCTCGCCGGGGCCGGGGCCCTGTTCCTGCTCGTCGCCGGCGAGGACCCGCGGGCGGTCCTCGCAACGGCCGCGGAGGCCGGCGTACGCAGGGTCGTACTGCTGTCCTCGCAGGGGGTCGGGACCCGGCCCGAGCAGTACGGGCACCCGGCCGCCTTCGAAGAGGCGGTCCGCCGGTCTGGGCTGGAGTGGACGGTCCTGCGCTCGGGCGGGCTCGACTCCAACGCCTTCGCCTGGGCCGACTCGATCCGTACGCACCGCACGGCCGCGGCGCCCTTCGGGGACGTCGGGCTGCCGACGGTCGACCCGGCGGACGTGGCCGAGGTCGCCGCCGCCGTACTGCGGGGCTCCGGGCACGCGGGGAACACGTACGACCTCACCGGCCCGGCCCCGGTCACCCCGCGCGAGCGGGCCGAGGCGATCGCGGGGGCGATCGGCGAACCGGTGCGGTTCGTGGAGCAGAGCCCCGAGGAGGCCCGCGCGCAGATGCTGACCTTCATGCCCGAGCCGGCGGTGGAGGGCACCCTGGCGATCCTGGGCGCGCCGGTCGCCGCCGAACGGGCCGTCAGCCCGGCCGTCGAGCGGATCCTCGGCCGGGCCCCGCGCCCCTTCGCCGCCTGGGCGGACCGCTCGGCGGCGGCCTTTCGCTGACCGGGCCGGACCGCTCGGCGGCGGTCTTCCGCCGGCGAAGCCGGACCGGCCCGGCATCCCTTCCCGTCTCTCCCCGGAGGAGCAGCACCCATGCCCGTACAGCCCGTACTCGACTCGACGATCCACTACCGGGAGGCCGGTACGCGCACCGGTGTGCCGGTGGTCTTCCTGCACGGGAACCCCACCTCCTCCCACCTCTGGCGGGAGGTGATCCCCGCCGTCGGCGGCCCGGCCCGGCTCCTCGCGCCTGACCTGATCGGGATGGGGGACTCGGGCAAGCCCGACCTCGCCTACACCTTCGCCGATCACGCCCGCTACCTCGACGCCTGGTTCGACGCGCTCGGGCTGGAGCGGGCCGTGCTCGTCGGGCACGACTGGGGAGGCGCGCTCGCCTTCGACCGGGCCGCCCGGCATCCGGGGCGGGTGCGCGGGATCGCGTTCACCGAAACCATCGTCAAGCCGATGAGCTGGGAGGAGTTCCCCGAGGGCGGCCGCGAGCTGTTCCGGGCGATCAAGACGCCCGGGGTGGGGGAGGCGATGATCCTCGACGAGAACGCCTTCATCGAGGACACGCTGCCCGGAACCTTCGGCCCCGGCGCCCTGGAGGTGTACCGGGCCCCGTACCCGACGAGGGAGAGCCGGCGCCCGATACTCCAGTGGGCCCGGTCGATGCCGCTGGGCGGGGAGCCGGCCGAGGTGGTGGCCCGCGTGGCGGCGTACGACGAGTGGCTCGCGGCGAGCCCGGACGTGCCCAAGCTGCTGCTGACCTTCGCCCCGGGGCCCGGGGCGATGACGGGACAGGAGACCGTCGACTGGTGCGTGGCGAACATCGCGGGTCTCGAACTCGCCCGGCACGACGACGTGCCCGCCGGCCACCACACCCCCGAGGACCACCCGCTGCTGGTCGCGGCGGCGGTACGGGACTGGGCGGGTCGGCACGGACTGTGGGGGTGAGCCGGTTGCCCCGATCGGCGAGGGTGGGGCGAAGGGCGGGCGGAACGGGCCTTCGGACCCTCCGGCGACGGACGTAGGTCCCTGTCGGTGGGCCTTCCGCCCCGGGGAGACTTCGAAACATGGACACTCTGGATTCGGTGATCGTCAACGTCAACGATCACCTCTGGACCTACCTGCTGATTCCGCTGGTGGTCGGTGCGGGCCTGTACTTCACGGTCCGCTCCCGGGGTGTGCAGCTGCGCCTGCTTCCCGAGATGTTCCGGGTGGTGAAGGAGAAGACCCCGCCGCGCGCCGACGGCCGCAAGCAGGTCTCGTCCTTCGGCGCCTTCACGATCTCGGCCGCCGCGCGCGTCGGTACCGGCAACATCGCCGGTGTCGCCGCCGCCATCACCCTGGGCGGCGCGGGCGCAGTCTTCTGGATGTGGATGATGGCGCTGATCGGCGCGGCCTCCGCCTTCGTGGAATCGGCCCTCGCCCAGCTCTACAAGGTGCGCAACGCCGGCGGCGCCTACCGTGGCGGCCCGGCCTACTACATGCAGCGGGCGCTGGGTAAACGCTGGCTCGGGGTGCTCTTCGCGGTGACGATCACCGTCACCTTCGGCTTCGTCTTCAACGCCGTACAGGCCAACACCATCACCGCCGTGGCTTCGGGCTCCCTCGCCGACACGGACGGATCGAACTGGTTCGGCCCCTCGCTCGGCGTGCTGCTGGCCGCCCTGCTGGGCCTGGCCGTCTTCGGCGGGGTCAGGCGGATCTCGTCCATCACCACGGTCCTGGTGCCGGTGATGGCGATCGTGTACCTCCTCCTCGGCGCGGCGGTGGTCCTCCTCAACATCACCGAGTTCCCCCGGGTCATCGCCGACATCGTCGGCGGCGCCTTCGGCTTCCGCGAGCTGGCGGCCGGCGGTATCGGCGCGGCCATCCAGCAGGGCATCCGGCGCGGCATGTTCTCCAACGAGGCGGGCCTGGGCTCGGCCCCGAACGCGGGCGCCGCCGCCGAGGTCTCGCACCCGGTCAAGCAGGGCCTCGTACAGTCCCTGGGCGTCTTCTTCGACACCCTCCTCGTCTGCACGATGACGGCCTTCATCGTCCTGGTCACCAACCCGGAGCTGTCGGGCCGCCAGGGCGCGGACCTGACGCAGACGGCGCTGAGCGAGACGCTGGGCGGGTGGGCCGGCCATCTGCTCACCGTGGTGGTCTTCATGCTCGCCTTCAGCAGCATGATCGGTAACTACTACTACGGCGAGACCAACATCCAGTTCATCACCCGCAAGCGGTGGGTCCTGCCCGGCTACCGGGCGCTGGTCCTGTCGGCGGTCGTCCTGGGCTCGCTCGGTTCGGTGTCGATCGTCTGGAACCTGGCGGACGTGTTCATGGGCCTCATGGCCCTGATCAACCTCGCCGCGATCATCCCGCTGTCGGCCATCGCCTTCCGCCTCCTGGACGACTACCTCGCCCAGCGCCGCGCGGGCCTGGAACCGGTCTTCACCCGCGACCGCATGCCGGACCTGAAGGGGATCCAGTGCTGGGACCCGATCCGCACGACGGTCCCGTCGGCGCAGGCGCCGGAACGGGTGTAGCGGGCTGGTGGTGTGCGGGGGTTGCTGCGTGCGCCACCCGATCGTGGGACGCTGAACGAAACGGCCGCACGCCGTGAAACCGTCTGTCTACGCTCGCTGGCATATGCCACAGGAGAGGAGACCCGCGATGACCGCAGCCATGGTCGAACCCGACCGGAACGCCGACGGCCGCACGTGGGAGTACCTGCTGCAGAGCTGGCGTGACCTGGACGTGCCGGAGGGCTGGCGCGCCGAGATCGACGGAGGACAGATCGCCTTGGTGCCGCCGCACCACCGCCACCACAACGCAATCGCAGAGAGTGTGCAGCGCACCCTGTACGGGGTCCTGCCGCCCGAGTGGGGCGTCTACCAGACGCTCGGCATCCACATCGCCCCACTGGACAAACTCTACGTGCCGGACCTGGTGGTGGTCCCGTCCGTCCTGGTCAGGGGTGTGGAAGCCGAGGTCTCCGACCCGGTGGACGCGGCCGAGGCGCTGCTCGTCGTGGAGATCACCTCCAAGAGCAACGCCGATGTCGACCGGAAGAGGAAGCTCTGGGCCTACGCTCACGCCCCCGTCCCGGTGTACGTCCTGATCGACCGGTTCGACGAGCACGGACCCACGGCCACGCTGTTCACCGAACCGGAGAACGGCGCCTACAAGCACGCCGTCCGGGTCGCCTTCGGCGACGGGTTGCGGCTCCCCGAGCCCTTCGCCCTGACGCTCGACACGGGGAGCTTCCCGCACTGACCCGGTGGTTCGTGACGGTCAGGCGAGGCGGTCCGGTATCGGGGCCAGGTCGTAGTTGGCCCAGACGTAGGAGTCCATCTGGTGCTGGTCGCCGGAGAGGTTGGTGACCCGGTCGACCTTGCCGTCGGCGTCGAAGTGCCAGACCAGCGCCCACAGCGTGTCGACCTTGCCTACGCCGCCGGTGGTCCAGCCGCGGTGGACGTCGACCACGTACTCCTCGTTGGCCTCCAGGAACAGCGGGTCGGCCTGGAATCCGGCCTTGCCGAGCTGGGTGAAGAAGGCCGCGACCTCCTCGACGCCCCGCTTGGTGCCCGACAGCGGGTGGTGGCCCGGGATGGTCCACTCGATCCCCTCCGCGAGCACCTCCCGCATGCCGTCGAGGTCGTAGGCCGCATAGGCGGTGAAGAACTTGGTGATCGCGTCGACCTTGATGCTCTTGTCGCTCATGCTGTGCGGATCCGTTCCTTCTCATCCGTGATCGAGTGCGGTTCTCGTCCTGCGCACGATCGACGATAGGTGCGGACTCCACGGTTCAGGAGGGGGATCTCACCCGCGGGCCGACGGGCCTCAGACCGCCGGGCCGGAGACGGTGACCGGGCCGTCCGGTTCGACCGAGGTCACGACCGCCGTCGAGCGCAGGGACTCGACCTGGTCGGGGGAGAGGCGGGCGCTGAAGCCGTTCAGGGCGTGGCGGTACACGTGGACCGGGGTGATCCCGTAGGCGTCCGCGACGGCGGCCGGGTCGAGGCCGCGGTGCACGGTGACGATGTACGCCGGCCACTCGGCCGGGGCCGTACGGGATGAGGGCGCGGCTGGTCCGGGGGCCGTGGCGTGGGCGGGCGGGGCGGGCAGGGCGAGGGCGGCGGCGAGGGCGACGGCGGCGACGGCGGGGATCGACAGGGTCCGGCTCGTACGAGTGCGCATGACGGCGAGGCCACCACGTACGGCCGGTCCGGTCAACGACCTGCGGCGGCGCGGCGGTCGCGGGCGGGGGCGAACCGCGGGAACCGTGAATGCGCCCCCGCCGGATGAGCGTGCGGTGCCTTCCGTACGGGTGAACCTGCCGACCGGCGCCCCACGGGTGCGCGGCGTTCGCGCAGGTCGGCAGGGGCCGGGAACCGCGGGGGCGGAATCCTTTCTTCAGTCGGTACGAGAATCAGCCCGGGTCGGCCCGGTGCGCGGCCGGACGGGCGGTTCGGCCCGGTCAAGGCGTGCGGCCGGCCCGCCGAAGAAGGGGAGGGCCGCACTCCGTGAGGCGTTCCCGTCGGACGGAGGCGGCTTCCGCATGCCGCCCTCCACCCCTCGGGAGTTCCCTCGATGTCCATGCGCCTGCTCGCCCGCGCCGCCACCGCCGCCCTGCTCGCCATCACCCCGGTGGCCGCCGCTTCCGCGTCCGCCGACGTCGCACCCGAGCCCACCCCGGTGCCGCTGACCATCTCGGCCAACGCCATCCCCGGCCAGTACATCGTGACCCTGGAGCCGGGCTACGACCCGGCGAAGGTGGCGGAGCGGCTGGGCCTCAAGCCGAAGTTCCTCTACACCAAGGCCATGAGCGGCTTCGCCGTCCCCATGACCAAGCTCCAGCTGGAGATCGCGCGCGTCGCCCTGGGCGTGAAGTCGGTGGAGGCGGACGCGAAGGTCTCGGCGCCGTCGAGCGTGCCGTCGACGGCCACCGCGCTGCGCGGGCCGTCCGCCTCCTGGGGCTTGGACCGGATCGACCAGAAGCTCCTGCCGCTCGACAACACCTTCACCGCTGAGGGCAACGGCGCGGGGGTGAACGCATACATCCTCGACACGGGCATCGAGTACGCGCACGACGAGTTCGGCGGCCGTGCCACCTTCGGCTTCGACGCGATCAAGGACGGCCGCGACGGCCTGGACTGCAACGGCCACGGCACGCACGTCGCGGGCACCGTCGCCGGCAAGACGTACGGGGTGGCGCGCAAAGCCAACCTGGTCAGTGTCCGCGTCCTCGACTGCAAGGGCGAGGGCGACACTTCCGGGATCATCGCGGGCCTGGACTGGGTGGCCAAGAACGCGAAGCAGCCCGCGGTCCTCAACGGCTCCCTGGGCGGAGACAAGTCCCAGGCCGTGAACGATGCGGCGAACGCCGTGACGGACGCGGGCGTCCTGCCGGTCATCGCGGCGGGCAACTCCTCGAAGGACGCCTGCCTGGTCTCCCCCGCGTCGGCGGGGAAGGTGCTCACAGTAGCCGCCAGCAACCAGTGGGACGAGGAGACCAGCTTCTCCAACTTCGGCGAGTGCGTGAGCCTGTATGCGCCCGGAGAAGCGGTCGTCTCCGCCAAGCTTGGCGGCGGCAGCGTGGCCGAGAACGGCACGTCCATGGCAGCGCCGCACGTCACGGGCGTGGCCGTCCTCTACAAGGCGGCAAACCCGGGCGCCACGCCGGAAGCCATCGTCGAGTACCTGGGGGACGAGGCCACGAAGGACGTTCTGAAGAGCATCAGCAAGTCCTCCCCGAACTCCCTGCTGTTCACCAACGGTCTCTGACCACCGCGGGCGCGAGGGCCGTGCCGCTCACGCAGCGGCGCGGCCCCACCGCATCCGCGACCACGGCAGAGCCAGCTCGCTCCGGTCCGTCACCTCGCGCGGGGCGAGGTCCGCGATCGGGGCGGCCTCGCGGTGTCTCGCATAGACGGTGTCGACGTAGCGGTGGCCGGTGTCGGGGGCGATGAAGAGGACCGTGCGGTGGGGTGAGCGCGCGCGCTCGTGGCGGGCGGCGAGGTAGCCGGCGCCGGTGGACAGGCCGGCGAAGACCGCGTGCCGGCGCAGCAGGTCGACGCTGCCGGCGAGGGCCGCGTCGAAGGAGACCCAGTGCAGGGTGTCGTAGAGCGCGTGGGAGACGTTCCCGAAGGGGATGGAGCTGCCGATCCCGGCGATGATCATCTCGGGGTCGGTGACGTGTTCGGAGCCGAAGGTGACGCTGCCGTACGGCTGGACGCCGACGAGTTCGACGTCGGCCGGGCCCGGGGCACCCTCGCGGAGGTAGCGGGCGAGGGCGCCGGTGGAGGCGCCCGAGCCCACTCCGCCGACGACGGTGAGCCCGTCCGCCGTGCCGGTGGCCTCGCGGATCCGGTCGGCGATCGCGCGGTAGCCGAGGTAGTGGACGTCGTCGTGGTACTGGCGCATCCAGTGGTACCCGGGGTGCGCGGCGAGGATCTCCTGGATGCGCTCGACGCGCCGCTTCTGGTCGAGCTTCAGGTCGCTGCACGGCTCCATCTGCTCCAGCGTCGCCCCGAGGACGGCCAGTTGGGTCCGCAGCGTGTGGTCCACGGTGGCCGAGCCGACGATGTGGCAGCGCAGGCCGTACCGGTGGCAGCTCAGGGCCAGGGCGTACGCGTAGATGCCGCTGGAGCTGTCCAGCAGGGTGTCCCCGCGGCGCACGACTCCGGTGTCGAGCAGGTGGCGCACCGCCGCGAGGGCGGAGACCACCTTCATCGTTTCAAAGCGCAGGCAGACGAGCCGGTCGTCGAGGCGTATCAGGTCCGGCCGGCCGATCGACTCCGCGATGTGCTGGTCCATGGTGAGGGGTCTCCTTGGGGGTGGTGGGGGTGGTGGCGCCGGTCGTGAAGGTCCGGGTGGCGGGGATGCCGTGGGCGTCCAGGGCCTGCAGGCAGCCGCGGACGCGGCGGCGCAGCCCGGGGGCGGCCGGATCGAAGAGCACGCCCGCCACCGCACCGCTGTGCGCGATCTGCACGCCGACCGCCCCGGCCCGGTGGGCGATGGCGGTCAGCGCGCCGAACTCCGGGTGGCCGAGGACCCGTTGGCCGCGCCGTGCGCTGGCGGTGGCGACCGCGCCGAGCAGCTCCGCGCTGCCCGTAGCCACGGCCCGGCGCAGCAGCGCGCGTAGCCGCTCGTAGGCCCGTACGTCGCCGTCGTCTACGTCGGCCACCGGCAGGGACAGGGTGTCGACGGGCTTGCCCCCGCCGAGGGCGCAGCCCACCACGACCAGCGGCGGCAGGGCCGGGCCGAGGACCTCCAGGACCCGGCCCTCCCGCTGGGCGAACAGCACCGGGCGGCCGCCCAGCATCAGCGGATCGGAGGCCAGTTCGGCCCGTACGGCCAGCCCGGCGACCGTCGGGGGGTCCAGGCGCAGCCCGTACGAGTCCGCGACCGCACGCACGGCCGCGATCACGTCGCTGCTGGAGCTGCCCATGCCCAGGCCCACCGGTATCTCGCCGGTGAGCCGCAACTCCCCGCCGCAGGGCGGCTGACCGGTGCGCCGCGCGCACTCGGCGACCGCGAGGGCCGCGGCCCGCGCCGCCTTCGTACGGTCGGCGGGTGCGACGGTGAGTGCCCCGGGCTCCGCGCCGGGACGGCGGACGAACGCGGCGCTGCTGCCGGGCCCCGCCATGGGAAGGGTGACCAGTCCGGCGCACCGGCGCCCGGTGTCGTCGAGGAAGACGCCCTGGAGGATCTCGCCGTGGTGGCAGGGGGCCCGCCCGGTGCCGGTGGCGGCGGCTGCGGCGGCGCGGGGCATCACGCGCCGCCCGCCGTCCGGTAGCGGTACAGGACCGTCTCCTCGGCGCTGAACTGGGAGAAGGGGAACGGTTCCGCGGACAGGGCGGTCACCCCGGAGCCGAGGAAGGCGCGGGCCACGGCGCTGCCGGTCTGCGCGTAGACGACCAGCGGGATGCCCCGGGAGCGGCAGCGCTCCAGGATGGTGTCGAAGGTGCCGTTGCTCAGGGTCATTCCGGTGGCCACGACGGCCTGCGCGCGCTCCAGCACCTCGTGCATGTCGTCGGTGACCGGGTCGCCCCACTGGGTGGCCTTGAGGTTGAGGTCGCACGGCAGCGGCCGGCCGCCGCGCTCGCGGATCGCCGCCACCAGCGGGTTGACGACGCCGATGAGTCCGACCTCGGCGCCCTCCTCGATGTCCAGCAGCCCGGCGATGGCCGTGTCGCGGGCCCTGGCGCGGAGTTCGGGGGTGCCAGTGGGGAGGGTGACGGGCTCGGCGGCGCCCTGCTCGGCCGCCACGCGGTGGGGGCGGGTCTCGGAGAGGTAGGCGTCGAGGGCGGCGATCCGCAGCGGGCGCGGGGCCTCGCGCAGGAGGACGTCGAGCGGGGTGCCGGAGGAGTCGCGGCAGACCGACGGGTCGATCTCGCCGGCCTCGAAGGCGCAGCCGCCGAAGGAGCCGCCGAGGCGGACCAGGACGTACTGGTTGAGGTAGGTGGTGTCGCCGCCGGCCAGGCGGGTGCCGTGGTGGATCCAGAACACGCTGGTCGCGACGAGGGAGGAGGGCAGCGGGCCGTGCTCGCCGGCCAGGACGGCTTCGATGAGCGCGTCGACGGAGGTCGCGGGGGTGGTGGCCGTGGTGGTCGGGGTGGTCGGGGTCATGGGGTTCCTCTTCACAGAGCGGGTTGGGGTGTCGGTGTCGGTACCGGCGTCCGTGCGCCGAGCGGTCCGCGGTAGCTGACGTGCGGGTGGCCGAGGGCGTCGGTGGTGAGTTCGGCGTCCACCTCGAAGACCTCGGCGAGCCGGTCGGCGGTCAGGACGGCGGCGGGCGGGCCGGAGGCGATCAGGCGGCCGTGGTGCAGGAGCAGCAGCCGGTCGCAGTAGCGGGCGGCGAGGGACAGGTCGTGCAGGGCGACCAGGACGGTCTGGCCGGTGCCGGACAGCAGCTCCATCAGTTCGAGCTGGTGTTTCACGTCGAGGTGGTTGGTGGGCTCGTCGAGCAGGAGCCCGGACGGCTGCTGGGCCAACGCGCGGGCGATGTGGGTGCGTTGCCGTTCCCCGCCCGACAGTGCCTTCCAGGGGCGGCCGGCGAGTGCGGTGAGTCCTACGCGTTCCAGCGCGGCCGCGACCACGGCCCGGTCGGCGGCGTCCGGCCCGCGCCAGCGGTCGCGGAACGGGGTCCGGCCCAGGCCGACGATGTCCGCGACCGCCAGGTCGCTGTCGGCGCCCGCGTCCTGGGCGACGAAGGCCACCTGCCGGGCGATCCTGCGCGCACTCCAGCCGCGTACGGACTCCCCGTCGTACCGGACCGCGCCCGCGTCGGGGGCCCGCAGACCGGCCAGGCAGCGCAGCAGCGAGGACTTGCCCGAGCCGTTGGGGCCGAGCAGCCCGACGGTCTCGCCGGAGGCGATGTCCGCGCTGACGTCCCGTACGACCGGGGTGCCCGCGACCGACCAGCTCAGCTTTTCGGCGGCGATCCTCACAACTCACCCCGCTTGCGCAGGACCAGGAGGAAGATCGGTACGCCGAGCAGCGCGGTGATCACGCCGACGGGAACCTCGCGCGGGCCGAAGGCGACCCGTGCCAGTGCGTCCGTCCACACCAGGAACACCGCGCCGGCCAGCGCCGTGTACGGCAGCAGCACCCGGTGCAGCGGACCGACGAGGAACCGCACCCCGTGGGGGACGATCAGCCCGACGAAGCCGATGGCGCCGACCGTGGCCACCGCCACCGCGGTCAGCACGGCGGTGACCACGAGCAGCAGCATCCGCGTGTGCCGTACGTCGATCCCGAGCGAGGCGGCGGTGTCGGTGCCGAAGGCGAGCCCGTCGAGGGCGTTGGAGCAGAGCCAGGCCGCCGCCAGCCCCAGCGGGGTGACGACCGCGCAGACCGCGACGGTGTCCCAGCGGGACGGTGCCATCGAGCCCAGGAGCCAGTGGGTGACGGCCCGCGTGGTGTCCGCGTCCGCCGAGGCCATCAGGACGAGCGAGGTCAGCGCGGTGAAGAGCTGCCCGATGACCACTCCGGTCAGGACGATGCGTACGGAGTCCAGCCCGGTGCGCCGCAGGAGCAGCAGGAGCAGCCCGAAGGAGAGCAGTGCTCCGGCGAGTGCTCCGCCGGTGACCCCGAGGGTGTTCGCGCCGATCCCGAGGACGACCACGGTGACGGCTCCCGCGGACGCGCCCGAGGAGACGCCGAGGAGGTAGGGGTCGGCGAGGGCGTTGCGGGTGACCGCCTGGAGCACCGCGCCGCAGACGGCGAGCGAGGCGCCGACGAGGGCGGCCATCAGCACGCGCGGCAGCCGCAGGTCCCAGACGAGGGAGTCCAGCAGCGGGGGCAACGGCTGCACGTCCAGGCCGAGTCGGGCGCCGAAGACGCGGGCGAGGCCGGTCCAGCCCACGTCGGCGGCGCCGATCCGCACGGCCGCCGCCACCGAGGCCGCCAGCACGGCCGCGGCGAGGAGGAAGAGGCCCGCCTCGGCCACGGCGGACCGGAGGGCGGCCGGCCCGGGCGCGGGCGGGCTCAGGGCGACCGACCCGGGGGTCACCGGGTCAGCGGACATACCCGAGGTCCTTCATGCCGGCCGCCAGTAGTCCGAGGGCGTGTACGGAGCGCACGGAGGGGTCCAGTTCGATGCCGGGAACTTCGAGGATCTTGTCGTCGCGGACCGCGGCGAGCTTGGAGACGACCGGGTGCCCGGTCATGGTGGCGCGCTTCTCGGCGGCGCTGTCGCCGGGCCGGCCGCGCTCGGACAGGTCGCCGATCACGATGAAGTCGGGGTTGCGCTGGGCGACTTCCTCCCAGGAGACCTCAGGCCAGTCCTCGTCGACGTCGTCGAAGGCGTTCTTCGCGCCGACGATCCGGCTCATCTCGCTGGGCAGGCCGGTCCTGCCCGCCACGTACGGCATGCCGTTGAAGACGGAGTAGAGGTAGACCACGGTGGGCTGTTCGGCGCCCCCGGGGACTTTGGAGGCGTTCTCCCCGGCCTTGGCGACGGCGGTGCGTTGGTTGGTGGCGAGTTTGGCGGCCCGCTCCTCGGCGCCGAAGACCTTGCCGAGGTTCTCGTAGTCGGAGAAGAGCAGCTCGAAGGGGGTCCGGCCGGCCGGGTTCTGTTCGGGGCAGTCCACGGCGCTGACGAAGGTCGGGACCTTGAGGGCGGCCAGTTCCTCGCGGGTGCCGGCCCGGTCCTTGGTGAAGAGGTCGGCGGAGCCGCCGACGACGAAGTCGGGCGTGGCGGCGCGCAGTTGTTCGCCCGTCGCGATCTTCGGGGCGATGACGGGGACCTTGGCGTAGGCGGCCTGGTACGGGGCGGGGATCTTCGTCTTGAGGTTGGCGGTGCCCGCCATCGAGTCCTGGAGGCCGAGTTCCAGCAGGGTTTCGGTCGAGGTCTGGTCCAGGGCGACGGCCCGCTTCGGCGGCGCGGCGAAGGTGGCCTGGCGGCCGCAGCTCGTGAGAGAGCTGCTGCGGGAGGAAGTCTGGGCGGCGGGCTTGGCGTCGTCGGCCTTGGAGCCGTTGCCCGCGGGTGCGGAGCAGGCCGCGGTGGCGAGGGCGATGGTCAGGGCGATGCCGAGGTGAGCGGGGTGGCGCATGGGTTCTCCGGTCTGGGCAGGGCGGATGGGGGTGCGGGTGTGGGCGTTGTCGTGCACCGGGCAAGACCGCCACGTTCGAAGGGTACTGTAATGGTATTCATTTTCATTAAGAACCCCGGGGGCGGTTCACCGCGCCCCCACTCCACCCCCAAGGAGCAGTCACCCCGTGGCGACCACCCCCGCGCCCCCGGCGCCCAAGACCGTTGGCCCACCCGGGCGTTCGGTCCTCCTCGACGTCCCGTTCCTGCGCCTGTGGGCGGGCACCACCGCCTCCGGCCTCGCGACCTGGGCCCTGCCCTTCGTGCTCGGGCTCGCCGTGCTCCACCGCGACCTGAGCGCCGCCGGCCTCGGCCTGGTCCTCGCCGCGCGCACGGTCGGGTTCCTCGCCGCCGTCACCGTCGGCGGGGTCCTGGCCGACCGGCACTCCCGCCGCACGGTCGTCCTCTGGTCGGCCCTCGCGGCGGCGGTCGCCGCACCCCTGCTCGCGGCCGGACTGGGCCGCTCGCTCCTGCTGATGACGGCCGCCGCCGCCCTCGCCGGAGCCGGACAGGGCGCCTGCCGGCCGGCGTTCCAGGCCCTCACCGCCGAGACCGTCGACCCCGGGCGCCGTCAGCAGGCGAACGCCGCCATGACCATGGCCGTACGGGGTTCCACGCTCGCCGGACCCGCCCTGACCGCGCTGCTCGCGGCCTTCCTCGACGTCTGGACCCTGCTGCTCGGCATCGGCCTGCTCTGGCTGGTCGCCGCGCTGGTTCCGGGCAAGGGGCAGGGCGTGGGCCAGGGCGAGGGTCAAGGCGTGGGCCAGGGCGCGGCCGCCGCCGGGGCGGTGGCGCCGCGCGCGAGTTTCCGTACCGAGTTCCTGGAGGGCGTACGGGAGGCGCGCCGCCACCCCTGGTTCCTCGCCGGGCTGGCCGCCCTCGTCGCGGTCATCGCCCTCGGCTACTCCGCCACCAGCGTCGCCCTGCCCCTGATCAGCCGGGACCGCTACGACAGTGAATGGGTGCTCGCCGCGGCCATGACCGCGTACATAGTGGGCGCGCTCGGCGGAGCCCTGGTCATCGCCCGCTGGCGCCCGCGCTCACAGGGCTGGGCGGCCTTCGCGGGGCTGGCGGCGTACGGATTCGCCCCGTTGAGCCTCGTGCTGCCCGTGCACCCGGGGGTGGTCGTCGCCGCCTACGCCGTCGCCGGGATCGGGATCGAGCTCTTCAACGTGCCCTGGTTCACCGCCACCCAGCGCGAAGTCGCCCCGGACCGGCTGGCCCGGGTCTCCTCGCTGGACTTCCTCGTCTCCTACGGCCTGGCACCGGTCGGCCTCGCCCTGATCGCCCCGGCCATCGACGCCTTCGGCGTCACACCCGTCCTCGGCGTCTGCGCGGCCGCCTGCTTCCTCGTACCGGCGGCGGCGGCCCTGGTGCCGACGGCCCGCCACTTCGCGCGGAGCGCCCCGGCGGCGGACAAGGCCTAGGAGTGCTTCGCAGGTGCAGGCACCGGCTCGGCCGGGCCGCCTCGCGGCAGCGGGGTCCCGTCGCCGACCCCTGTACGGCGACGGGACCCCGCTCCCCCTCCCCCTCCCCGGCTACGGGATGGTCTTCTGGTACGAGCGGTCCTGGTGGGAGTCGTAGACCTGGGCGCCCCGGGCGTCGTAGCCGCGGATCCGCGGAGCCTGCGTGACGGCGCGCTCCAGGATCCCGGTGGCGGCGAAGTGGCCGTGGTCGAGGGCGGCTTCGACGGTGGTGCCGCCGTAGGTGACGGTGACCCGGGTGACGGCCGGGGTGACCGTGCCGATGCTGCCCCAGCGGAAGGGGAGCTGCCACGCGCCCTCCGTGCTCAGCCGCTGGAGGTACAGCATGCCCCCGTTGTCGTCGGGGGCGACGGCCCCGGCGGCGGGGTCGGAGATCCCCGCGGAGGAGGTGTTGATGCCGCTCGCCAGGCCGTTCTTGATGCTGCAGATGAGCCGGAGGGGCTTCGGGGTCTTCTTCACGGCGACGATGTACCGGCCGTTGCCCGGGGAGTTGTCGTTGCCCGTACTGCGGTGCGCGAGCAGGAGCCGGTACTCGGCGGCCTCCCCCAGGCCGACCCCGGAGGCGCCGCTGGGATGGGTCCGGTCGAAGGCGAGGCACTGCTCCAGCCCGGCGGCCGCGTCCGCGTAGGTGATGCCGTCGGCGAGCTGCTCGCGGTTCTCGGGCGGAGTCGGCCCGGGGGGCGGCGCGGGCGTCCGCGCGGCCTCGCTCGGTGGCGGGGTGTCCGTCACGACCACCCGGCCCGCCGGCGCGGCGCCGTCGTCCGCGCCTCCCGCACCGCTCCCGGTGAACGCGATCGCCGTGGCCGGTACGACGGCCAGTGCGACCAGGGCGGCCCCCGCCACCGCCAGCCGGCGCCGCAGCAGCTCCGCGCGGCCCTGCCGGACGATCGCCTGGTACGGCACGGCCCCGGGCCGCACCTCCGCCACGCCCTGCGCCATCCGCACCCGCAGGTCGGACTCGAAGCCGCTCTGCCGCTGCCCGGTGCTCCCGTCGCCCCGCTCGGCGTCCAACTCGGCGTCCAACGCGCCGCCCTGCTCCTCGTACTGCCGCCCGTTCACCGGAGCGCCCCCTGATCCGTCTCGTGCTTCTCGCTGTTCGTGCCGCACTCCGCCGTGACCCGCTCCAGTCCTGGGCACGCGCGGAGTTTCGCCAGTGCCTTGGACGCCTGGCTCTTCACGGTGCCGGGGGAGCACCCGAGTACGTCGGCGGTCTCGGCTTCCGAGAGGTCCTCCCAGTACCGCATGACCACCACCGCCCGCTGCCGGGCGGGCAGTTGAGCGAGCGCCGTCATGAGCACGCTGCGTTCGTCGGCCCGGGCCACGGCGTTCTCGCGCACCGAGGTGTCCGGTACCGAGCCCGTGAGCCGCTCCGCGACCCGGCGCTTGCGGAAGCGGTCGTTGTTGCAACTGACCAGCATCCGGCGGACGTACGCCTCCGGACTGTCGCTGCGCGCCACCCGCCGCCAGGACCGGTACGCCTTCGCGAGCGCGGTCTGGGTCACGTCCTCCGCGTCGTGCGGATCGCCCGTGAGCAGGTACGCGGTCCGCACCAGCGTGGTCCACCGCGCGGCGACGAAGGCCTGGAACTGCGCTTCATGCTCGGCGTTCATCTCAACCCCCTCCTTCGCCCCCTTGACCACCACCCGCCCGCATTCGGTTGCCCGGCGGCAGCAGGAAATCTGGCGGAGGGTCATGCGGCCGACGCCGGTGGCCCGAGCCGCGTTGGGCCGTGGCGGTGGCCGTCCCCGGCCGTTCGGGGGACGGCCGCGATCCGGTGCGCCCCTTCTGCCGCCCGGCGTGGGCATCGTCGACGAAACGAAAGAAGGTGGACGCGATGCCGTTGTATCTGTCGAGGTTCAGCTACACGCCGGAGACGTGGGCCAGGCTGATGGCCCACCCCGAGGACCGGGCTCAGGCGGCCCGGTCGTACATCGAGTCCGTCGGCGGGAAGCTGCACGGCTTCTGGTACGCCTTCGGCACGCACGACGGCTACAACCTCTGGGAGGCCCCGGACGACGTGTCCATGGCCGCGGTCGCCCTGGCGATCAGCGGGGGCGGGGCGCTCAGCTCGTTCGAGACGACGGTCCTCCTGAGCGTCGACGACACGCTGGAGGCACTGCGCAAGGCCGAGCAGATCCGGTACCGGCCTCCGGGCGCGTCCGGGACGTCGTGATCCCGGCGGGCGGAGACCTCTAGACCTTCACGGCGGCGAGGCGGGTGCCGCAGAGCGCGGTGAGGTCCTCGGGGTCGGAGGTGAGGACGGTGACGGGGCCGGGCGCCGCGAGTGCGGTGGCGGCCAGCATCGCGTCGATGGCGTACTTGTGCCCGTGCAGGCCGGCCTCGCGGAGCAGGGCCGCGGCGGCGTGGGCGATCTCCTCGGTGACGGGCTCGACCACCACCCGGGACAGCGCCCACGCGAGGGCCGGCATGTTGATCTTCGGGTGGACCACCTCGACGAGGGTGGCCGTGCTGGTGATGACGCGCATGTCGTCCGCGAGGGCGAGGGCGAGCCAACGGGTGATCGTACGGTCCCGCAGCACCGCCTTGGCGAGTCCCTCGCTGTCCAGCACGAGGGTGCCTCCGGGCCTGGTCGGCTTCGGCGTCATGCCACGTCCTTCTGCTCGGTGTCGCTGCCGGAAGGGCCTCCGTGGGCGCGGCGGAATTCCTCCCGGGTCGCGTCGATCTCCTCCGCGGTGATCGGTCCGTGCTCCGCCTCCGCCACGGCGACGAGCTCCGCCAAGTTGTCCCGTTCGATCTGGCGGGCCACTGCGGCGGTGACGTAGGCGGAGAGGCCGGAGGGGCCGCTGCGGGCGCGAGCGGCCTCGGCGATGTCTCGGGGCATCGAGATGGAGTACTTCTGGGTGGCATCGCTCATGCCACCCATGCTACTTCCGATGCCACCGCCGCTTTCGGCGTGTGGGGCGTAGACGTACATGTGCATAGGTTCCAGGCATATGCGCGCCCGTGGAGGCTTTTGCGTGCCGGTTCGCTCGATGGGGTGGTGGCTCGCCCCTCAGTCCGTGCTCAGGCGGGCGTGGAGGTGTTCGTCGTGCCAGCCGTCCGCGTGGAGGAGGGCGCCGCGCATGGTGCCCTCCAGGGGGTAGCCGGAGTTCAGGGCGACACGGCAGGAGGCCGGGTTGGCCGTGGAGTGGGTGATGCGCAGGCGGTGCAGGCCGAGTTCCCCGAAGGCCCAGCGGGTCAGGACGGCCAGGCCTTCGGTGGTGGCTCCGGCGCCGCGGCCGGCGGGGAGGAGCCAGTACACGAACTCCCCGCTGCCGCCGCGCAGGTCGATGTCGGCGAGGCCGATCAGGCCGACCGCGGAGCCTCCCTCCGCCGGGGCCAGGGCCCAGACCGCCGAACGTTCGGCGTGCCAGCGCTCGCGCCAGCGGGCGATGCGGGTGACCGCCCGGTCCTCGGTGAGGGGGTCCGGCCGGTTCCAGTGCCGGATGTCCGGATCGGCGTACGCGGCCACGAGCGCGGGGGCGTCGTAGGGCTCCCAGGGGCGCAGGCGCAGCCCGCAGGGGAGGTCGTACGAGGGCTGGGCGAGGGCGGCCATCCCGCCGGGCGGGGCCACGGGCGGTATCGGGTCGGCCCGCGGGGTGGTCGGTGGAGTGATCGGCGCGTCGGTCATCGGATCATCATCGGGTCATCGCCCGATCCGGTGATCGCCGGACCTCGGTGCGGCCCGGCCGGGCCGCGGTGCGGCCATTGGAGGCCGGTCGCCCGGGGGCCCGTAACAACTGGCGAACACTTAGTCACGGTAAGCGACATTTCATCCCTTTCTTCCTAGTCTCACGTCCCGGTACCGAGTGACCGAGCGAAATGGACGATGAGATGAGACGACGGCTTTCCGCGATCACCGCGGCCGGTGTGGCCGCGATCCTCGCGCTGGGCGGCGGGACGACCGCGACGGCGACCGCGGGCACGGGCACGAACCCGGACGGCGGCAAGGGCGGCAAGGGGCTGTGCGCGCCGGGCGTTCCGATCGGGCCGGAGGGCGAGAAGTTCTACGACCCGCCGTCGCCGCTGCCCGAGGGTGACCACGGTGACCTGATCTGGGCCCGCCGCGTCGATGCCCCGGACGGTGCGCGCGCCTGCCGGATCCTGTACCTCTCGACCCTGCAGACCGGTACCCGCGTCGCCGTCTCGGGCATCGTGGCCTGGCCCGACGCCCCCGCGCCGCGCAGCGGCCGCAACGTGGTGGCCTGGGCGCACGGGACCGTGGGCGGCCCGCGCCAGTGCGCGCCCTCCGCGGTGCCGAACCCGGCCACCGACCTCGTCGGCTACTACACCTACGACAGCCCGTGGGGCATCGACGTCGGCGTGCCGGCGCTGACGCAGTTCCTCGACTCGGGTGACGTCGTGGTCGGTACGGACTACCAGGGTCTGGGCACCCCGGGCGTGCACCAGTACACGGTGGCCGTCACGGAGACGAACAACGTCCTGGACTCGGTCCGCGCGGCCCGCCAGATCACCGACGCCCACGCGAACGACAAGGCGGCCGTCCTGGGTTGGTCGCAGGGTGGCGGCGCGGCGGCGTTCATCGCCCAGAACTACAAGGCGTACACCCCGGAGACCAACCTGGTCGGCATCGCGGCGCTGGCGCCCGCCGCCAACCTGGGGCCGGACTTCCGCGGCCTGGTGCTGCCCGGCCCGACGTCCCCCACCTCGCCCTCCCACAACGCGGCGCTGCGCGTCAACGTCTACCGGGGCTTCCTCGCGGCCTACCCGGCGCTGAAGGCCGAGGACGTGCTGAAGCCGGCCGGGCTGGAGGCGCTGCGCGGTGACGGGGTGATGTGCATCGAGCACCTCGCCGACGTGATCCAGAACAACGTGGGTAACGCGGGGCAGCTGGACACGCTGTTCCAGCCGCTGAGCGTGGTGCCGGAGATCTGGCACCAGCGCTTCCGCGAGAACACCGCGGGCCTGGTCGCCTCGGTGTCGCCGATCCTGGTGATGCAGGGCACGGCGGACACGGTCATCAACCCGAACTCCACCGACGAGTACGTGAGGCGGGCCTGCAGGTTCGGCAAGCCGGTCGAGTACACGAAGTACCAGGGGGCGACGCACCAGACGATCCCCAACGTCGCGGAGCCGGAGTACCTGGCCTGGATCGCGGACCGCTTCGCGGGCAAGCCGGCGCCGTCCAACTGCCCCTGATGTGACGGGTCCCTGAGCAGCAACAGTGCATGAAGGCTCCCGGCCGGTGGACCGCACCGGCCGGGAGCCTTCGTACGTGGGGCCCCGCGGGGGCCGCTGCGGTCAGCGGCCCACCGGGACCGGGGCCGCGTCCGCGGCGGGCACGGGCCCGGTGGCCGGGGCCGCGGTCCCGAGGGCCGTCTCCGGGTCCGGGTCGGAGTTGAACTCGGTGAGCATCTGGCGGGTGAAGCCGAAGAAGTAGGTGGCGGCGAAGCCCACGAGGTAGCCGACGGCCAGGCCGCCCGCGTAGATCGCGATGGTCGTCCCCATGCCCGACTTGCCGTCCAGCAGCGGGAACAGCGCCCAGCCCGAGGGGCCGATGGCGGTGGAGCCGAAGGCGGTGCCGAGCTGGTTGAAGAGGCCTACGAAGGCTCCGCCCGCGGCGCCGCCGATGCAGGCGGTGATGAAGGGGCGTCCCAGGGGGAGGGAGACGCCGTAGATGAGGGGTTCGCCCACGCCCAGGAAGCCGGCCGGGAGGGCGGACTTGATGGTGGCGCGGATCGAGCGGTTGCGGGGGAGCTTGTAGTAGACGGCGACGGCCGCGCCGACCTGGCCCGCGCCCGCCATGGCGAGGATGGGGAGCAGGACGGTGTAGCCGGTCTGCTCGATCAGGGTGGTGTGGATGGGGATCAGGGCCTGGTGCAGGCCCAGCATGACCAGCGGGAGGAAGAGTCCGCCGAGGACCAGGCCCGCGAAGGCCCCGCCGGTGGCGAGCAGCCAGGTGGCGAAGGTGCCGATGGCGCTGGAGACCTCGCCGGCGACGAACATCAGGCCGAAGAGGGTGACGAGGCCGGAGATCAGCACGGTGAGGGTGGGGGTGACCAGGACGTCCAGCGCCTCCGGAACCCACTTGCGGCACCACTTCTCCACCTGGACGGCGAGCAGCGCGGCCGCCAGTGCGCCGAGGACGCCGCCCTGGCCGGGGGAGAGCTGCTGGCCGAAGGCGTCGATCTTCGCGACGCCCGGGAAGACGATGATCGCGGCGACCGCGCCGCCGAGGACGGCGGTGCCGCCGAACTCCTTGGCCGTGTTGTAGCCGACGAAGACCGCGATCAGGGACATGAACCCGCTCGCCATCGCGGCGAGGGCGGGGACCACGGCCGGCACCCAGCCCATGTTGGTGAGGAAGCCGTTGAGCCCGGCGATGATGCCGCAGCCGATCAGGGCCGGGATCAGCGGGACGAAGATGTTCGCGATGCGGCGCAGGAACAGCTTGAAGGGGGTGGAGTTCTTCGCCTTCTGCGCGTTCTTGATGGCCGCGCCCTGGGCGGCGAGTTCGTCGGCCGTCACGGTGTGGGGGGTGGCGGGGCCTGCGGGGGCGGCGGGCGCCACCGGTGCCGCCGCGCGGCCTTCCGCGACCAGGGCCTCGAACTCGGGCGTGACGCGGGCGACGGTGCCCGGTCCCAGCACGATCTGGTACGTGTCGTCCTCGACGACGCCCATCACGGCGGGCAGGGCCTTGAGGGCCTCGTCCTGGACCAGGGAGCGGTCGCGCAGGGTGATCCGCAGGCGGGTCATGCAGTGCGCGATGGAGAGGATGTTGTCCGGACCGCCGACGAGGGGAAGGATCGCGGCGGCTGTGGCGCGGTTCTTGTCAGTGGACATCGTGGTGTTCGCCTTGCTGCTGGGGGTCAGCGGGGGTGGCCGGGGTGGGTCGGCGCGGGGTCATCGCGGGGTCATCGCGGGGTCTGGGTGAGGGCGGCCCGGAGGTGGCCCTTGGAGGCGGTGAGCAGTTCGCCGGCCGTGGGGCCGTCGACTCCGCCGAGGATGACGAGGATGGCCTGCTTGACCTCGCCGTCGGACGCGGTGAGCGCGGCCTCGATCTCGGCGTCGGGGGCGCCGGTGGCCAGCGAGACGATGCGGCGGGCGCGGGCGCGCAGCTTCTCGTTGGAGGAGCGCATGTCGACCATCAGGTTTCCGTACGTCTTGCCGAGCCGGATCATCGTGAGGGTCGAGATGAGGTTGAGCACGAGCTTCTGCGCGGTGCCGGCCTTCAAGCGGGTGGATCCGGTGAGGAGTTCGGGGCCGACGACCACCTCGATGCCGTGGTCGGCGGCCGCGGCGAGCGCGGAGCCGGCGTTGCAGGACAGTCCGACGGTGAGCGCGCCGCGGGCGCGGGCGAACTCGACGGCGCCGATCGCGTACGGGGTGCGGCCGGAGGCGGAGATCCCGATGACGGTGTCCTCGGCGGTCAGGGCCAGCGCCGTCAGGTCCTCGGCGGCCAGTTCCCTGGAGTCCTCGGCGCCTTCGACGGCCTTGACCATGGCGGAGGGGCCGCCCGCGATCAGGCCGACGACCTCGGAGGGGTCGGTGTTGAAGGTGGGCGGGCATTCGCTGGCGTCCAGTACGCCCATGCGGCCGGCGGTGCCGGCGCCCGCGTAGATCAGGCGCCCGCCGCGGGCCATCCGTTCGGCGATCCCGTCGATGGCGGCGGCGATCGTCTCCAGCTCGCCGGCGACGGCGGCCGGGACGGTGGCGTCCTCGGCGTTCATCAGGCGGGCGATCTCCAGGGTGGGCAGCCGGTCGATCTCGGCCAGTTCGGGGCGGAATGCCTCGGTGGTCAAGGTGGCGAGCTGGGCGCGGAGTTCGGCGTACGCGGTCATGAGTGGGGGGCTCCTGAACTGCTAGCGGGTGGTGCTGCCCCGCTTGGCGGTGGGTACGGGGGTGTGGTGGCGGGGCGCGAGCGCCTCGTACGAGGCTGCGAGCGCGGGCGCCGCGGTCTCGTAGGTCTGCTGGGCGACGCCCACGAACAGGCAGTCCACGACGAGGAGCTGGCTGGTCCGGCTCGACATGGCCGCCGGGCGCAGCTGGGTCTCGCGGGCGGCGGAGGTGGCCAGCACGAGGTCGGCGTAGTGGACGACGGGGGAGCCCGCGCGGGCCGTGAGCGCCAGGGTGGTGGCTCCGCGCTCGAAGGCGGTCCGCAGGGGCTCGATGACGTCGCCGGTGCCGCCGGAGTGGGTGATGGCGACGGCCACGTCGCCGGGGCGCAGCAGGACGGCGGTGGTGACGGCCAGGTGCGGGTCGCTGTGCGCGTGGGCGATGAGGCCGATGCGCTGGAGCTTCTGCGCGAGGTCCTGGGCGACGAGGCCGGAGGCGCCGACGCCGTAGATCTCGATGCGGCGGGCGCCCGCGAGGGCGGCGACGGCCGAGCCGAGGGCGGCGACGTCGAGTCCGGCGGCGGTGTCGGCGAGGGTCTGCGCCTCCTCCTGGGCCAGCTTGGCGACCACGTCGGCGAGGGAGTCGTCGACGGCTATGTCCACGGTGACTGCGGGGGCCGCGCCGGACTCCTGCTGGGCGGCGAGCGCGGCGAGCGCGAGGCGCAGGTCGCGGTAGCCGGGGTAGCCGAGGAGGCGGGCGGTGCGGACGACGGTGGCCTCGCTGGTGCCGGTGCGGGCGGCGAGGTCGCTGACGGTGAGCGCGGCGCAGGCCGCGGGGTCTTCGGCGACGGCCTCGGCGACGGCCTGCACGGAGCGGGTCATCGAGGGGCCGAGGCTGCGGACGCGGGCCCGCAGTGCGGCGGGGGCCGGGACGGGGACGGGTCGGTCCGCACCAGCGCTGGAGTTTTCTTTCACATTCTCGCTCACCCTTGAAACTTATTTTCAGAGGGGCGGGGACGTCAAGACGCCATAAGTCACCGGTGAAAGAGGACCTTCGCCACAGGGCCCGTCCGGGTCCACAATGTGTCCATGGACCACGCGACCCCCCCGACCCCCCTTGAACAGGCGCTGCACGCCGCACGCGCCCTCGTACTCGCCGATCTCGTCGCGGGCGAGGTCGCCGAGGCCGATGTCGTCTCCCTCGTCGAGGACGCGGTCACCCACCGCCGTTGGTGGGTGGAGGAGTGGCCGGAGGGCGTCGACTACCTCGCCGGACTCGTCGCCCAGGACGTGAAGGACGCACTGCTGGAGAAGTACGGACGCTGGCCGCTGTGCCCGGTCTGCGGCCACGGCGAGCCGCACGCACTGGACGTGGAGCCCGAGCTCGGACCGGACCCGATGTGGGTGTGCTCGGAGGCCGGCGTACGGGTGGCGCCGGTGGGCGGCCTCGCACCGGTGCTCGGCGGCCTCGGCTCCGGGAGCGGCTCCGGCTCCGCCTTCGGGCACGGCGAATGAGCCGCCGGTGACGGTGTACATCGACCCGCCCGACTGGCCGGGTCACGGCCGCCTGTGGTCGCACCTGGTCAGCGACGCCTCGTTCGAAGAGCTGCACGCCTTCGCGGCATCGATCGGCTGCCCCCCGAAGGCCTTCGAACGCGACCACTACGACGTCCCGGAGCACCGGTACGCGGACGCGGTGGGCGCGGGCGCGGTGGAGATCGGCAGCAAGGAACTGGTCCGCAGACTGACGGCGGCCGGGCTGCGACGGCCCAAGGGGCGGCCGGCGTAGGCGCCGGCCGTCGCGCCCGTGCCGTCAGTGGCGCTGGCTGGCCTTGCTCTGCCGCCGAGCGGCGGCCCTGAGCGTCCTGTGGCGCCTCGGGGGCCTCAGACCTTCTCGGTCGCGTCCGATCGGGACGGGGTCGAGCCGGCCACCACGCGGGTCGGGCGGGCCGCGCTGGAGCCCGTACGGCGGTCCAGGCGCAGGGCTGCGAGGCCCAGGGCTATGGCGGTGACGGTCATCGCGGCGCCTGCCCAGGCGGTGGCGGAGTAGCCGTAGCCGGCGTCGATGACGGTGCCGCCGAGCCAGGGGCCGCCGGTGTTGCCGAGGTTGAAGGCGGCCGTGGTGGTCGCGCCGGCCAGGGTCGGGGCGGCGCCCGCGACGTTGAACATGCGGGCGTTGAGCGCCGGGGCGGTGAAGAACGCCGAGAAGCCGATCAGGAACGAGAGGGCGATCGCGGCCGCCGCCGTGGAGGCCAGCAGGGCCAGCGCCGCCAGGAAGACCGTGGAGGCGGTGATGCCCCACAGCATCACCCCGAACAGGTGCGCGTCGGCGATCCGCCCGCCCACCGTGGTGCCCACCAGCGCGCCCAGGCCGAAGAGGCCCAGGATCCAGGGGACCCACGCCGAGTCGAGCCCGGCCACGTCCGTGAGCAGCGGGGACAGGTAGCTGAAGGCGCAGAAGACGCCACCCGCGGCCAGCGCCGTGACGCCGATGGACAGCCACACCTGGCGGTCGCGGTAGATGCGCAGCTCGCGTGCGAGCGTGGGCTTCTCGGCGGGCAGCGGGATCTTCGGGATCAGCGCGAGGATGCCGACGAGCGCGACGGCGGAGGCCGCGCCGACCGCCCAGAACGCGGAGCGCCAGCCCAGGTGCTCACCGAGGAACGCGCCGGCGGGGACGCCGAGGACGTTGGCGATGGACAGCCCGCCGATCATGACGGCCATGGCCCGGGCCCGCTGGTGCTGCTCGACCATGGCGATGGCCACGGCGGCGCCCACCGCCCAGAAGCCGGCGCAGGCGAGCGCGGAGACGATGCGGGAGGCGAAGAGCAGCTCGTACGAGGGGGCCAGCGCGCCCGCGACCTGGCCGAGGCCGAAGAGGCTGATCAGCGACAGCAGCGTGGTGCGCCGCGGCAGCCGCAGCGTGGCGACGGCGAGCAGGGGCGCTCCGACGACCATGCCGATCGCGAAGGCGGATATGAGCAGGCCCGCCTGGGGGATGGTGACGCCCATGTCCTCGGCGATGGGTGGCAGCAGCCCGGAGAGCATGAACTCGCTGGTACCGAGTGCGAAGACGGAGAGGCCGAGGATGTAGACGGCGACGGGCATGCGGGTGCGTTCGGCGGCTGCGGGCATGAACTACCTCAACCACGGCGAACGGGATCACATTCCCGGCTCCTCGGAGGGCTCGCCGAGCTCCGCCAGCTCCGCGGCCAGGTTCGCGCGGGCCGGGGCCTCCCAGTGCGCGGCCCCGTGGGCGGTGCGGAAGAGGCGGGGCAGCGCCAGCAGCTGGCGCAGTACGGCGGCCCGGCCGGCGCGGAAGGCCTCGTCGGGGACGAAGCCGTACTCGGCGCGCACGGCTGCCGCGTAGGCGGCGTACTCCTGCGCGGTGCCCGCCAGGACGCCCAGGTCGGCGTCGCAGAGCAGCTCGCCGTTGGCGTCGCCGGGGGCGGGGTCGTGGGTGATCGTGAGCCGGACGAGGCGGGCCACCTCGGCGGTGCGGGCGTCGTCGATGCCGAGCTCGGGCAGGGCGCGCTCGGCGAGGGTGGCGCTGCGCTCCTCGTTCTCGGAGCGGTCGGGCCGGTAGACGGCGTCGTGGAACCAGGCGGCGAGGTCTACGGCCGGGCGGTCCGTTCCGTCCTCGTCCCCTGCCGCCGCGAGTACGTCGACGCGTGCGAGTACGTCGGCCAGGTGCGCGGTGGTGTGGTACCTGCGCTGCGGCTCCGCCCAGGCGGTGAGGAGGCGGTCGGCATAGGGGGCGGGGTCGACGCCGGGGGCGGCTCCGGCGGCGGAGGCGGTGGCGTGCCAGCGGGCGCGGAGGTCCTGCTCGCGGTGCGTGTCGGAAGTCATGGCGGATGTCATGCGCACATTGTGGTGGTGGCGTGATTGTGCTGGTGGAGGGTGGGCGGAGGCCCGTACCCTGGATATTGGACTAGACCTATTTTGCAATGCGGGACGAAGGATGGGATTACATGAGCAACCGTGCGCTCCTGGAGGTGATCGCCCTCGACGTGGAGGACGCGGTCGCGGCCCAGGCCGGTGGGGCGGACCGACTCGAACTGGTCACCGACATGGCCGCCGACGGGCTCACCCCGCCGCGCGAGACCTTCGCGGCGATCCGGGCGGCGGTCGACATCCGGCTGCGCGTGATGCTCCGGAAGGCCGACGGCTTCTCGGCGGGCTCCGCGCAGGACGTGGAACGCCTGGTGGAGGAGGCGCGTGCGCTGCGCGCGGAGGGGGCCGAGGAGTTCGTCCTGGGCTTCCTGAACCCCGACGGCAGCCCCGACCTGACCTCCGTCGAGGCGGTCGTGGCGGAGCTCGGCGGCTGCGGGTGGACCTTCCACCGCGCGATCGACCGGGCGGCGGACCGCGACCAGCTCCGCAAGGCGGCCGGTGACCTGCCCGGGCTCGACACCTACCTGACCGCGGGCGCGGCGGGCGGGGTCGACGAGGGCCTGCCGGTGCTGCTGGCGGAGGCGGCGAAGGCGGGCACCCCGGGCTACGAGCCGCGCATCCTCGTGGGCGGCGGCCTCGCCCTCTCCCACCTCCCGGTGCTCCGTGAAGCGGGCATCGACGCCTTCCACATCGGCAGCGCGTCCCGCCCTTCCGGGTGGGACCGGCCGGTGTCGGCGGCGGCCGTCGCGGAATGGCGCTCCGCCCTGTCCTGACCGGACGGGTGAGGGGGCGGCTCTGCGGGGCGAAGTCCCCTACCCGCCCTTCCACCGTTCCCCGGGCTCTGCCCGGACCCGGTCCTCAAACGCCGGACGGGCTGAGAATGCCGCTGCGCGGCATCTTCCAGCCTCGCCGGCGCTTGAGGCGCGGGGTCTGGGGCGGAGCCCCGGGGAACGGGCGAAGGGCGGGTAGGGGACAGCCCCGCAGGGCTACGCCAGAGCAGCCGGCAGCGGGGCCGCGTGGAGGACGGTGAGGCCCGAGACGGCTCGGGTGAGGCAGACGTACAGGCGGCGCAGGCCGGTCCGCTCGTCTGGCTCGCCCGCCACCACCTCGGCCGGCTCGTGCAGCACGACGTAGTCGTACTCCAGACCCTTCGCGAGCGAAGCCGGTACGAGGGTCAGGCGCGACTCGGCAGTCGTCTCCTCGCCGGGGGACAGGTACGGCAGGCCCGCCGCCAGCAGCGCCTCCCCGAGCTCCGGGATCCACGCGTCCGCCGCGATCAGCCCGATCGACCCCTCGTGCACCAGCGAGGCCCGGCAGGCCTCGATCACCGCCGCCGGAAGGGCGCAAGAGGAGTCGACCGGGGAGACGATCAGCGAGCCCGGGGTCTCACGGACCGAGGAGACCGGTGACAGGCCCGGCGAGATCGCCGGCAGCAGCCGCGAGGCGTAGGCGATCACCTCGCGCGGCACGCGGAAGCCCGCCGTCAGTTCCTCCAGCACCGCGCCCGGCTTGCCCAGATGCCCCAGCGCCTCGTCCCAGCTGCGCGTCGCCCACGGGGTCGTACCCTGCGCGAGGTCGCCGAGGACCGTCGCCGAGCCGGTCGTGCAGCGCCGGCCGACCGCCCGGTACTGCATCGGGGACAGGTCCTGCGCCTCGTCGATGACGACGTGGCCGAGCGAGTGCGTGCGCTCCACCAGGTCCGTCGCCTCGTCGATGAGGACCAGGTCCGCCGCCGACCACTTCACCGACTTCACGCTGCGCGCCGGCTTGGCCCACAGCAGCAGTTCCTGCTCCCGCTCCGACAGGATCCCCTCCGCGTGCTCCGCGAGGAACCCCGCGTCCGAGAGCAGCCGCAGCACCAGCTTGGCCGGCTCCACCAGCGGCCACACGGCCTTGACCACGGCCTTCACGGCGGGATTGCGCGCCACCGCGTCCTGGACCCGGTCGTCGGGCGCCTCGCCCGCCTGCTCCATGCGTACGAGGACCGCGTGCGCGATCCGCTGCGGGAGGGCGTCGCGGGCGGCTCCGTAGCGGATGTCGCGGTTCTGGAGCTCGGCGACGATCTCGGCGATCTCGTACGCGGGCACCCGCCAGCGGCGCGATCCGCGGACCACCATCAGCGGTTCGACCGGCTCCGAGACGTGCGAGTGGACCGCGCGGCGCAGGACATCCGCCATCCGGGCATCGCCCTTGACCACGGCGGTTTCGGCGGCGTCCGCGCCGCGTACCTCCAGGTCCGCGCGGGCGACCAGGTCGTCGACCGTGGCCTGCTTCACCTCCAGCTCGCCGAGGGCGGGCAGGACCTGCTCGATGTAGTGCAGGAAGGAACGGTTCGGCCCGATGACCAGGGTGCCGGTACGGGCGAGGCGGTCGCGGTGCGCGTAGAGGAGGTACGCGACACGGTGCAGGCCGACGGCCGTCTTGCCGGTGCCGGGACCGCCCTGCACGCAGACGGATCCCGACAGGCCGGAACGCACGATCTCGTCCTGCTCCGGCTGGATCGTCGCCACGATGTCGCGCATGGGGCCGACGCGCGGGCGCTCGATCTCCTGCTGGAGCAGCTTGCTGACGGCCGCCGCCTCGGCGGGGTCGGAGAGGTGCTCGTCCTCGTACGCGGTCAGCTCGCCGCCCGTGTAACCGAAGCGGCGGCGCAGCCCGATGTCCTGGGGGTCGTTCTTCGAGGCCCGGTAGAAGGGCTGGGAGACCGGCGCGCGCCAGTCGATCACCATGGGGTCGCCGCCGGCGTCGTGGACGTGGCGGCGGCCGATGTAGAACTGCTCGCCCTCCGCGCCCTCGGCGAGCTCCGCGCCGGGCGAGTGCAGGTAGTTGAGGCGGCCGAAGAAGAGCGGGGTGTGGGCGAGGTCGGCGAGGGCCTTGATCCGGTCGTCGATCTGGGCCTGGAGGACGATCGCGTTGACCCAGTTCGCGGTGACGTCACGGATGTCGAGGTTCTCGACGTCCTCGCGCATCGCGCGGAGCGCCGAGCGGGAGGCGGCGAGGTGGGCCCGCTCGCGGCCCAGGGGGTCGGTGGCGGCAGCGTCGGCGTAAGGGGCGGAGTCGGGGTCGGCGTCGGGGTCGGTGACGTGGGCGTGCGCGGGCACGGAACTGCCTCCATCTGCTGAGGACCTGCGTGATGCGGGCGGACGGGCCCGCCGGTTTCCGAGCGGCGGGCGGCGCTCCCGGTGGCGCGGCGGGAGGCGGCAAGAGCGGAGATTGTAGCCATCGCGAGGGCGCCGCGCGAATGGATTACGGGGGGCCGAAAGTCCTTCTGGGCCGTGACCCCGTACGGGGGTTGTTCGGTCCGTGTCCTCCTTCGGACAGAGCCCGTAGGGGGAGGCATGGGCCGGGAGGAGGATGCCGGGGACCTGGAGGTTCAGCCCTCAGGGCGATGTGACAAGCCGGTCGAAAACCGACCATGGATACATGAGCACCGCAACCTACACCCCGGTCCAGGGTCGCCGCCCTCGCGGCGCCACCGCCACTTCCGACTCCCGCCCCCGCCACAGCGTCGGCAGCGTCCTGCGCGCGGCCAAGGTCTTCGCGGCCACCGCCGTGAGCGTGGTCGTCCTCGGTGAATACTCCGAGGACGCGGGCGTCATACGCCACTGAGGCCCGGCGCCGAGCCGGTGCCGCGGGCCGAGCCACACGCCCCGCGCCGCCTCGCCGATCGGACCTCCACGGGCCGGCCGGACACCTCCGCGCGGGTCTCGGGGCGTTGATCCACTAGGGTCGCGCCGTGACCCGGAGTTCCGAGCCCAGCCGCTCTCCGTCGCCCCGCGCCGGTGTGCTGCTCACGGGCCTGCTGCTCGTGCTCGGCGTGCTCTGCGTCGCCCTGCGCATCCCGGTGGCCGATGCCCTCGCCCCCGGCCTCTCCGCCGCCGAGTGGAGCCCGCCCGCCGCGTATCCGCCCTTCGCGGCCATCCTCTTCGCCCCGGCCGCCTGGCTGCCGACCGGCGTACTGAAGGCCGTCCTGGTGGGGGGCAGCGCCGCACTGTTCGCCCTGCTGATCCTGCTGTCGTGCCGGGCGGCGGGACTACGGGCCCGGCCGGGACCCGTGCTGGCCGCCACCGTCGCCGGACTGTGGCTGGAGCCGCTGTTCCAGACCCCGCTGTCCGGCCAGATCGCCCTGGCCCTGGCCTGCCCCGTCCTGTGGGACCTGCACCGGCCGCGCGGCGCCCTCGGCAAGGGCTTCGCGCTGGGCACGGCCGCCGGGATCACCCTGACCCCGGCGCTGCTGATCCCGTACCTCCTGCTGACCGGCCAGGTCAGGGCCGGGCTGACCGCGCTGGCCGCCTTCGCGGGCAGCGGCCTGCTCGGGCAGCTGGTCCTCCCGGGGGCCTCCGCCGAGTTCTGGTCCCGGCACCCGCCCGCGGGCGGCCGCTCGCTCCTGCTCGACTGGCCCCACCTGTGGGTCTGGACCGTCCCCCTGCTCACGGCCCTGCTCGCCGCCGTCCTGCGCCGCCGCTCACCCCTCGGCCGGCGGGATGTCCGCGCCGCCGAAGACCCGCAGCACCACGAGCAGCGGCAGCCGCCCGCGCGACACCACGTACCGGGCCACCGCGTCCGTCAGCGTTCGTCCTCCCGGTCCGTCAGCCGTCGGCCAGCAGCTCGTCGGCGTCCATGATCCGGTAGGCGTAGCCCTGTTCGGCCAGGAAGCGCTGGCGGTGCGCCGCGAAGTCCTGGTCGATCGTGTCGCGCGCGACGACCGAGTAGAAGCGCGCCTCGTGGCCGTCCGCCTTCGGGCGCAGGACGCGGCCCAGGCGCTGGGCCTCCTCCTGGCGGGAGCCGAAGGTGCCGGACACCTGGATGGCGACCGTGGCCTCGGGCAGGTCGATGGAGAAGTTCGCGACCTTCGAGACGACCAGCACGCTGATCTCGCCCTCGCGGAAGGCGTTGAAGAGCTTCTCGCGCTGCGCGTTGGACGTCTCGCCCTTGATGACGGGCGCGTCGAGGTGCTCGCCGAGTTCGTCGAGCTGGTCGATGTACTGCCCGATGACCAGCGTCTGCTCGCCCGCGTGCTTGCGCACCAGCGCTTCGGTGACCTTCCGCTTGGTGGCGGTGGTCGCGCAGAAGCGGTACTTCTCCTCCGTCTCGGCGGTCGCGTAGGCGAGCCGCTCCGACTCGGTGAGGTTCACCCGGACCTCGACGCAGTCGGCGGGCGCGATGTAGCCCTGCGCCTCGATCTCCTTCCACGGGGCGTCGAACCGCTTCGGTCCGATCAGCGAGAACACGTCCGACTCCCGGCCGTCCTCGCGCACCAGCGTCGCCGTCAGTCCGAGCCGCCGCCGCGCCTGCAGGTCCGCGGTGAACTTGAACACCGGAGCCGGCAGCAGGTGCACCTCGTCGTAGAGGATCAGGCCCCAGTCCCGGGAGTCGAAGAGCTCCAGGTGCGGGTAGATGCCCTTCCGCTTCGTCGTCAGGACCTGGTACGTGGCGATCGTGACGGGCCGGATCTCCTTGCGCGTACCGGAGTACTCGCCGATCTCCTCCTCCGTCAGCGAGGTCCGCTTGATCAGCTCGCTCTTCCACTGGCGGGCGGAGACGGTGTTCGTGACCAGGATCAGCGTGGTCGCCTTGGCCTTCGCCATCGCGCCGGCGCCGACCAGCGTCTTGCCGGCGCCGCAGGGCAGTACGACCACGCCGGAGCCGCCGTGCCAGAAGCCCTCGACGGCCTGCTGCTGGTAGGGGCGCAGCGCCCAGCCGGTCTCGTCCAGCTCGATCGGGTGCGCTTCGCCGTCCACGTACCCGGCGAGGTCCTCGGCCGGCCAGCCCAGCTTGAGCAGGGTCTGCTTGATCTGCCCGCGCTCGGAGGGGTGCACGGCCACGGTGTCGGCGTCAAGGCGCGCGCCGACCAGCGGGGCGACCCGCTTCGACCGCAGGATCTCCTCCAGCACCGGCCGGTCGGTGCTGGTGAGGACCAGCCCGTGGACGGGGTGCTTGGAGAGGGTGAGCCGGCCGTAGCGGGCCATGGTCTCGGCGACGTCGACGAGCAGCGCGTGCGGGACGGGGTAGCGGGAGAACTCCACGAGCGCGTCCACGACCTGCTCGGCGTCGTGCCCGGCGGCCCGCGCGTTCCACAGCCCGAGCGGCGTGATCCGGTACGTGTGGATGTGCTCGGGGGCACGCTCCAGCTCGGCGAAGGGCGCGATGGCGCGCCGCGCGGCCGCGGAGAGCTCGTGGTCGATCTCTAGGAGGAGCGTTTTGTCGCTCTGGACGATGAGGGGCCCGTTCACGCGCGTGTCCCTTTCCTGCGGGGGAGGGCCACCCGGACGCGGGTGGCCAAACCTCCAGTCTGCCGCATCGCTCAGCGGGTGGGGTGGTTCTGGGCCGTAGGGAGCCCCGCCGGCCGGTGCGGCGCGGGGTCAGGCTCCGCCGGAGGCGAAGGCGAGGATGGCGGGGGCGGCCTCGCGGAGCGTCGGGAAGTGGCGATGGGCGCCCGGGGGTGGAGTGGGGGCGTTGACGGACCAGACCGTCATGCCCGCCCGGAGGCCCGACTGGATGCCCGAGGGGGCGTCCTCGATGACCAGGCAGTCCGCCGGGTCCGCGCCGAGGCGCTCGGCGCCCAGCAGGTAGGGGACCGGAGAGGGCTTGCCCTCCGTCACGCAGGCGGCGTCCACGAGGACCTCGGGCACGGGCAGGCCGGTGCGGTCGAAGCGGCCGCGCACCCGGTGCCCGTAGTTGGAGGTGACCAGGCCCCAGCTCCCCGGGGGCAGGGCGGACAGCAGCCCGGCCGCGCCGCCGAAGGCGGCGTAGGTGCCGGAGCGGACGTCCTCGTCCTCCAGCTCGTGCAGCGCGGCCAGGCACGCGTGCGGGTCCCGGTCCGGGGCGACGGCCGCGAAGGTTTCCATCGGGCGGGTCCGCAGGGCCACGGCGTACACCGCGTCCGGGTCCAGTCCGTGGCGGGCGGCCCAGGCCGCCCAGACCCGGCGCTGGTTGGCGACGGCGTCGACGAGGGTGCCGTCGACGTCGAACAGGACGTACCGGGCGGGAGCGGTGGCCGAGGCGGCCGAGGTGGTCACCGGCGGATCATGCCAGGCCGCGCAGGAGCAGCTTCAGGCCGCCCTCGAACTCCCGGTCCGGGGTGACCGATCGGGCGTCACGGGCGGTGGCCGACATGTACGGGAACTCCTGCGGGGGGAGACCGGCGATGGCGGTGGTTCCGGGTCCGGCCAGCGGCCCGAGGTGTTCCAGCTGCGTGGCGCCGATCACGTACGAGATCAGGGCGCGCAGCGCGATGACCCGCTCCTCCGCCTCGATGCCGGCCTCCGTGAGGACTCCGAGCACCGTTTCCGACCAGCGCAGCCCGCTGGGCGAGCGGTGCCGGTGCGTCAGGGAGAGCGGCAGCGTTTCCGGGTGGGCGCTCATGGTGTCGCGCAGGCGGTGGGCCAGGACCGTGATCCGGCCCTGCCAGGGGCCCGGGGGCGGCGGGGTGGTGTCGACGCCGCTGAGGACGAGTTCGACGACGAGCGCTTCGAGTTCCTCGCGGCCCGGGACGTAGCGGTACAGGGCCATGGGGCTGATGCCGAGCTCGGTGGCGACGGCGCGCATGGAGAGGCCGGGGAGCCCGTCGCGGTCGATGACGGCGAGTGCGGCGGCGGCCAGTTGGTCCGGGGTGTGTGAGCGGGGGCGCGGCATGACGGTTGACAGCGTACGGCATACGCCTACGCTGGAGGGGTAGGCGTACTGCATACGCCTACGCCTGTCGAGGGAGGGTTTCCCATGCTCAAAACCGGTTCCGTGGTACCCGTACGCCAGCTCACGCCCGTCGCAGGAGGGGCCCCGGAGGGCGGGGCTTCCGAGGCGGGGGCTTCCGAGGCGGGGGCCTACGGGGGAGGGTCCGTCTCCGTGCCCGACCCCGAGCGCCTCGTCCACCTGCAGTTCCGGCGCTTCGCCGGCTGCCCCGTCTGCCACCTCCACCTGCGCTCCGTCGTCCGGCGGCACGCGGAGATCGAGGCCGCCGGGATCCGCGAGGTCGTGCTCTTCCACTCCACGGCGGAGGAACTGCGCCCGCACATCGCCGACTTCCCCTTCGCCGTGATCGCCGATCCGCAGCAGCGGCTGTACCGGGAGTTCGGCGTCGAATCCTCCCCGCGCTCCCTGCTGGACCCCCGCGCCTGGGGGCCGGTGCTGTGGGCGATCGCCCGCTCGGCCGCCGCGGTGGCGCGGGGCCGGGAGCGGCTTCCCGCCCGGAGCCAGCCGAATGGACGGCTCGGGCTGCCCGCCGACCTGCTGATCGGGCCGGACGGCCGGGTGCTGGCCGCCAAGTACGGCGAGCACGTCTACGACCAGTGGTCCGTCGACGAGTTGCTCCGGCTGGCGGCGGCCCGATATCCCGTGGGCGCCGGGGAGGGGGCTGCGTAGGGTCGGCGCATGACTACGGAGCAGCAGGGATTCGTACCGCCGGCCGAGGTGTTCGAGGTGCCCGTCCGGCTCGTCGGGGAGGGGTTCCGGCTGGAGCCCCTCGGGCCCGAGCACAACGAGGGCGACCTCGCCGCCTGGAGCGGGAGCATCGATCACGTGCGCGCGACGCCCGGCTTCCTGGGGGACTGGCCTCCGGAGGAGGGCATGAGCGCGGAGGCGAACCTCGCCGACCTGGTGCGCCACGCACGCGACTTCGCCGAACGGCGGGGGTTCACGTACAGCGTGCTGGACGGCGAGCGGGACGGGGAGGGGGAGGTCATCGGCTGCCTCTACATCTACCCCGGGAAGGCGGACCCGGAGCGCGTGCACGTGACTTCCTGGGTGCGCGGGGACCGGGCCGCGTACGACAAGGCGGTGTACGGGACCGTCACGCGCTGGCTCGCCGAGGCCTGGCCCTTCCCGGCGGACCGGATCGACTACGCGCCCAGGTGATCGCCCGGTCGCCCCGATCGCCCCGGTCACCCCGGTCACCCCGGTCCACCGATCCCCCGATCGTCAGTCGTCGCAGGTGTGGAAGGTGCAGAAGCGGACCGCGCTCACGCCCGGGATTCGGGAGATCTCCGCTTTGAGCGCCTCCCGGCCCCCTTCCTCGGGGAAGTGCTTGGGCATGCCCACGTGGAGCTTGAGCTCCCCGGCGTACTCGCCCACCTCCACCTGGGTCGCCCCGAACGGCCGCAACCGTTCCTTGTAGCCGTCCACCTCCTGGCTGCGGTCCCGGTCGTTCTCGCCATCCAGCTTCGCGGAGAAGTACGGGGGCGGCTCGTTCGCCTCCGAATCGTGGGCCGACGGGAAGAAGAGGGGGAGGGCGATCAGGGCGAAGGATGCGGCGGCCATCAGGGGCGCCGCCACTGAGAACCTGGTGCCCGGGCGGTTCTGGGGGTCCACGAAGGCCGCGATCAGCAGCAGCACGGCGGCCGGGAGGAAGAAGAACATGCCGATGAGGGCGCCGATCACCGACCAGGCGATCAGGCCCGACCCGATGAGGAGGCAGGTCCGCGCGAACGCCTTCGGGCCCCCGCGCATCAGGAGCGGCGCGGCGGTCACGATCGCGGTGGTGAAGAAGAACCCGCCCAGGAGCTGGGACATGGCGATCCCCAGGACCGCCGCGGCTCCCGCCGCCGCGACCCCCGCCACGCCCCAGGCCCACTGCTGGCCGGACACCTTCTGGGATTCCTCCATGACGCCCCCTCGGTCTTGAACGTGTTCAACTGAACATGTTCAAGATAGTGCACGCGAGGGGTGCGGGGGAGCGGCACGGGCGATCGGACGGTGCTCGGCCGCGGCCGTTGCCGAGGGCGCGGAGGACCGCGCCCGCGGCCGTTGCCGTTGCCGAGGGCGCCGAGGGCGCCGAGGACCGCGCCTCCTATGCGCCCAAGTGCTCCAGCGGTCCGGCCGGATAGGGGGACTCCAGCGGGAGAAGGGCCCGCGCCGCCTCCGGTTCGCCGGAGCGGAGCAGGCCGTGGACCTCCCGCGCCAGCGGGGTGACATCGCGGATGGAGACCGTCCACTCGTCGGCGTAGGCGCGTGACATCGGTCCTGACAGGCCGAGTTGGAGCGAGCGGTACGGCAACGGGTTCAGGTGCAGGTCCCGCTCCGGGTCCCACTGCACGCGGGCGGGGGCCGTGCGCAGGGCCCGGGTCCAGGCCTCGCGGTCGACGTGTACGCCGGGGACGTAGTGCGACAGGCAGGCCCCGCTCAGTGCCCGGTCGAAGCCCGCGCGGGTGATCTCGACGGCCAGGACCGTCTCCTGGTCGGACTTGGTGGCCCAGCCGCAGCGGTACATCATCCACAGGAACGAGGGCTTGACCCAGGTCATCCGCTCCCGCTTCCAGTCGGGCGGGAAACGGCCGTCCCGGGCGGCCGGCACCCCGATCCGCGGGTGGTACGCCTGGTACACGGTGAGGGTGTCGGCGGTGTGTGCGGCGCGGATCTGATGGCGGGGGACGTGGGTGGTGTGAGTGGCGGGGCCGGTGGGGGTTGCGTCGGACATGGCTCCAGGGTGCGGGCCCATGACCCGCCGGGGCCAGGGGATTTCCTCCGGGCGCCCCCGGGGTCCGGCTCCGGGCCGTCCTTTCCCTCCCCCGACTAGACCTGGTCCTCCGCCAGTTCCGCGACCCCCGTGATCCGGTGCAGCGCGAAGGTCCGTACCTCGTCCGCCGTGTGGTCGTAGCCGGTGACGAAGCCGCCCTCCACCCGCACCGGGGCGATGACCCGCTGGCTCGCCGCGCCGTCGGCGTTGACGTAGCCGATCCACACCGCCGACCCGGTGAGCGCCGCCGCCTGCACGGTCGCCAGGGTCTCCGCCGCGCTCGTGCGCGGGAGTTCGCCCGGAGCGCCGGAGCCGCCCGCCGCGGACCCGGACGGACCCGCCGGCTCCTTGCGGACCGCCGTCGCCGCCAGGTCGCCCGCACGGATCGCCCGTACGGCAGCCCCCAGCAGCGTTCTGTCCGGGACCGGCGGCCCGTCGGGGACCGGTACGGGCAGGGCGCGGGCCGGGGTGCGGTGGGCGTCGGCGCGGGAGACCAGGACGTCTCCCGTACGGGATTCCGCGGCCGGGGCGTACCCCATGGCCCGCAGCCCGTCGAGCAGCGCCGTGGGTTCGGCCTGCGCGGCCAGTACGGTCGGCGCGAGGCGGCGCAGCCCGAGGCCGGCGGACCGCTTGTCGGCGAGGATCTCGTTCAGCATGCCGTCGTCGTCGCAGCGCACGTACGAGGAGGCCGCGCCGACCCGGAGGTGTCCGTGCCGCCGGGCCACGTCGTCGATGAGGTACGACAGCGGCTGCGGCACCGGGGTCCGGCTGTGCTCGGTGAGGAAGGACTGCAGGTCCACGGCGGTGTGGCCGGCGTCCAGGGCGCGGCGCACCGACCCGGGCGTGAACCGGTACACGGTGGCCCCGCCCTTGGACTCCACCTCCGCCAGCACGGCCAGCACCTCGGCGAGCGCCCGCCGCAGCGGACCCGGGGCCACCGCCGTCAGGTCGGCCTGGAGCAGTACGTGGTCCACGGGCTCGGGCAGCAGCGGCGCGAGCAGCGGCGCCGGGTCGCGCCCCTCCATCAGGGCCCGGCCGGGCGCGGCGAGCGCGCCCCGGCCGGTGACTCCGAGGACCTCCGCCTCGGTCAGGGTCCAGCGGGCGAGGCGGGCGCGCAGTTCGCTCGTACCGCGCACCGGCCGCTCCCACGCGAGGCGGGCGAGGAGCACCGCCGGGTCCGGGGAGCCGCCCTCGGGGAGCTCGGCGAGCAGGCTCAGGATGCGGCGGCGCACCTCGGGGGCGGCGGAGCGGTCCAGTTCCGCGCCGAGCACCGACAGGGTGCGGCCCTTCGCGTCCTGCTCTCCGACCAGGCCCGGGGTCCGGGTGGCGGTCAGCCAGGCGGCGGCCAGCGCCGACCAGCGCTCGGCGGGCGGGAGTTCGAGCCAGACGTCGAAGGCGGGGGTCGGGGCGTACCGCTCGTCGGCCTCGCCGTCGCTGGCCAGCAGGCCGGCCGCGTAGGACAGCTCGATCCAGAACGCCGCCGACGGCTCGTCGGTGTCCAGGGTGGCCGCCGCCCGCTTCAGGTCGCGTACGGAGAGCCCGCCCGCCCGGAGCACCGGCGGACCGGTGTGCTCCCAGGACTTCACCAGCTCCTCGACCGTCGACAGCGCCGCCAGTGCCTGGCCGGCCGCGTTCGCGTCCACAAGCTGTGGACGGTGCTCGCGGTGCGCGGGAACGGCCGGGGCCAGTGGCTCCGTCGCCCGGTGCGCGAGCCCGCCGCGCAGGTGCAGCGCCACCTCGCGCGGCAGCAGCACCGTGCGCGCCGTGGCCGGCAGCAGCAGTCCGCGGGCGCGCAGCCAGCGCACCGGCGGCGTCGGATGGGGCGTCACTTCCCCGTAGGGCGGGCCCCAGACGAGCCGGCCCAGCACCTGGTGGGCCTCCGCCGGAGCCTCGTCGAGCAGCGCCGACATCCGCTCCGGGTCGGTGAACAGGGCCGTCAGCGCGGTCACCGCCGACACCGGGTCGTGCGTCGCGGGCAGCCCGACGGCCGCCACGATCTCCTGGATCCGGGTCGGCGACATGCCGGCCGTGGCCTCGGCGACGGTGGGGCCGAGGCCGGTGGGGGAGGGCCGCGTCGCGGAGGGGGCGAGCAGTTCGCGGGCGGTGCGGACCAGGCGCAGCCGCTCGTCGTCGCCCCATACGAGGGCCTGCTCGCGCAGGGTCGCCAGGGCCCGGGGGAGTTCGGCGCGGGCCCCGTTGTCGGCGCCGGAGGTGGTGCCGGTGTCACCGCTGAGCAGGGACTCCAGTACCGCGTACGGGCAGGGCTCCGGGCCCACCGCGAGGGCCTCGGCGGTCTGCAGGGCGAACCGGTCCAGGCGGTCCAGCGCGCGCACCACCGAAGCCCGCGTCCCGGCGCGCGTGGCGAGCTGCGTCACGTCCCCGGGAACCGGGCTCAGCAGGTCCGGCCGGGCACGCAACAGGGCGCCGAGCCCGTCGTCGTCGCGGGCGCGCAGCGCTTCGGCGAGGGAGCGCGGAGCGCTTCCCGGGGTGCTCGGGTCAGGCACGGTCGTCGCCTCCTGGTCGCGTCGGCCGGTCAGTCGGCCGGTCCCCATCCGGCCAACGGTATCCGCTGCGCCCCCGGCCGCTCCACGGGCGCACGCGCTACCTTCGCTTCAGGTGGCACGGGAGGAGCCGGGGCGTGGGGATCGAGAGCGACCATCTGGTCTACGAATATCTGAGCCAGGTCGGGGACTTGGCGCAGCGCAGGCACCTGTCGTCGGGGGACCGGATGCGGCTGGTGGCGGGGCTGCGGGACGAGATCGACCGGCGGCGGGCCAAGTACGAACCGGAGACGCCGGCGGCGGTGCGGCGCATTCTCGAGCGGATCGGTACGCCGGAGGAGGTTCTGGACACGCTGCCGGCGGCGGCGGATGTCTCTCCTCCCTCTGCTCCCTCCGCTCCTTCGGTGCCGGTGCAGAGGGGGGTCGCGGCGCCGCATCTCGCGGGGGTCGACGAAGCGGGTGCGGGCGAGACGCTGGAGCCCGACTGGTGGACGGTCGGGCCCGGATCCTCGGTGGAGGGCTTTGCGGGCGGGATCGAGATCCCGGAGCTGCTGAAGGGACCGGGTGCGGGGGCCGGCGCGCAGTCGCAGTCGCAGTCGCAGCCGCAGGCTCCGGCGGAGGCTGCTCCGGAGGGTCCGCCGACCCTCATGGGCTACCTGCGCGAGCGGCGGCGCCGGGCGAAGGCGGAAGCCGCGGCGGCCGCTGCGGCTCCGGTGGCCGCGGCGGTCGCGGCGGCCGCGGTGAAGCGGAAGCCGTACGCCTTCCTGATGCTCGCGGGGGTGGCCCTGATCGCGGGGGCCGTCTCCGGCTACTGGCTGCTGCTCGCCGCGGGCTGGCTGCTCGCGTATGCCTCGCGGGTGCTGGGTCCTGCGGAGCGGAAGTGGGTGGTCTTCGGGCTGCCCGGGGTGGTTTTCGCGGGGGCGGTGGTGTGGTTGTGGGGTCGCCTGAACGGGCGGTGGGGGGCTCCGCTGGCCGACGAGGCCCTGAGCGGTACCTTCCAGAACCTGCTGCCCTGGCTGGCGCGGGCCGCGGCGGTCTCCTCGGCGGCCTACCTCTTCTGGCGCTCCCGCCGCCGCTGACCCCCTCCGGGGGCGGTCGTCTGGTGCGGACGCCGGCGGGGCTGGGGGTGGCCTGGGTGCGGGCTGGCTGCGGGTGGGGTCGGTGCCGGGGGCGGGGTGGGGTGTCGGCCTGGACTGCATGATTTAGGCGCCCCCTCCTGAACTCCGACAGGGCGCGGGCTCTACCTGCGCCACAAATCACGCTCTACGTCCAGGCCGACACCCCACCCCGCCCCCGTCCCCGACCCGGGCGCGTCCAGTCGCGCCGGTGGTGGGTCTCTTGAGCGCCAGGGTTCGGCTTTTCAGCCGCCGGGGTTTGGCTTTTCAGCCGTTCGGCGTTTGAGGACCGGGGTCTGGGGCGGAGCCCCAGGGGTCCGGGCGCAGCCCGGGGCATCCTCAGCCCCGCCGGCGTTTGAGGCGCGGGTCCGGGCTGGCCCGGGGAACGGTGGAAGGGCGGGGAGGGGACTTCGCCCCGCAGGGCCGAGTGCAGCCCGGTCGGGCCGCGCGCCGGGACGGCGATGGCACCGCCGGACCGCGCGGGAGCGGGGCTGACATGTCGCCACATTTCACTGCCTGGTAAGGCGGGGCTAAGTCTGCGTTCCCGTCCGCAGTGCCCGGCTCGGCACAATGGGAGGCATGAGCTCCGAGACGCAGCTGACCGTCGGGTTCGACCTCGACATGACCCTCATCGACTCCCGGCCGGGCATCAAGGCGGCCTTCGAGGCGCTTTCGGCCGAGACGGGTACCTTCATCGACACCGCGCAGACCGTGTCCCGCCTCGGTCCGCCGCTGGAGCAGGAGCTCGCGTACTGGTTCCCGGAGGCCGAGATCCCCGCCGTGGCCGACCGCTACCGGGAGATCTACCCCACACACGCCATCGGGCCGACCCCGGCGATGCCCGGCGCCCGCGAGGCGGTCGAAGCGGTCCGGGCCCTCGGCGGCCGCACGATCGTCGTCACCGCCAAGCACGAGCCCAACGCCCGCCTGCACCTGGACCACCTGGGCATCAAGCCCGACGCGGTCATCGGCTGGCTGTGGGCGGAGGCCAAGGCGGTCGCCCTGCGCGAGTACGCGGCCCAGGTCTACGTCGGCGATCACGTCGGCGACGTACGGGGCGCCCGCGCCGCCGGCGCCCTGTCGGTGACGGTCCCGACCGGCCCGTGCCCGGAGCCGGAACTGCGGGCGGCGGGCGCGGACGTGGTCCTGACGGACCTCACGGAGCTGCCGGCCTGGCTCGCGGAGTACGAGCGGACGCGCACCGCGTAGCGCGAGGCCCCTCCCGTACTACGCCTGCGAGGCGCGGGCCGCCGTGCGCTGCGCGGCGGCCGAGCGCAGTACGCCCGCCGCCGAGATCGCGAAGCCGACGCCCATGAGCATGCACACGGCCCACGCGTACGACGGGAACGGGTCCATGTCGAGGAAGAGCGGGGCCATCGTGGCGAGCGTGGCCACGGCGCCGACGATGAAGACGATGCCGCCGGCCTTGACGAGCGCGTCGCCGGGGCGGGCGTCGTCGGCGCCCTGCTCGGGCTGAGGGGTCTCGGGCTGAGGAGTAACAGTCACCCGACCAGGGTAGTTCCCTGGCCGGAGCGGTCACCCGCGAAGGACCGGGGAACGTCTTGTCACCCGGAGAGGGGCAACTAGCCTGAGAGGTGCGGGTCAGAGGCCCGCTTCCCAGCCCACGAACGCAAGGACAGAGGACGGACGTGCCTACCGGCAAGGTCAAGTGGTTCAACAGTGAGAAGGGCTTCGGCTTCCTCTCCCGCGACGACGGCGGCGACGTCTTCGTCCACTCGTCGGTGCTCCCCGACGGGCTGGACGCGCTCAAGCCCGGCCAGCGCGTCGAGTTCGGTGTTGTCGCGGGGCAGCGCGGTGACCAGGCACTTTCCGTGATCGTCCTGGATCCGGCACCCTCCGTCGCGGCCGCGCAGCGGCGCAAGCCGGACGAGCTCGCCTCCATCGTGCAGGACCTCACGACCGTGCTGGAGAACGTCACGCAGCAGCTGGAGCGGGGTCGTTACCCCGACAAGGCGCAGGGCGGGAAGATCGCCGGCATGCTGCGCGCGGTGGCCGACCAGCTCGACGTCTGAGCCTTGCGAAGGGCCGTGCCCCGCAGCTCGCGAGAGCCGCGGGGCACCGTCATGTCCTACGGGAAGGCCAGCGCGTCGGCTGCGATGGCCGGAACCAGACCCTCCGCGGCCGCCCGGGTCAGCAGCCCGCGCACGGCCGCGTAGCCGGCTTCGCCGAGGTCGGCGGTGAACTCGTTGACGTACAGACCGATGTGCTGGTCGGCGACGGCCGGGTCCAGCTCCTGCGCGTGCGCCCGTACGTAGGGCCGGGACGCCTCCGGGTCGGCCCAGGCCATCCGGACCGACGTACGGGCCGACTCGGCGAGCGCGCGCAGCGCGTCCGCGCCCAGGGAGCGCTTGGCGATGATCGCGCCGAGCGGGATCGGCAGGCCGGTCGTGGACTCCCAGTGCTCGCCCATGTCGGCCAGGCAGTGCAGCCCGTAGTCCCGGTAGGTGAACCGGGCCTCGTGGATGACCAGTCCGGCGTCCACGCGGCCGTCGCGCACGGCGGGCATGATCTCGTGGAAGGGGAGGACGACCACCTTGCCGACGCCCTCGGGTAGCACGTCGGCGGCCCACAGGCGGAACAGCAGGTAGGCGGTGGAGCGCTCGCTCGGGACCGCGACCGTCTTGCCGGTCAGGTCCAGGCCCGGCTCCCGCGTGAGGACCAGCGGTCCGCAGCCGCGGCCCAGCGCGCCGCCGCAGGGGAGGAGCGCGTACTCCTCCAGGACCCACGGCAGGACGGCGTAGGAGACCTTCAGCACGTCGAGCTCGCCGCGCTCGGCCATGCCGTTGGTGAGGTCGATGTCGGCGAAGGTGACGTCGAGGGCGGGCGCGCCGGGGACCCGGCCGTGGGCCCAGGCGTCGAAGACGAAGGTGTCGTTCGGGCAGGGCGAGTACGCGATCCGTACGGGCGCTGCGGCAGCTGTTCCGGTCATGAAGGTCCTCCCCAGGAAGCGAGTACGGGGCCCAGGGCGCGGAAGCCGTCGGCCAGCGCCGTCAGCGCCTCGCCGATCCGCCAGGCGTCGCGGTCCCGGGGGCCCACGGCGTTGGAGACGGCACGGACCTCCAGCACGGGCAGCCCGTGGGCGGCGGCGGCCTCGGCGACCCCGAAGCCCTCCATGGCCTCGGCCCCGGCGAGCGGGTGCCGGGCGGCGAGGGCGGTCGTACGGGCGGCCGTGCCGGTGACGGTGGAGACGGTCAGTACGGGCGCGAGCAGCGCCCCGGTCGCCTCGGCGGCGCGCGCGGCGAGCTCTGCGGGAGGCAGGTGCACGCTGCGGCCGAAGCCGAGTTCCGTGACGGTGAGGAACCCCTGCGGGGTGTCGGCGCCCAGGTCGGCGGCGACGATCGCGTCGGCGACCACGAGGGAGCCGATCGGGGCGGCGGGCGCGAACCCGCCGCCGATGCCGGCGGAGACGACGAGGCCGTAGCCGGGGGCCGACGCGAGCGCCAGGGCGGTCGCCGTGCCGGCGGCCGCGGCGGCCGGGCCGACTCCGGCGACCAGCACGTCGAAGGCTCCCCGGCGGTGGATGAGGTAACCGCCGGGGAGGGTGCGCGGCGGTTCGCCACCGGGGGCGTGGTCCGGGCTGTGCTCGTCGACGGGGACGTGGTCCGGATGAGGGACCGGACCGGACAGGCCTCGGACGACGGAGTCGGCCTCCGCCGTCACCGCGGTCACGATGAGCGCGCGCATGGTGGGTGCGTGACTACTTGAGCTTGAGGGTGAAGGCCCAGACGGCGAGGGGCTTGCCGTCCTCGGAGACCTGGACGATGTTGAGCTTCTTGGAGGCCGGGGGCTCGCCGCCCTGGCCGCCGGTGGCGAAGATGTCGGCGCCCGGGAAGCTGTCGTAGGTGTTGGAGGTCGGCTCGGTGATCTGCTGTCCGTCCAGGACCAGCTGCCACTTCTTGCCGTCCTCGACGACGTCCGGCTCGACACCGAGGCGCAGCGTGTCGCCGCGGCCGTAGTCGATGGTCTTTGCGTGCTTGAGGTCCGTGAAGCACTCCTGGACCTTCTCGCCCGTGAGTTCCTTGGCGTCGCTGCAGGCGGCTTCGGTGGACACCGACGAGGTGCCGACCGTCACGGTCGCCAGCGGCGTCGGCTTGTCACAGGCGGAGAGGAGGAGGAGGCCGGCGGAAACGGCTCCGAGGGCCGCGACGCTGCGGCGGGCCCTACCCGAGAAAAGCGGTGCGGTCATGAGCCGAAGGCTATCGGGCCCGTACGCTGCGCTGCTGCACGGGGTCCTACGGTGCGGCGCGCTGCGCGAGGTTCCCGGGGTGCGGCGCCGCTGCGCACAGCGCCCCCGGCTGCGCCGGGCCTTCCGGGGCGCCGCCCCGGACCCCGCTCCTCAAACGCCGGAGGGGCTGGATTTTCCGACCCCCGGCGTTCGCGTGCAGGCCGGGGCCGGCCGAACCTACGGCCCCGCAGGGCATCGGTTACGCCACCCGCGGTCGCGAGGACGTGTGCTGCTGGTGCCGCGGGGACGTGAGGAAGCCGCGCAGGGCCATCGCCGCGCCCAGGGCCACCACCGTCGCGGCGACGCACATGCCGAGGACGCCGTTCAGGGGGAGGGCGATGCCGATCGAGCCGCCCAGCACCCAGGCCACCTGGAGCAGGGTCTCCGAGCGGGCGAAGGCCGACGTACGGACGGCCTCGGGCACGTCGCGCTGGATCATCGCGTCCAGCGAGAGCTTCGCGAGGGCCTGGCAGAAGCCGGCGGTCGCGCCCAGGACGGCCATGAACACCCCGCTGAAGAAGACCGCCGCGAGGACGGCCACCGCCAGGGTCAGGGACAGCACGGCGGCGATGATCGCCTCGGGCGCGCGGGCCCGGAGCCAGGCCCCGACGGCGGTCCCGCAGGCGTTGCCGACGCCCGCCGAGACGCCGACGATGCCCAGCGACACCGCCGCGCTCTGCCCGGCGAGCGGGTGCTCGCGCAGCAGGAACGCCAGGAAGAAGATGAGGAACCCGGACAGCCCGCGCATCGACGCGTTCGCCAGCAGCCCGCACAGCACCGGCCGGCTGACCGTGCGCAGCCCCGGCCGCTTCGAGTGCGCCTCGTGGGTGGAGAGCCGGGCCCGGCGTTCGCCCTTGGCCTCGTCGACCTTGTGCGGCAGGGTGAATGCCGCGAAGGTGCCCCAGATGAAGATCGCGCACGCCCCGTAGAGCGGCCACGGCGGGCCGATCGTGTGCAGGGCGGCGCCCACGGGCGCGGCGGCGCCGGTGGCCAGCAGGCCGGCCAGGGTCACCCGGGAGTTCGCCTTGACCAGCGAGAACCCGGGTGGGAGGAGTCGGGGGACCACGGCGCTGCGCACCACCCCGTAGGCCTTGGAGGCGACGAGCACGCCGAGGGCGGCCGGGTACAGCTCCAGGCCGCCGGTGGCCACCGCGCCCGACATCATCACGGCCAGCAGGGCCCGGGTGAGCATCGCGCCGGCCATCGCGGCCCGCCGCCCGTGCGGCAGCCGGTCCAGCAGGGGGCCGATCACCGGGGCCAGCAGGGTGAAGGGGGCCATCGTGATGGCGAGGTACAGGGCCACTCGGCCGCGCGCCTCGTCCGTGGGAACGGAGAAGAAGACGGTGGAGGCGAGCGCGACTGTGATCATCACATCACCCGCGCCGTTGATGGCGTGCAGCTCGATCAGTTTGCCGAGGCCCGATTCGCCCGCCCCGTGGGCGTGCGTGGCCCGCCGGATCCCGCGCGCCGTACCGGTGAAGGGCAGGTGCAGGGCACGCCCGACGGCCCGGCCGGCCCGCCTGGCCGGTCCCGAGCCGTCATCGGACGACCGTACGGGTGCCACGTGGCCCATACTGCCCCACTCGGCCTCCCGGGACCCTTCCCGGCGCGTCGCGGGGACCCGGCCGGTCCCCGGGTTGGCCTCGGGTGTCCGCGAATCGGACCTTGCATGTGGGACGAAGGCGCCGGAGGAGGTAGCGTGCGTAGCGCGCCACCGGCGGTTGCTCCTGGCCGCGCGCCTCTTCGCGATCCCGCAGAATGGATCGCAGGTAGGTGCGCCCTGGAACCCGATCGGGCGCGGACGTCGACGCGGCCCCCTGGTCCGCTCCGCCCGCGCTACGTAGGGACAGCCGACGGGTCGTTGTGGACGACAAGTACGGACGGCGCACTCGTGAGACGGCGTAGGAGAGAACGAGACCTGTGAGTGCTGCGACGACGCGAAGCCGTACCCCCGACCGCCTGTGCGTCGAGGCGGTAGCCCTCGCCCGGGCGGCGGCCGAAGAGGCCGCCTACCCCGGAGTGGTGGGCGAGCACACCGCCGCCGTCTCCGAGGGTGACCGGGTCGTCACGCACTTCTTCGAGTGCAAGGACCCCGCCTACCGCGGCTGGCGCTGGGCCGTGACGGTGACGCGTGCGTCCCGGGCCAAGAACGTCACCCTCGACGAAACGGTGCTGCTGCCGGGCGACGACGCCCTGCTGGCACCCGAGTGGGTGCCGTGGAGCGAGCGGCTGCGGCCGGGCGACATGGGGCCGGGCGACCTGCTCCCCACGGACGCCGAGGACCTGCGGCTGGAGGCCGGCTGGTCGGGCGAGGACGCCCCGCCGCCGAACTCGGTCGTGTCCAGCGAGATGGCCGAGCTGGTCGAGGCGGAGGACGCCGACGTCACCGACCGCGCCGTGGTGCCCGTACGCGGCTCCATCACCTCGGTGGCGGAGGAGCTGGGCATGCGCCGGGCGCGGGTGCTCTCGCGCTACGGGCTGCACACCGCGGCCGACCGCTGGGACGAGTCCTTCGGCGCGAAGACCCCGATGGCGCAGGCGGCCCCGGCCTCGTGCGTCTCCTGCGGCTTCCTCGTCGCCATCGGCGGCTCGCTGGGCCAGGCCTTCGGCATCTGCGCCAACGAGTTCGGACCGGCGGACGGCCGGCTGGTCTCCCTGTCCTACGGCTGCGGCGGCCACTCGGAGGCCGCGGTCATGCCGGCGCCGCCGCGACCGGCGCCGCCCGTCCTGGACTCGATGGCCTCGGACGAGTTCCACCTGCGCCCCTCCGCCGACTCCGGCTCGGTCCTCACCACGGACCCCCTGGCCCCGGACCTCGGCCACTCCTGACACCGGGAACGGCGCGGTCCCGGCCCGGTCGGGCGGGGACCGCGCCGTTCTGCTCCCCGCGCCGCGCGGTGACCGCCGGAGCCGGCCCCGCCCTTGTCGAAGTGGGCCACTACCGCGCCGGGTTGGGCCAGTACAGTGACCGCACTATGCGTATTCTCGTGACCGGTGGCGCCGGTTTCATAGGCTCGCAGTTCGTACGCTCCGCCCTCTCGGCAGACCCTGCCGCCACGATCACGGTCTTCGACAAGCTGACCTACTCGGGCGTCGAGGAGAACCTCGCGCCCGTGGCGGGCCACCCCGGTTACGCCTTCGTCCGCGGTGACATCTGCGACGTCGACGCCGTCGACCAGGTCATGGCCGGCCACGACGCGGTGGTGCACTTCGCCGCCGAGTCCCACGTGGACCGTTCCATCGCCGGTGCGGGCCCCTTCGTGACGACCAACGTCGTGGGCACGCAGGTGCTGCTGGACGCCGCACGCAAGCACGGCGTCGGCCGCTTCGTCCACGTCTCCACCGACGAGGTGTACGGCTCGATCAGCGAGGGCTCCTGGACCGAGGAGTGGCCGCTCGCGCCGAACTCCCCGTACTCCGCCTCCAAGGCGGGCTCCGACCTGCTGGCGCTGGCCTACCACCGCACCCACGGCATGGACGTCGTGGTGACGCGCTGCTCCAACAACTACGGGCCGTACCAGTTCCCCGAGAAGGTCATCCCGCTCTTCACCACCAACCTGATCGACGGCAAGAAGGTCCCGCTCTACGGCACGGGCGGCAACATCCGCGACTGGCTGCACGTCGCGGACCACTGCCGCGGCATCGAGCTGGCGCTGCACAAGGGCCGCGCCGGTCACGTCTACAACATCGGCGGCGGCGTCGAGCTCACCAACAAGGAGCTCACCGGCCTGCTGCTGGACGCCGCCGGCGTCGGCTGGGACATGGTCGAGCCGGTGGAGGACCGCAAGGGCCACGACCTGCGCTACTCCCTCGACATCACCAAGATCGGCGAGGAGCTCGGCTACGCACCGCAGGTCGGCTTCGAGGAGGGCCTGGCCTCGACGATCGCCTGGTACCGGGAGAACCGCGCCTGGTGGGAGCCGCTCAAGGCGAAGGCCGCCCGGCAGGCCTGAGCACTCCGGACACGGAGCCGGACGCAGAGCCGGACACGGAGCCGGACGCAGAGCCCGACGCAGAGCCACCCGGGAGCGACCCGGGAGCCCGCCGGGATTCGCCCCGGGAGGGCCTCGCCCGGTTGGGTGACCTGGGGTGTGGGCGCCCGCCCGGCGTGATCCGCTGGGCGGGATGAAGACCTTCGCGCGCCCCGAAACCCACACCGGCCAGGCGGCCCCCACGCGCACCCGCCTGTCCTGGGTGGACTTCGCCGTGGCCGCCGCCTTCCTGGTGCTCGGGTACGCGATCCTCCAAGTCGGCAAGGGCACCACGGTCAACTTCGACCCCGCCGACGTCCCCGACGTGGACACGGACCCCTCGAAGCTCCCGTACTACGCCGCCCGCAGCGTCCTGCGGATGTTCATCGCGCTGATCGCCTCCGTGGTCTTCACCTTCGGCTACGCCTACGCCGCCGCCCGCAGCCGCCGCTTGGAACGGGTGCTGATCCCGGCCCTGGACATCCTCCAGTCCGTCCCCGTCCTCGGCTTCCTCTCCGTCCTCGTCACCTTCTTCGTCGCGCTCTTCCCCGGCTCGCTCCTCGGCCTCGAATGCGCCGTCATCTTCGCCATCTTCACCTCGCAGGCCTGGAACATGACCTTCGGGTTCTACGCCACCCTGACCTCCCTGCCGCGCGAACTCGACGAGGTCTCCCGCTCGTTCGGCTTCACCCGCTGGATGCGCTTCTGGCGCGTGGAGGTCCCGGCCGGGGTCATCGACCTGGTGTGGAACGGCATGATGAGCTTCGCCGGCGGCTGGTTCATGCTCGTGGCCTCCGAAGCGGTCTCCGTCTCCGGGCAGGAGTACGCCGTCCCCGGCCTCGGCTCCTACGCGGGCACCGCGATCGGCGAGGGGGACCTCGGGAAGGTCGGCTGGGTCATCCTCGCGATGACCGTCACCATCGTCACCGTCAACTTCCTCTTCTGGCGGCCCCTCACCGCCTGGGCGGAGAAGTACAAGAACGAGCAGTCGGAGTCCACCGACGTCCAGCGCAGCTACGTACTGGACTTCCTGCGCCGCTCCCACTGGCCCCGCCTGCTCGGCCGCGCCACCGCCCCCGCCCGTGATGCCACCGGCCGGGCCGCCCGCGTACTGGGCCGCGACGACATGGCGCTGTCCGTGGACCCGGCCCGCCGCCGGACCGGCGACGTGGTCTTCACCGTCATCGCCGGAGCCGTCATCCTGTGGGGCCTGTACGACCTCGTGCGCTACCTCCAGCGCGAGACCGGCCTCGGCGTCTTCGGGGAGCCCCTCGTGCTCGGGCTGATCACCTTCGTCCGGGTGATCGTGCTCGTCGCCGCCGCCACCGTCGTGTGGGTGCCCGTGGGCGTGTGGATCGGCTCCTCGCCCCGGCTCACGAAGATCGCCCAGCCCGTGGTGCAGGTCCTGGCGAGCTTCCCCGCGAACCTGCTCTTCCCCGTGGCCGTCTGGTTCTTCCTCGAGACCGGGCTGAACATCAACATCGGCTGCATCCTGCTGATGGCCCTCGGCGCGCAGTGGTACATCCTCTTCAACGCCATCGCCGGGGCCATGGCCATCCCCTCCGACCTCAAGGAGGCCATGGACGACCTCGGCGTCCGCGGGCTCCAGCGCTGGAAGCGCCTGATCATCCCGGCCGTGTTCCCCTCGTACGTCACCGGAGGCATCACCGCCTCGGGCGGTGCCTGGAACGCCTCCATCGTCGGCGAGGTCGTCACCTTCGCCGGTACGACGCTGTCCGCGACCGGCCTGGGCGCGTACATCTTCCACGCCACCGAGGCCGGGGACTTCCCCCAGCTGATCGCCGGGATCGCCGTCATGAGCATGTACGTCGTCGGGCTCAACCGGCTCTTCTGGCGGCCCCTGTACCGCCTCGCGGAGCGCCGCTACTCCCTCTGAGCCACCGAGTCCGCCCGCCCGACCCGAGGAGCCCGACCCCATGACCACGATCCTCCAGGCCGCCGCCCTCACCAAGTCCTACGCCGGCGCCGACGGGGAGCTGCCCGTGCTCGGCGGCATCGACCTGGAGATCCGCGAGGGCGAGATCGTCGCCCTCCTCGGGAAGTCCGGCAGCGGCAAGTCCACCCTGCTGCGCTGCCTCGCCGGGCTGATCCCCGCCAGCTCCGGCTCGGTCACCTACCGGGGCGAGGAGCTGCGCGGCGCGAACCCCGGCACGGCGATGGTGTTCCAGACCTTCGCGCTGCTGCCCTGGCTGACGGTGCAGCAGAACGTGGAACTGGGCCTGGAGGCCAAGGGCATGGACCGCGAGGCGCGGGCCCGCCAGGCGGTGGAGGCGATCGACCTGATCGGCCTCGACGGCTTCGAGTCGGCCTACCCCAAGGAGCTCAGCGGCGGCATGCGCCAGCGCGTCGGCTTCGCGAGGGCGCTGGTCGTGGAGCCGGACGTCCTCATGATGGACGAGCCGTTCTCCGCCCTGGACGTGCTCACCGCCGAGAACCTGCGCGGCGAGCTGATGGAGCTCTGGGCCTCCGACCGCTTCCCCGCCAAGGCGGTCGTGCTGGTCACCCACAACATCGAGGAGGCGGTGCTGATGGCCGACCGGGTGGTGGTGCTGGGTTCGCGGCCCTACGGAACCATCAAGGAGACCTTCGCGGTGGACCTGGCCCGCCCCCGCGACCGGGCCGGCGCCGACTTCGAGCGGATCGTGGACGCCGTGTACGCGGTGATGACCGGCCGCACCGCCAAGACGCCGGCCGCGGCCCCGCCGGCCAAGCGCACCCCGGCCAACACCCCGCTCCCGGCCGCCAGCGTCGACGGCATGGCGGGCCTCGCCGAGATCGTGCTCCAGCGGGGCACCGGCGACGGCAGCGAGGACCTCGCCGACCTCGCCGACGAACTGGGCCTGGAGGTGGACGACGTACTGCCCCTGGTGGACGGGCTGGAACTGCTGGGCCTGGCCGAGGTACGGGACCTGCACCTGGTACTGACCCCGCGCGGCACCGCCTTCGCGGGGGCCGACGTCCAGGAGTCGAAGAAACTGTTCGCCCAGGGGGCCATGGAAGCCCCGCTGGTCCACCTGATCCACACCACCCTGCAGCGCTCCCGGGGCGGCACCCAGCGGTCCGGCTTCTTCCGCGACCTCCTCTCGCACCACTACACGAGCGAGCAGCTGGAACAGCAACTGGAAACGGCGACGGACTGGGGCCGCTACGGAGAGCTGTACGGCTACCACGCGGACACCGAGCAATACCGCCTGGACGAGGACCCGTCCCGGGGGTAGCCCCTCCAGCCGCCCGGCCCAACCCAGCCCGTCCGGCGTGTGAGGACCGGGTCCGGGCAGCGCCCGGGGAACGGTGGAAGGGCGGGTAGGGGACTCCGCCCCGCAGGGCCCACGCACCCGCACCCGCGACCGAACCCGGACCCCGACCCGACCCGGAGGGTCAGCCCTTGGGCCGGCGCCGCAGGAGCCGCTTCGCGGCCAGCGTCAGGGTGACGGCCGCCACCAGAACGAGCGCGCCCTTGGTGAAGCTCCCCCCCTCGGGCGCGGCGGGCGGCGCACCCGGAGAAGGAGCGGGAGCCCCGGATCCGGAGGCCGAAGGCGACGGCTTCGCGCCGGAGGCGACCGGCACGGCAACGACCCGACTGTTCGCCCCCTCCGCCCCGAACAACAGCGCGGACCCGTCCGCCGCATACGTCACGGACTCCGCCTGCCCCTGCCAAGGCGCGGCCACCGCCTCCCCGTCCCCCGCCGGCCTCCCGTCCTTCCACGGGTACGTCCGCGCCCACAGGTACCCCCGCAGCGCGAGCCGCCCCCCGTCCGGGGAGAACGCCCCGTCCGTGACCCACGGGACGTCCCCGATCCGCCGGAAGGTGTTCGTGCCGGAGGCGGTCAGGGCCTCCGGGCCCTCGTACAGCCCGCCGGCCTTCTCGTCCTTGCTCGCGATGTACACCCGCCCCGTCACCGGGTGCACCATCAGCGCCTCCGCGTTCCGGGGCCCGTCGGCGTACTTCACCGTGAACTGCTCGGCCTTGAGCGTGGCGTCCCGAAGCGTCTTCGGTTCGGCGAACCGGTAGATCCACACGTGGTTCCAGGAGCCGCCCAGGTTGTCCCCGATGTCGCCGACGTACAGCCGCCCGTCCGGGCCCAGCGAGATCCCCTCGATGTCCCGGGGCTTGCCGATGCCGGTCAGGGTGATCCGCGCGACCGTCTTGCCGGTCGCCGAGTCCACGGCGTACACGTAGGGGCCGTCGTCGCTGTCGTTGTGCGTCCAGTAGACGCCGGGGTGGATCCGGCTGGCCGCGAGCCCGCTCGACTCCTTGATCCGCGGGTCGGTGATCGTGAACCCGGACGCGGCGGACCCGGACGCGGCGGCGGCCGAGGGCAGCAGGGCGACAACGGCAACAGCGGTGGCGGCGGTCAGGCTGAGCAGATGCGGGCGCATCCCCCTACCCTGCCAGCCCGCCCCGCGTGTCCGGCATCACAGGGGCCGCGGCCCGGTGATCCGCGAAGATGACCGGATGCGTTTCATGTTCGTCGGGGACTCCATGACCGTCGGATGCGCCGGCGACTACACCTGGCGCTACCGGATGTGGCAGCACCTCGACGCCACCTTCGGCGGCCCGTACGAGATCGTCGGCCCCCGCGACGGGCTCTACGACGCCCGCGCGGACGCGCCGGCCAGTGACGCCTACGCCGACCCCGGCTTCCCCGCCGAAGCCCGCCGCCACCTGGCCGGCTGGGGCGAGGGCTGGCAGCACATGGCCCCGCTCATCGGGCCCGCCGTCCGCTCCTCGGGTGCCGACGTGCTGCTGGTCTCCCTCGGGCTGATCGACCTGGGCTTCTACACCGCCGCCGAGGGCACCGCCGCCAACGCCCGCCGGTTCATCGCGGAGGCCCGCGCCGCCCGGCCCGGGATACGGATGGTCCTGCTGCCCGTCATACCCAACGTCCGGGCCCGGGACGACGAGCCCTTCGCGCAGCAGGTCGAGCTCTTCAACGAACTGCTCGCCAAGGCGGTCGCCGACCTGTCGACCCCCGCCTCGCCGATCCTGCTGGCCGCGCGCCCGGAGGCGTACGAGCTCGACCGGGACACCTACGACGGCACGCACCCCAACGCCTCCGGCGAGCACCGCCTGGCGGGGGAGTTCGCGGCGGTCCTCCACCAGGCCTGGGGCATCGGCGGCCCGTACCGGCCGCGGCAGGACACGTAACACGCGCTTCACGGGCGGGTGGCCAACTGTTGACTCGCTTATTGGGCATGGTTGATGGTCGGCTTGCTCGTACGGGTGAACGTGGGGCGCTGTCGGCACGCGGTCTTGGCGGAGACGTCAGTGTGGGTGGGGAACGTGAGTGCCTGTGAGGGTTGGCGAGGGGGTGGCTGGTGGCGCGTGCTGGGGTTCGAGGTAAGCGTGTACTCCGGTCGCTGTCCGCCCCGTTCACTGTGTCTGCTCCTGCGGGTGCGCGTATCCGGGATCGTCTGCACCTGTCCGCCCGCGATGCCGAGGCGTTGCGGATGGTCGGTGAACATCTGGGCCGGCATGCCCGTGCTGATCTCGCTGAGCGTGTCCGCATCGGCAGGGTGCCGGTGAAGGCGAACAGGCGGGCGGAGCGTAAACGTGCTCTGACGAGGGTGTCGTCGTCCCGGTGGGCGGGGGCGATCACGCGGGCGTCGGAGGATCAGTACCAGTTGTCCCTGCGGTGCCTGTTCGACGTTCGGACCTCGCTGCGCCGGGCCATCGCGAAGATCCGCAAGCGTCTGGCTGTTCCCTGCGGTCAGCGTGTGGGCGGTGTCAGCGGTTATCCAAGCCAGGCGGAGCGGGCACAGAAGCGACGCCGGTTGCAGGTACGCACCGCGCGCCTGGTGGAGGTGGAGCGGCGGATCGAGGCCGGGCATCCGGCGATCACCATCGGCGGCCGCCGTCTCGCCAAGACCCGGCACAACCTCGCCGACGCCGGTCTCACCGAGGCCCAGTGGCGGGAGCGGTGGGACGCGCAGCGCATGTTCCTGACCGCCGACGGCGAGTCCGGGGCGCCGCACGGGAATTACACGATCACCGTCGACCCGGCTGACGGCACGATCGTGGTCGTCCTGCCCGAACCACTCAGGCACCTCGCCAACGCACCGCGCGGCCGGTACCGGCTGGCCTGCACCGTCGCCTTCAACCACCGCCGTGAGGAGTGGCTGGACCGGGTCACCGCCAACCGTTCGGTGCGCTACGACATCGTTCAAGATCCCGAACGCGGTCGCTGGTACCTCGACGCCTCCTGGTCGACCCCTGCAGCGCCTCTCCCGACACCTGCCGAGCTGACAGCATCCGGTGCCCGGTTGCTGACCGTGGACCTCAACGCCGGCCACCTCGCCGCCTGCGTCGTAGACCCCCACGGCAACCCCGTCGGCCAGCCGATCACCGTACCCACCGAGCTGACCGGACCTACATCCCAGCGTGACGGACGCCTCCGCCAGGCGATCAGTGAACTCATCCGCCTCGCCCGCCAGCACGGCTGCGCTGGTCTGGCGATCGAGAACCTCGGCTTCGCCGACGCCCGTGCCACCGGCCGCGAGACGATGGGCCGGGGAAAGCGTGGCAAGGCGTTCCGCCGCACCGTCGCAGGCCTGCCCACCGGGCGCTTCCGCGACCGTCTGGTCGGCATGGCGCACCACGCCGGACTCATCGTGATCGCGGTCGACCCCGCCTACACCAGTCGCTGGGGCGCCCAGCACTGGAAGCAGCCGCTCCAGCAGCAATCCAAGACCACGCTCGTCACCGGCCACCACGCGGCCGCAGTGGCGATCGGCAGACGCGCCCTCGGACACGGGATCCGGCGTCGGCCAGGTGTGACCGCACACGACCAGAGGATCGTCGCGCGGAGAGCTACCGGCCAGACCGTCACCGTACCGAGGGCACGAGGGAACACGAGCCCGCCAAGGACCACAGGCACACCCCACCCGGGTGACAAGACCTGCCGGGACCGAAGCGACCAGCTCGCGCTGTTCCCCGTCTCCCAAAACCGTTCGGGGAGACAACCGGCCAGCCCGGTTTACAGCGACTCAGCCAACAGCGGCCGACATCGCTAGGAACGGTCTTGCTTCGAGCGCACTCCAGGCAGTTGGCTAGTGGCCCATGGAGTACACGCAGCTCGGACGCACCGGTCTCAAGGTCAGCCGACTTGTCCTCGGCACCATGAACTTCGGCCCCCAGACTGGAGAGCCGGAGAGCCACGCCCTCATGGACACGGCCCTCGACGCCGGCATCAACTATTTCGACACCGCCAACGTCTATGGCTGGGGCGAGAACAAGGGCCGTACCGAGGAGATCATCGGTACCTGGTTCGGCCAGGGCGGCGGCCGTCGCGAGAAGACGGTCCTCGCCACCAAGGTCTACGGGAGCATGGCCGCGGAGGGCGACCCGTGGCCCAACTACGACCGCCTGTCGGCGCTGAACATCCGGCGGGCCGTCGACGCCAGCCTCAAGCGCCTGAACACCGACTACATCGACATCTACCAGTTCCACCACGTGGACCGGCTGACGCCCTTCGAGGAGATCTGGCAGGCCGTCGAGGTCCTGATCCAGCAGGGCAAGGTCCTCTACGCCGGCTCCTCGAACTTCCCCGGCTGGAAGATCGCCCAGGCCAACGAGGCCGCGGCCCGTTCGGGGCGGCTCGGCCTGGTCAGCGAGCAGTGCCTCTACAACCTCGCCGAGCGGCGGGCGGAGCTGGAGATCATCCCGGCGGCCGAGGCGTACGGGCTCGGCGTCATCCCGTGGTCCCCGCTGCACGGCGGGCTGCTGGGCGGGGCCATCCGCAAGGCGTCGGAGTCCGGGCGGACCGCGACCGGCCGCTCGGCGGACGCGCTCGCGAACAGTTCCGTACGGGCGCAGGTGCAGGCGTACGAGGACCTGCTGGACAAGCACGGACTGGAGCCCGGCGAGGTCGCCCTGGCCTGGCTGCTGACGCGTCCCGGGGTCACCGGCCCGATCGTCGGGCCGCGTACGCCGGAGCAGCTCGCGTCCGCGCTGCGTGCGGTGGAGCTGGAGCTGTCGCCGGAGGTGCTGGCCGGGCTGGACGAGGTCTTCCCGGGGCCGGGCCCGGCTCCGGAGGCGTTCGCCTGGTAGGCGGCGCGCTACGGGGCGGTGGGCCTACGGGCGGTGGGCCTACGGGGTCACGGGCCTACTGGCCCACCGCGGCGGCCACCGCCACCACGACGAACATCAACACGAGCACACCGGCCATGACGCGGTTTCTGGTCTTGGGATCCACCCGTCGAGCCTAACGCGACCGGGCCCGCCCTTCGGACGGAGGGGCGGGCTCTCCCAGTTCCCAGGAGCCGACGACCTCGTAGCGGGGCTGCTCGCCGGGGACGCCGGAGTCGGGCAGGTTGCTGCGGACCAGGCTGAGCTCGCCGACCTGCCAGGCGGTGCCCTCGAAGGAGGCCAGGGCCGTGCTGTAGGGGCGGACGTCGTGCCGCTCGTCGCGGAGCCGGCCGAGGGTGAGGTGGGGGGTGTAGCGGTGGTGCTGGTCCATGGGCACGCCGGAGCGCCGGGCGGCGGCGTCGGCGCGCTCGGCGAGCATGCGCAGGGAGTCGAGGTCACCGGCGGCGCCGGCCCACAGGGAGCGGTGGCCGAAGTGGCCGGAGCCGTGGATCCGGAGCGGGAAGGGCTCGGTACGGGCGGCGGCGCGGGCGAGCCGGGTGTGCAGTTCGGGGAGGACCTCCTCCCGCACCTCGCCCATGAAGGCGAGCGTGAAGTGCCAGCCCGCTTCCGCGGTCCAGCGCAGATGGTCGTCGCGCAGGTCGCGTACGGCCCCGGCCAGTTCCGAGATGGCCGCCTCGGGCGGGATGACGGCTGCGAACAGTCTCATGGTGCCGAGCCTAGTGGCGGCTGTCCGGTGCGGCGCCGTTGCCGGGGGCCGGCCCCCGGACCCCCGCTCCTCGAACGGCGGAGCGGCTGGATTTGGCGGGCACCGGCCTGCACGTGAAGGCCGGCGGGGCTGGAAGATCCAGCCCCGCCGGCGTTCGAGGCGCGGGGTCCGGGGCGGAGCCCCGGGAAGCCGGGCCGCACGGGCCCTTCACGCCTCGAGCCCGGGAGGCGCTACGCCGCCGTCGCCAGCTGGCGGCGGCGGTCCGAGGGGACGAACGTCACGCCGTGGCGGTTCACGCTGAGGCGGAGGTTGCCGACGCGGGAGAGGACCAGGCCGATCGTGACGGCTGCGGCCAGGGAGACCACTCCGCCCGCGGCCATGCCGATCCGTGCGCCGTAGGTGTCCGTGACCCAGCCGACCAGCGGGGCCCCGATCGGGGTGCCGCCGGTGAAGACCATCATGAACAGGGCCATCACCCGGCCCCGCATCTCGGGGTCGGTGGCCATCTGGACGCTGGAGTTCGCGGTGACGTTCACCGTCAGGCCGAAGACGCCGATCGGGACGAGGAGCGCCGCGAACAGCCAGAAGCCCGGTGCGAAGGCCGTCACCAGCAGGAGGACGGAGAAGAGCACCGCCGCCGCGACCAGCAGCCGCAGGCGCGAGAGGCCGCGCCGGGCCGCCAGCAGCGCACCCACCAGGGAGCCCGCCGCGATCAGGGTGTTGAAGAGCCCGTACGTGCCCGCGTCGCCGTGGAAGACCTTGCTGACGAAGGCGGACAGCCAGATCGGGAAGTTGAAGCCGAAGGTGCCGATGAAGCCGACGAGCACGATCGGCCAGATCAGCTCGGGCCGCCCGGCGACGTAGCGCAGGCCTTCCCGGAGCTGCCCCTTCGCGCGGGGCTGGACCTCGACCTGGTGCAGTTCCCGGGTCCGCATCAGCATCAGGGCCGCGATCGGCGCCGCGAAGGACAGGCCGTTGAGCAGGAAGGCCCAGCCGGAGCCGACGGCGGTGATGAGGACGCCGGCGATGGCGGGGCCGACCAGTCGCGCGGACTGGAAGTTGGCCGAATTCAGGCTGACCGCGTTGGCCACCTGGTCCTTGCCGACCATCTCGGAGACGAAGGTCTGCCGGGCCGGGTTGTCGACGACGGTGACCAGGCCCAGGAGGAAGGCGGCGAGGTAGACGTGCCAGACGTTGACGTGGCCGGCGAGGGTGAGGACACCGAGCGCGAGGCCGGTGAGGCCCATGGCCGTCTGGGTGCAGAGCAGCAGCGGCCGCTTGGGGAGCCGGTCGGCGAGTACGCCTCCGTAGAGCCCGAACAGCATCATCGGCAGGAACTGCAGCGCGATGGTGATGCCGACCGCGGAGGCGGATCCGGTCAGTGACAGGACCAGCCAGTCCTGTGCGATGCGCTGCATCCAGGTGCCGGTGTTCGAGACGACCTGGCCCGTGGCGAAGAGCCGGTAGTTCCGGATCTTCAGCGAGCTGAACATCGAGTTCTTCGCGTTCTTGGTGCCCGGCGTGCGTGTAGTGGTGGGTGTGTGGCCGGGGGCGGAGTCTGCTCCGGGTCCCGTACTCAAAAGGGGTCGCCTCCTGGCGTCGTTCCTATAGGTGCGCGAGCTTGTCCAGGACGGGGGCGGCTTCGCGCAGCTTCGCCCATTCGTCCTCGGTCAGCTCGGCCGCGAGCCCGGCGAGGAAGGCGTTGCGCTTGCGGCGGCTCTCTTCGAGCATCGCTTCGGCCTCCTCCGTCTGGCGGACCACCTTCTGGCGGCGGTCGTCGGGGTGTGGTTCCAGCGTGACCAGTCCCTTGGCTTCCAGCAACGCGACGATGCGCGTCATGGACGGCGGCTGCACGTGCTCGCGCCGGGCCAGCTCACCGGGGGTGGCCTGGCCGCAGCGGGCGAGGGTGCCGAGCACCGACATCTCGGTCGGGCTCAGTGATTCGTCGACGCGCTGGTGCTTGAGGCGCCGGCCCAGCCGCATGACGGCGGAGCGGAGGTCGTTCACGGCGGCTGCGTCGTCACCATGGGAAAGGTCATGCATGTATTTAGAGTAACTCATTACTCTTCCTAAGGAACACCACTTATCTGGTGTCACTCGTACGGGTGAGTCGGTTCCGGAAAGTGACACGCGTCCATGCCCTGTGCCCCGACTCTTTCGGCATGGGGACACATGTGCTGAGCATGCGCATAGACGGGGAGCTCCTCGACAGGCTCCGGACTCATGCCGCCAAACGCGGAATGAGCGTCCAGGACTACGTGGTCCGGACGCTCATTCGCGACGATTTCGACGAACGCTTCAAGGCGGCCGTCGACGAGACGGAGAAGTTCTACGGGCTCACCTGAGCCCGGGGCCCGGCTCCGGGGGCCACCGAGGGGCAGGGGCTACGTGAGGCCCAGCGCGGGCATCGCGTAGTAGAAGACGAAGACCGCCGACACGATGTACATGGCCACCGGGACCTCGCGGCCCCGGCCGGTCGCCAGCCGCAGTACGGAGAAGGCCACGAAGCCGATGCCGATGCCGTTGGTGATCGAGTACGTGAACGGCATCATCACCATGGCCAGGAAGGCCGGGACGGCGATCGTGAAGTCGTTCCAGTCGATGTCCCTGACCGAGCCGGCCATGATCAGGAAGCCGACCGCGACGAGGGCGGGCGTGGCCGCCTGCGAGGGGACCATTGTGGCGAGCGGCGTGAGGAACAGCGACACGGTGAAGAGGCCGCCGGTCACGATGTTCGCCAGGCCCGTCCTGGCTCCCTCGCCGACGCCCGCCGTGGACTCCACGAAGCAGGTGGTGGCCGAGGAGGAGGAGGCGCCGCCCGCGGCGACGGCCATGCCGTCGACGAACAGGACCCGGTTGATGCCGGGGAAGGAGCCGTCCGGCTTCGTCAGCTTCGCCTCGTCGCCGACGCCGAGGATGGTGCCCATCGCGTCGAAGAAGCAGGACAGCAGCACGGTGAAGACGAACAGGATGCCCGTGAGCATGCCGACCTTGCCGAAGCCGCCGAACAGGCTGACCTGACCGATGAGGCCGAAGTCGGGCGCGGCCACCGGGTTGCCCGGCCACTCCGGGACCGTCAGGCCCCAGGCGGCGTCCGGGAGCTTGGTGATCAGCTGGATCACCAGGGCGGCGACGGTCATGGCCACGATGGAGATCAGGATCGCGCCGGGGGTCTTGCGGATGATCAGGGTGAGCGTCAGCAGGACGCCGACCACGAAGATCAGGACGGGCCAGCCGTGCAGGTGGCCGTTGCTGCCGAGCTGGATCGGGACCGTGGTGTGCGCGAGGTCCGGGATGCGGGTGACGAAGCCCGAGTCGACCAGGCCGATCAGCAGGATGAACAGGCCGATGCCGATCGCGATGCCCTTGCGCAGGCCGAGCGGCACCGCGTTCATGACCCGCTCGCGCAGGCCGGTGGCGACCAGCAGCATCACCACGAAGCCCGCCAGGACCACCATGCCCATGGCGTCGGGCCAGCTCATGCGCGGGGCGAGCTGGAGGGCGACCACGGTGTTGACGCCGAGGCCGGCCGCCAGCGCGATCGGGACGTTGCCGATCACGCCCATCAGGAGGGTGGTGAAGGCGGCGGTCAGCACGGTGGCGGTGACCAGCTGGCCGCCGTCGAGCTGGTTGCCGTACATGTCCTTCGCGCTGCCCAGGATGATCGGGTTCAGCACGATGATGTAGGCCATCGCGAAGAAGGTGGCGAAACCGCCGCGGACCTCGCGGCCGATGGTCGAGCCGCGCTCGGAGATCTTGAAGTAGCGGTCCACAGGGGCCGACGTGCTCATGGGGGTCCTGGTCCTCAGTGGTGGTTTCATACGGCGAAAACGGGCCAAGCTCAAACCGTTTCAGTATGAACACATGAACGAAGAGGCGTCTATCTCCGCGCGTAGACCTTCCGCCGACCGGCCTAGACTTGGCCACATGGCGAAATGGACTGCGCAGCACGAGGCCCCCGAGCCCCTTGAGGGGCCGATCGTCGGCACCGTCGCAGGCGGCACGATCATCTGGTTCGCCCTCTTCCTCTTCCAGCTCCCCTTCTACGGGTGGTTCGCCGACCGGGGCATGCTGTGGTGGGTCTGGACCTGCGCGGTCGGCGGGGTCCTCGGCCTGATCGGCCTCTGGTACGTCCGCGGCCGCGATGCCGCGCTGAAGCGGCACGCGGCTGAGCTGGCCGCTCTGAACGAAGACACCCAGGCGGGCCCGTCCCCCCAGGCGGGCTAGCCCCCCTTGTTGCCCCGCGCGTGACGGGCGGCGTCGGCCAAAATCAGCCCCGCCGGCGTTTGAGGCGCGGGGGGCCGGGGGCGGAGCCCCCTGGAAGCGGCGCCGCACGTGCCCGGCGCGCCGCACCGGGTCGGGTGAAGGGGCTACCAGCGGAGGATTCGACTCATCCCGAAGTCGGATCTTCCGACTTTTCGGCGGGTGAACCGTTGGATCCCCCTTTACCGTCGAAACCATGACGCAGCGGGCAGGGATCGAACCAGACGGACCGGAGCAGGGCGGCGGCAGCGCCGCCCCCGCCGGGACCGCCATCGACGCGGGGGCCGAGCTCGATCCCGTACACCCGGTCCAGCCACCCGCACCCCGGTTCAAGCCGGCCGGGCTGACCACCGCCGAAGTCGCCGAGCGCGTCGCCCGCGGAGCCGTCAACGACGTCCCCGTCCGCAGCAGCCGCTCCACGTCCGAGATCGTCCGCGCCAACGTCTTCACCCGCTTCAACGCCATCATCGGCGTCCTGTGGGTGGTCATGTTCTTCGTCGCCCCGATCCAGGACAGCCTCTTCGGCTTCGTGATCATCGCGAACACCGGCATCGGCATCATCCAGGAGATGCGCGCCAAGAAGACCCTGGACAGCCTCGCCGTCATCGGCGAAGCCAAACCCAGCGTCCGCCGCGACGCCCGCACCGCCGAGATCTCCACCTCCGAGATCGTCCTCGACGACGTCATCGAGCTCGGCCCCGGCGACAAGGTCGTCGTCGACGGACTCGTCGGCGAGGCCGACGGCCTGGAGATCGACGAATCCCTCCTCACCGGCGAAGCCGACCCCGTCCTGAAGAAGCCCGGCGACCCCGTCATGTCGGGCTCGTTCGTCGTCGCCGGCGGCGGCGCCTTCACCGCCACCAAGGTCGGCCGCGAGGCCTACGCCGCCCAGCTCGCCGAAGAGGCCTCCCGGTTCACGCTCGTCCACTCCGAGCTGCGCTCCGGCATCTCCACCATCCTCAAGTACGTCACCTGGATGATGATCCCGACCTCCATCGGCCTGATCATCAGCCAGCTGATCGTCAAGGACAACAACCTCAAGGACGCCATCGCCCGCACCGTCGGCGGCATCGTCCCGATGATCCCCGAAGGCCTCGTACTCCTCACCTCCGTCGCCTTCGCCATCGGCGTCATCCGGCTCGGCCGCAAGCAGTGCCTGGTGCAGGAGCTGCCCGCCATCGAGGGGCTCGCCCGCGTCGACGTGGTCTGCCTCGACAAGACCGGCACCCTCACCGAGGGCGGCATGGACGTCACCGAGTGCCGCCCGCTCGGCGGCGCGGACGCCGCGTACGTCAAGAAGGTCCTCGGCGCGCTCGGCGAGAGCGACCCCCGCCCCAACGCCAGCCTCCAGGCGATCATCGACGCCTACCCCGACAGCGCCGAGTGGCGCTGCACCGAATCGCTGCCCTTCTCCTCCGCCCGCAAGTACAGCGGCGCCAGCTTCAGCGAGGGCGACGGCGAGAACAACACCTGGCTGCTCGGCGCCCCCGACGTGCTGCTCCCGGCCGGGGACCCGGCCCTGGACGAGATCAACGAACTCAACGAACAGGGCCTACGGGTCCTCCTGCTGGGCCGCGCCGCCCGCGAACTCGACGACCCGGCCGTGGCCACCGGGGTCAAGCCGACCGCCCTCATCGTCCTGGAACAGCGGCTGCGCCCCGACGCCGCCGACACCCTGCGCTACTTCGAGGACCAGGACGTCAAGGCCAAGGTCATCTCCGGGGACAACGCCGTCTCGGTCGGCGCGGTCGCCGGCAAGCTGGGTCTGCCCGGCGCCGAGAACACCGTGGACGCGCGGAAGCTCCCCACCGACCAGGGCGCCATGGCCGAGGTGCTCGACCAGAACGCCGTCTTCGGGCGCGTCACCCCGCAGCAGAAGCGCGACATGGTCGCCGCCCTCCAGTCCCGGGGCCACACCGTCGCGATGACCGGCGACGGGGTCAACGACGTGCTCGCGCTCAAGGACGCCGACATCGGCGTCTCGATGGGCTCCGGCTCGGAGGCCACGCGGGCGGTCGCGCAGATCGTCCTGCTCAACAACAGCTTCTCCACCCTGCCCTCGGTGGTGGCCGAGGGCCGCCGGGTTATCGGCAACATCACCCGCGTCGCCACCCTCTTCCTCACGAAGACGGTCTACTCGGTGCTGCTGGCCGTCCTGGTGGTCTGCTCCCAGGTCGAGTACCCGTTCCTGCCGCGCCACCTGACGCTGCTGTCCACGCTGACGATCGGCATCCCCGCCTTCTTCCTGGCCCTGGCGCCCAACAAGGAGCGGGCCAAGCCGCACTTCGTGAAACGCGTGATGCGGTACGCGATCCCGGGCGGGATCATCGCCGCCGTCGCCTGCTTCGTGACGTACGTGGTCGCCCGCCACCACTACACCGGCCCCGACGCCCTCAAGGCCGAGACCAGCGCCGCGACGCTCGCCCTGTTCCTGACCTCGATGTGGGTCCTGGCGATCATCGCCCGCCCCTACACCTGGTGGCGGGTCGGCCTGGTCGGCGCGATGGGCGGGGCGTTCCTGATCGTCCTCGTCGTGCCCTGGCTCCAGGACTTCTTCCAGCTCAAGCTGGAGGGCGCCGTGATGCCGTGGACCGCCGTCGGCATCGCGGCCGGCGCGGCCGTCCTCATCGAGTTCACCTTCCGGTGGGTGGACCGGAGGTTCCCGGCGTAGGACCCGCGGTGGGCGGAGTCGACTCGGGGCGAGGAGATTACCTCCCCTGGGGGATCGACGGGCGATCCATGAGGGCTCCATACTCGAACTATGGGAACGAAAAAGATCACCATCACCTTGCCTGACGAGGTGATCGAGTACATCAAGGGGCATGTGGATCCCCGCGGTGTCTCCGGCTACGTGACGGCCGCGGTGGAACACAAGGTCGCGATGGACAAGCTGACCGGGTTGTCGGAATTCCTGGATGAGGAGTTCGGTCCGCTCACCGAGGAGGAGCTCAGCACCGCAGACGCCCGCCTCGACGCCATGGACGCCTGGCACCTCGAACGCAGACACGAAGGGGAGGCGGGCCCGCTGGAAGGGAAGGCGGCCGCATGAATCCGCGCATCCCTCCCGGTCCCGTCGTCGCTCCGCGGACCCTCGTCCTGGACTGCGAAGCGCTCTCGTTGGCCGTTCGTGGCGACCGAGGCGTGCGGGCCATGATCCGGCGGTCGCCCGATCGCGGGATGAGGGTGGTCACCTCGTCGCTCACGACACTGGAGGCGTGGGACCCTCGGAAGGGCATTCGCCAGCAGACCTGGGAATGGGCCTTGTCGAGCGTGGACATCGTGCATCCGAACGACGAGATCATCGGGGCGGCTCGCTCCCTCCTGAAGGAGGCCGGTCTGCACGGCCACAAGTACGCGATCGACGCCGTGCTCGCGGCAACCGCGTTCGTCGCCTCCCGGCGGGGGGAGCTGGTCAACGTCCTCACCTCCGACGTGGACGACATGAAGCGGCTTCTCGGCGCGCACCCCATCCGCATCGAGCCGGTCTGACCTCCTCAGGCCGCCAGGTCGAGGTCCTGCTCCCGCCGGGCCGCGATGCGCGTGCGCAGGCCCAGGATCGCCACCGCGGCGAGCAGACCGGCGACCAGGGCCCCCCACCACAGGACCGCCGGGCCGACCCCGGTGTAGAGGGCGACGCCCAGGGTGAGGGCGGAGAACCGGGCCATGCCCCAGGTCCAGCTGAAGGCGCCCTGGTAGCGGCCGCGGGCGTCCGCCGGGGCCAGGTCGGCCACCAGCGAGGCCGCGATGCCGGCCACGGCCACCTCGCCGAGCGACCAGACGACCACCGAGACCACGTACCCGGTGACGGAGTCCGCGAGCCCGGTCAGCGCCACCCCGGCGGCGATCAGGGCGCTGCCCGCCGCCTGCACCGGGAGCTGCGGCAGTCCCGACAGCTTGGCCGTCACGAACGGCTGCAGGGCGACCACCAGTACGGCGTTGACCGCGGCCAGGGCCCCGTACACGGCCGGCGAGAGCCCGCTGTCGCGGACGGCCAGCGGCAGCGCCACCTCGGTCAGCGAGTACACGAACAGCTGGATCCCGAGCAGCGGGAGCAGCAGGAGCAGCAGCCGGTCGCGCAGGACGACCCCGTAGCCCAGGCCCGTGGCCTTGGCCGGGGCGGTACGGGCCGGCTCGCGCAGCCGGGTCACGACCACGAGGGCGTAGATGAGCGCGGAACCGGCGTCGACGGCGAAGAGCAGCCAGTAGCCGTGGGCGGCGAGGAAGCCGCCGAGGACGCCTGCGATGGCCGTGCCGATGTTGACGCCCCAGTTGAACAGGGCGTATGCCCGCTGCCGCCAGCCGGTGTCCACCGAGTCGGCCAGCAGGGCGAACGCGGCGGGCGGGACGGTGGCTCCGGCGGTGCTGAGCAGCAGCGCGGACGCGGCCAACGTCCAGAGCCCCGGGGCCAGGAACAGCGCGCCTTGGGCGACGGCGGAACCGACGAGCCCGATCAGCATGGTCGGACGGCGGCCGATCCGGTCGGCGAGCAGCCCGCCGACGGCCGGGCCGAGCAGGTGACCGGCGCCGAGCGCGCCGAGCACGAAGGAGATGTCGGATCCGGTGATGCCCCGGTCGGCGAGGAGGAAGACCAGGAAGGGGGTGACGAGGTAGCCGATCCGGTTGACGATCGAACCGGCGAACAGGGTCCAGACGAGGGGCGGGAGACCGCGGAAGGAGGAGGGCATGGAAGGAGCCTGCGCCGGGACGGCCGCAGGTCCTATTGATTAAGCTGGGGCCGAATCCAACGACGCCGACGCCGATGCCGATGGCTGTGGCTGTGACTACGGGGGCAGGGTCATGGAGTACGAACTGAATTTCTCGGCGGCCGACTTGGCGCAGACCCGCTTCGCGGTGTCGCCGATGTGGGAGGTCGTCACCAGCTTCCGGCTGCTGAAGGACGAGGCGGATCCGCCGCTGCACCGCCGCTGGGCCGCGCAGGTCAGGCCCCGGCTGCTGAGCGCCGGCCTGCACCGGGGCTGGCTCGCCGCCCTGATCCCGGGCGACGGCTACCTCGCCGACTTCCTCAACCCCACCCCGGCCGGCCCCTTCCCGGACCTGGCCGCCGAGCTGGCGGCCATCCGCGCCGCGAGCCCGGACAACGTCCGCTCCGACCTGGCCACGCTCGCCGCGAAGTCCCGTTCGGGGGGCCGCCCGGTGGCGCCACGCCTGCGGCTGCTCCACGAGGAGCCGGAAGCGGTCCTGGGGAAGGTCACCGCCGAGATCGAGGCCTACTGGGAACTCGCCCTCGCGCCCTACTGGCCCCGCATCCGCCAACTCCTCGAAGCCGACGTGTTCCACCGGGCCCGCCAGGTCGCCGAGCACGGCTCGGCCCACGTCCTGAACGAGCTCCACGACACCGTCAGCTGGGACGCCGGAACCCTGCGCATGGTCCGCCGGCAGTGCGCGCTGACCCGGGAGCAGGACGGCTCCGGCCTCCTCCTGGTCCCCTCCGCCTTCGCCTGGCCCCGGGTCCTGACCCGCTCGGTGCCCGGCGAACCGCCCCAACTGGCCTACCCCGCCCGCGGCATCGGCACCCTGTGGGAGCCCCGCGCCACGAAAGCCACCGACGCGGTGGCCGCCGTACTGGGCCGCTCCCGGACCGCCCTGCTCGCCGAACTCGACACCCCCGCCTCCACCACCCAACTGGCAGCCCACACCGGCCTGTCGGCTGCCGCGGTCTCCCAACACCTCACGGCCCTGCGCGACGCGGGCCTGGTCACCGGGCACCGCGCGGGCCGCTCGGTCCTGTACGCCCGAACGGCGGTCGCGGACGCGCTGCTCATGCCGGTGGGGTGAACCGGGCAATTCAGGGCTCCGTCCGGGGGTGCCCCCGTAAATGTGGGTGCGGGGTGATAGTCCTTCTGCAAGATTGCGACCGGTCTACACCAGATTCCCAGGGGGGAACCATTCAGATGAGGCATGCCCGCGCACTGCCGATAGCGGCCCTCGGGCTCGCGGTCGGCCTGGCCACCGCGGCTCCGGCCGCAGCCGCGGACCCCGCGGCGCCCGTGGTCACCTCGCAGCGCACCGACCCGACTCCCGGCTTCGCCGGTACGGGCCGCTATTCCGTCTGCGACACCAATCCGAACTCCGCGACCGGTCCCGGCTGGGTCGGCCCGGGCGACGTGACGCTCAAGGCCAGGGCGGTCTCCCCGTCGGGTGCGGACGTATGGACGAGGTTCCAGCTCTGGGACACCGCGGTCGGGGGCAAGCACACCGAATTCTCGACGGGCTGGTCCACCTCCCCGGTGGCGTCGGCATTCGTACCCCGCGACCAGCTGGTGGACGGCGCCAAGTACGCCTGGCGCGCGCGGGCCAGCGACGGAAAACTGGCCAGTGACTACACGGGCTGGTGCTACTTCCGGGTGGACAGGAATTACCCGACCTCCTCGGTCACCACCGACTCCAGCCCCAAGGTGGTCGGTCAAGAGGCCACCTTCACGCTGAAGGCGGCCGACTCCGGATCGGGGATCGCCTGCGTCCGCTGGCGGACGAGCCAGACCCCCAGCGTCGGCTGGCGGTGCTCGGACGCGGCGACTGACCTCCACGTGCTCCGCCTGACGAACGGCTCGGCCGACATCAAGGTCAAGCCGTCGAATTGGGGCGCGCAGGGCGTCTGGCTCGAAGTTCTGGACAATGCGGGCAACCGGTCCGAGTCCGACATCATCTACCACGCGCAGTCGAGCACGGCGCCCGCGACCTTCGGCGACATCGACTCGGACGGCAAGCCGGACGTCCTCGTCCCGGACGCGGCGGGCAACCTCCGTGAGCCGGGCGACAACCCGCTCGGCACGGCAAATGCGCGTGCGCTTGCCGCCCCGGGCGACACCCGGAGCTGGGCCAAGGTCCAGTACACCCACCGCGGCTCGCTGAGCGGGAACGGGGTCGATGACCTCCTCGCCCATGCGCCGGGGGATTCCGCGCTGCTCATCTTCCCCAACCAGGCTGACGGCCTGTTCACCGAACAAGGCCCGTCGACCGTCGCCAAGCCCACCGTCTGCCAGACCCCGGCCGCCGTGGTCATCGATTGTGCGAAGCACGGCTTCGGCGCCAACTGGTCGAAGGTCACGCGCATCGCGGCGTTCGGATCGCCCCGGGGCGACAGCCCGGTCCAGGGCTCCCTGCCGGACACCTCGGTCCTCTTCGTCGAGAACGGCCGTCTGTGGCTGGCGGAGGAGGGGTTCCGCGCCTTGAGGGACGAGGCGGTGCTCATCTCCGGCAGCAACACCAGCTGGGCCGGCTACGAACTCCTCACCCCGGGCCGCGCACAGGGCACGGACTTCCCGACGCTCTGGGCCCGCAACACCACCGACGGCACGATCCGGGCCTTCACCGTCGGCGGCACTCCGGACGCCCCGGACTTCAGGGCCTTCGCCAACCCGGCCGCCGGGACGGTCCTGACCACCCTGGCCCCGGCCGCCCACCCGCGCGTCGGCTCCGACGGCGACCTGACGGGCGACGGCATCCCGGACCTCTGGTCCGCCGACGCCGCCGGCAAGGTCACGGTGTTCCCGGGCAAGGGGACGGCGACTCCCCACCCGAAGGTGACGGGCTTCGGCCCGGCTCTCTGAGCATGCGTCAGCACGCCTCCGGCGCCCGGCTCCTGCCGGGCGCCGGAGGCGTTTTCGGCTACGGCGTGACCACGACCTCGTCCATGCGGCTGGCGGCGTAGAAGTGGTTCGCGTCGGGCTGTGCGTACCAGGCGTACCAGGTGCCGGTGACGTCGGCCTTGAAGGAGCGGGTGAAGGTGCCGTCGGTGGCGGTCTTGGAGGTGCCCATGACCTTGTAGCCGGTGCTTCCGGCCGGCTTGAAGAAGTAGTTGATGGTCTGGCCGGCGTAGGGCTTCCAGGTCGGGTCGGCGTGGTTGAGCTTGCCGGTGACCTTGATCAGCTGGCCCTTCTTGACCGGCTCGGGCGCGGCGTTGAACTCCGGGATGGCCGTCATGGTCCGCTGGACCTTGATGCTCTTCGTCTCGGAACCGTGGATGGCCTCGGTGCCCGCGTACCGCATCCGGACGAACCCCGGGCCGGGGTAGGGCAGCGTCGTCTCCATCATCGCCGAGGGGTTGGTGCCGGGCTGGGTGGCGACGTCCACGGTCTTGCGGGTGGTCCAGCCGGTCTTGCCGTCGGCCGAGGTCTGGACGTCCACCTGCAGGGAGGTGGTCCCGGCCGGCATCTCGACGCGGTCGATCCACCCCCTCACCTGGACGTTCTTGAACTGGTTCACCGAGGCGTCGAAATGGGAGAGGTGGGTGCCGGCCGTGGTGTCCACCGTGACGCTCTGGATGTCGTCGTCCGTGTTCAGCCAGGCGCTGGCGCCCATGACCCCCCAGGTGTCGTCCTTCTCGAAGTACTTCTCCACGGTGAACCGGCCGGCGTCGTCCGTGAGCCCGACCCCGCCGCCCACACTGATCCTGGCCTTGACGGGCACCGGCTTCCAGGTGCCGTCGGCGGTCTTCCAGGTGACGGCTCCGCTGACCTTGCCCTGCGTTCGGTAGGGGCCGGTCACGGTGTCGGAGTCGAGGGCTATGCGCGCCTCCACGGCGGTCACGGGAACCGCCACGTCCTCCTCGTCCTTGACTCCGTTCACCGTCGTCGCGAGGTGGACGAAGGTCTTGTCGGCGTCGTCGTCGTCGGAGCCGCTCTCGGCACCGGAGACCGTGATCCTGGAGGAGAAGTGCCCCTTCGCGTCCGCCGTCAGCGGGGTGGTCACCGTGCCGGTCCTGGCCGTGAACGGGCCGGTGAAGGGCGTGGACGAGGCGGTGCGGGGGTCGTAGAGCTCGATGTCACCGGAGACCGTCGTGTCCGGAGCCGCGAGGGACACTCCGTTCGAGGCCTTCAGGTTCTGGAAGACCGGGCGCACGTGGTAGTTCAGCGTCGCCCTGTCCTTGCGCAGGATGCTCTCGCCCAGGGTGCCCGTGTACTCCACGTCCACGGTGTACTCGCCGAGTTCGGCGAGCTTGGGCACGGCACCCCGTTGGGGGTACTGGATGATGTCGCCGCAGGAGGGCTCGCAGATCTCGTCTTCGTCGATGACGGACGAGAACCGCGTGAGCGTGGCGACCCGGGTGGCCGAGCCCTTCTTCCGCAGGTGCACCTTGAGGTTCTTGGGCGCGATCTCCCAGCCGAAGTACACGACGACCGCTTCGTTCTCCGTGTGCGTGGTGAACCCCTGCGGGAAGGGGTCGGCGGCCTGGGCGGCCGTGGGTACGGCCATGACGGCCGCCAGTGCCGTCATGGTGCAGAGTGCGGCGCTTATGCGCTTGTTCATGTGGCCCCCCGGGAAATCGTTCAACGATCACCCAAGGGGACTGTCCGGGCCGCCCGATGGTTGTACGGGTGGTGCGAGGGTGTTTCGGCTACGGGGTGACGATCACCCCGTCCACGCGGCCGGCGGCGATGAAGTGGGTGTCGTCGGCGAGTGCGTAGCGGGCCTGCCAGTAGCCGGTCTGCGTGGCGGTGAAGGTCTTGGTGAAGGTGCCGTCGGCGGCGGTCTTGGAGTAGCCCATGACCTTCCACGTGAAGGTTCCGGCGGGCCGGAAGTAGTAGTGGACGGTCTGGCCCGCGAAGGGCTTCCAGGTCGGGTCGGCGTGGTTGAGCTTGCCGGTGATGGTGATCGGCTTGCCCTTCTTGACCGGTTCGGGCGCGGCGTTGAACTCCGGGATGGCCGTCATGGTGCGGACGGCCTTCACGGTGGACGAGGTGGAGCCGTGCAGGGTCTGCATGCCCGCGTACTGGAGTCGGAGGTGGCCGGCTCCGGGGTAGGGCAGCGTGGTCCGGACCGGGAGCGTGAGGCTGGAGCCGGGGTTGGTACCGGGCATCAGGGCGACGTCGACGCTCTTGCGAGTGGTCCAGCCGGTCTGGCCGTCCGCAGAGTACTGGACGTCCACCTTCAGCGAGGTGATCCCGGCGGGGATCCGGTACAGGCCGAGCGCGCCTGTGACGGAGACGGTCTTGGAGGCGCTCACCCATGCTGTGGGGCGGTTGAAGGTGGTCCCGGGCCCGACGGTGAGGGTGACGGACTGGGCCTGGGACTGCGCCCACTGATCCTTGACCTGGGCCTCCCAGGTGGTGTCCCTGGACAGTTGGGTGGTCCTCGTGAAGCGGCCGCTGTCGTCTGTGAGGACCTGCTTGAAGCCCACGGAGACGTCGATGCCGGCGGGTACCGGCTTCCACGTGCCCTCGGGGGATTCGTACGTGACGGTGCCGGTGACCTTGGCCTCGGTCCCGTAAGGGCCGCTCACGTTCGTGGAGTCCAGAGCGACGCGGGTCTCCACCGGGGCCACGGAGACCTCGAAGTAGTCGGTGTCCCTGGCCCCGTTCACCTCGGTCGCGAGTCCGATGGACGTGGCGGGCTTGCCGTCGTCGTTCCGGAATCCGCTGCTCCCGTTGGCCGTGATCCCGCCCTCGAAGTGTCCGTTCGCATCGGTGGTCAAGGAGGCGGGGGCCGCGCCGTGCACCGTCGTGACGGCGCCGCCCGTCAACGGCTTCGTCGAGCTGTCGCGCGGGTCGTAGAGGTTGATGTCACCCGAGACCACAGTGTCGCGGTCGGCGAGCGACAGTTCCGGCTTCGAGTTCTTCACGTTGGAGAAGAGCGGGCGCAGGCGGTAGTTCAGCGTCGTCTTGTTCTTGTGGAGGATGGGCTCGCCCTGGGTGCCGGTGTACTCCACGTCCACGTCGTACTCCCCGAGCGCGGCCAGCTTCAGCGGGGCGGTCCCGAATGGCGAGGGGTCCATGCAGGAGGCAGCTTCAGAGCAGGGATCGTCATAGGGCATGCTGACGAACTCCGAGACGGTCAGGACCCGCTGGGCCGTGCCCTTCTTGCGCAGGTGGACCTTGAGGCCCGCGGGCCGCTTGAGCGATTCGACGTACAGGACGACCTGTTCGTGCTGGGTGGACGCGTAGAACTCCGGATGGGGGTCGGCGGCCTGGGCGGCCGTGGGCATGGCCAGCATGGCTGCCATGGCCGTGGCGGTGCAGAGCGCGGTGCTGATCAGTTTCTTCATCGGTCCCCCCGGGGCGTCGTGCGACATCACCCAGGGGGACCGACGGGCGGCCCCGATGGTTGTACGGGGACGGCCGGGGAATTCTCAGTCGAACCAGCGGTCCCGCGCCAGCTCCGCCGTCCGCGACGGGTCCTCCAAGAGGGCCGCCACCTCGAAGCGGCGCGGCCACTGGCCCGCCGCCCAGGCGAGGGCCGCCGCGACGCCCTCCAGGGTGGAGGCGTGCAGGGTGCCGTCCGGGGTGCGGCGCCAGTCGAGCTCGATGCCGCCCGCCTGGAGCTCCTCGTGCTCCACGTAGCTCTTCGGGGTGGCCGGGCCCAGGAGCTGGTGCACGGATTCGGGGACCTCGTGCTCCTCGCCCTCGGTGGTGACCTCCGCCGGGACGGTCTCCGAGAGGCGCCGGACCTGGAACAGCTCCGCCAGGTCGGCGGCCCGGGACGGGGCGACGGGGAGGAGCGGCAGGCCCGCCGTGAGGGGGAGCAGGTCCGGGGCGTCCGCGATCAGCGCGTCGGCCGCGTCCACCACGACCACCTCGCCGTCCACGACCGCGCGCAGCTCGTCGGGCAGGGTGACCTGCTCGGGGTCCAGCTCGGCCAGCGCCCCGTACAGGCCGTGCAGTTGGCGTCCGCCGACCTCCCGGTCCGGGTCGGCGAGGCGGCCCAGCAGCTCGGCGGCGCCGCCCGGCTCCTCCAGCAGGGCGGGCACGGTGGTGCGTACGCCCAGGGCCCGCAGGACCTGCTCGTCCTCGAAGCCGGTGGCGTCCGCCGGGGTGTAGAGGCCGGCCAGCAGCGGGTCGCCGCCCGCCGAGCGCAGGCCGGCCGGGCGGCGGCCGTCCAGGACGGGGTGGTCGCGCAGCCACCAGGCGGTGTACGAGCGCACGGAGCGGGTGGTGCCGTCCGGGAGCAGGACCCGCACGGGCTGGGTCAGGGCGTCGCGCAGCGGGGGCTGGGCCAGCATGGCCAGGGCCTGCGGCCAGCAGTCGTCGTCGACCAGGTCGAGGTCCCGTACGGCGACCAGCTCGGTGGCGACCGGCGGCACGGGGGTGTCGGGGAGCTGGTCCAGGAGGTCCTCGCACCACACGTCGACGGCGTCGAGCAGACCGGCGTCGTCGGGCTCGGCGAAGTCCCCGTCGCGGGGCTCCAGTTCGTCGGGGTCCAGGACCACGTCGGTGGCGCGGACCAGCTGGAAGGTGGCCAGGACGCCCACGGCGGTGAGGGTCCGCTCGTCCCAGCGTTCCACCAACTCGGCGTCCACGTACGGGATCTCGTCCTCGCGGACCACGGAGGCCAGCGGGGAGCCGGGCAGCAGCAGTTCGCCGGCCGGGGTCGGCTCGCCGTCCTCGTCGGGCAGGGCGAGCGCGCCCAGCCACGGCTCGTCGCCGGGGGAGAGCTCGGCGTCGCGGACCAGGCCGAGGACGATGTCGGCGAGTTCCTCGGGGTCGAGGGCGTCCTCGTCCCAGATCTCCCCGGAGTCCAGGGAGGCCGCGACGGCCGCCCGTACCTGCGGGGTGGTCAGGACGGCGCGCGGGCTCGCCGGGAGCGCGCCGAGCTTCTCCAGCAGCGGGTGCACCGCGTCGGGGTGGGCCACCTTCAGGCCGAGCCGGGCCAGGCTCTGGGGGGTGCCCGACCGGGGGGCGTCCGCGCCGGGCAGCAGCAGGTGCCGGGGCCCGATCGCGGTACGGCCGTCGGCCAGCGGTACGGGGAGGCCGGAGAGCCGTTCCGGGTCGACCCCGGCGAGGCTGTCGTAGAGCCGGTACCACCATTCCGGGGTCCGCTCGATGCCCGCGATCCGCTCGATGGCCTCGCCCAGCGGCAGCCGGCCCACGCCCAGGGTGCGCAGTTCGGGGCGGCGCTCCAGCCCGGCCGGGAGCAGGGTCGGCAGCACCTCCGCGAGGACCCGTACGGTGTCGGCGCCCGCGCCCTCCACCACCTCGGCCTCGAAGGGGCGCAGGGCGGCCCGCTCCAGCGGCTCCCCCTCCGCCGGCTCCTCGGGCGGTGCGGCCGGTGCGAGGAAGGCCGTACGGGGCAGGCGCGCGATGACGGCCGCGCGCAGGGCCCCGTCGAGCTCGCCCTTGCCGAGCGGGCCGGGTACGAGGTCCACGAGCGCGGTGCTCACCGGGTCCCAGGAGCCCAGCAGTTCGGCGTACGCGTCGGCCGCGCGCTCCACGAGGAAGTCGGTCAGCGGCCCCGGCGCGGGGTGCCGGCGGGTGGTGTCCAGCGGCAGGGTCGCGATGAGCAGCGCGGGGATGCCGAGGGGTTCGTCGGTCGGGGTCGGCGCGTGCACCACGGGGGCGGTCGCGGGGCGGACCGGGGCGCCTTCGGCGTCGACGGGCACGGACCAGGACACCGCCCAGACGGGCCGCAGCCGTTCCTCGACGGGGCGGTCGGCGAGCAGCGCCTTCTCGATGGGACCGGAGTGGCGCACGGTACGCCAGCGCCTGGGGCCGGACGCGGTGTCCGAGGCGGAGTCGGCGATGACGGTGTACGGGCCTTCGACGCGGCGGGTCAGTGTCCGCACACCCCCGGCCGGTGTGTCCACGACGACCTCGGCGAGCCCGGGCAGGGTCAGCAGCAGGGCGTCGTCCACGGCGGCGAGCAGCCGCCCGGCCAGCTCCTCGGCGGCGGCGTCGCGCAGCGGGAGGACCACGACGGTGTCGTAGCCCTCGGGCGCGGTTCCCTCGGCGGGCAACGGGAGGCGCAGCAGCGGGACGTGGCCGTCGCGGCGGCGCAGTTCCTCGCCGAGTCCGGAGCTGCCGACGGAGGCTCCCCGGGCCAGCTCCCGGGCCTCGGCCAGGGACCAGCGCACACCGCCGTGCCGGCCGAGGACGGCGGGCTCGTCGGAGACGGCCAGGACGGCGGCGAAGCCGACGCCGAAGCGGCCGACGCTCCCGGAGGAGTCGTCGCGCTTGGCGGAGGCGCGCAGTGTGGACAGGGACTCCACGCCGGTGGCGTCCAGCGGGGAGCCGGTGTTGGAGACGGCGAGCAGCGCGTGCCCGTCGGGCTGGTCGGTGCCCGCGTGCAGGGTGAGCCGCAGCCGGCCGGGGACCCCGGCGCGGGCGGCCGCGTCGGCGGCGTTCTGCGCGAGTTCGACGACGAGCCGGTCGCGGTAGCCGCCGAGCGCCAGGTCCTCCTCGGCGTTGGCGTCCTCGCGGAAGCGGGCCGGGCCGGCGCCCCAGGCGTCGAGCACCCCGCGCCGCAGCCGGGCCGTGCCGAAGGGGTCCACGCCGTCCTGGGCCGCCGTCACTCGCACGCTCACGCTGCTGCCTCCAAGCTGTACTGCGCTGTACCGCGCCGTATCGCGCCGTACGGCATCCGCGGAACACCGGATGCCGAGGCCCCGAAGGTATCGCGTACGTCGAGCGGCTCCGCAAACGAACCGGCTTCAGGCAGACTGCAGGAGTCGGTATCGCACAGCTATTTGTGAGGATTGCGCATGATCACGCTCACCAAGGAAGACGGCCCCGCGGACCTGGGCGGCGTAACCCACCTGTCCATCGGAGTGTCGTGGGACCCCACCGTGGGCAGCAGCGGCGGCCTGTTGGGCAAGCTCAAGCGGAAGGTCGGGACCGACCTGGACCTGATCGCGATCGCCATGCAGGGCGCGGACCCCGTCCGCCTCGCGGGTCTCGACTCCCTGGACCCCATGGGCAACGGCTCGCTGCGCCACAGCGGGGACAACCAGACCGGCCACGGCGACGGCGACGACGAGACGGTGACCGTCGAGTTCGCCCGGATACCGGGCAACGTCACGTCCATCGTCTTCGTCGCCGCCGCGTACAAGAAGGGCAGTTCCTTCCAGAGCGCCCGCAACATCAGCTTCAAGGTGTACGACGGCACGGGCGGCAGCACCCAGCAGGTCGCCGACATCTGGCCGAGCCTGCTCGGGAGCGACAACGGCTGCGCCGTGGCCAAGGCGGTCCGGGACGGGGCCGGCTGGAAGCTGCACGTCATCAACGAGACCGGGAAGATCAAGCCGGGCGACGAGCAGGCCCTCATGCGTTTCGCCGTGGCGAAGTAGCCCGGTCAGGGGGCTACTCCTGCCCGACGAGGTGGGCGAACACCACGACGTTGGCGTCCCAGTGGCGGTCCTTGGTGAGGTTGCCGCCGCAGGTGATGATGCGGAGCTCGGCCTTGCCGTGGGTGTCGCCGTAGACCTTGTCGGTCGGGAACCGGTCCTTCTTGAACGTGTCGATCTCGTCCACGGCGAAGACGGCGGTGGAGCCGTCGTCGCGGTGGACCTCGATCTTCTCGTCCTTCTTCAGCTTCTTGAGGTTGTAGAAGACGGCCTCGGCGGTCTGGGGCGTGTCCATGTGCCCGACGATGGCGGCCGCGCCCTTCTCCCCGGGGGTCGGGCCCTCCTTGTACCAGGCCGCGTCCATGGGCTTGGCGAAGTCGGGCTCCTTCATGGCGCCCTGGTCGTCGAGTCCGACGGTGTCGAGCGGGGCATCGACCTTGATGTCCGGGATCACGATGCGGTCCGGGACGGAGGGGCTCAGCACCGAGGCGGACTTGGCGTCGGCCGCGTCGTTCTTGGCCGCGCCGCCGGCCGCGTCGCCGCCGGAGGAGCAGGAAGAGATCAGGAAGACCGTGAGCGCCGAGGCGCCCGCCAGGGCGGCCACGCGCAGTGCGCGGCCGCTCCGGCGGGGGGCGCGTTCAGGGGCGGACTGCTCAGCCATGGTTCGCGGCGTCCGAGGGGACCCAGCCGAGGGGGGCCTGGCCGGTGTTCACGGAACCCTTGGGGGTCTTGTGGTGGCTCGGGTCGACCGGGGTCGGCTTCGGCTTCGGGTTGACCGGGCCGGTGGCGTCGGTGGAGAACTTGACGGTGTCGAACTTCTTGCCGCCCGCGTAGGCCTCGACGCCGTAGTAGCCGGACTTGACGTCCTTGGCGACGACCGCGGTACCGGTCCAGACGCCCTTGCCGTTGCTCTTCAGGTTGACCTGGCCGCCGAAGGCGTCGGACTTGACGAACGCGCTCTTCTCGTTGGCCGCCGTCTTGATGGTGACCTGGATCTTGTCGCCGGGCTTGCCGTGGTCCTGGGACAGGCTCAGCGTGGAGTCGGCCGGGGTGGGGGTCGGCTTCGGGGTGGGCTTGCCGTCCTTGACCGTGATCTCCGCGGTGGCCTGGAGCTTCTCGCCCTTGGGGCCCGTTCCGGTGAGGGAGATGCCGTAGTTGCCGTCGGCGACCTTGGCGATCGTGGCGGTGGCGCCGCGCCCGTCGGTCATCTTCACGTCGTTCAGGGCCTTGGAGGAGATGGACAGGTTCGTCGAGCCGTCCGGGACCTCCATCGACATCTGGACGGAGTCGCCCGGCTTGCCGGAGGAGGGCGAGAGCTTCAGGGCCACCGGGGCGGTCTTGGCGTCGGCGCTCGCGCTGCTGTGCGCGGTCGGAACGGAGTCGGCGGCGAACGCGACGGCGGGGGCTGCCAGGGCCATCGACGAGGCGAGGGCGATGGCCGAGAGGGTGAGTGCCTTGCGCATGGGGTTCCTCCTGAACGGGCCGGGGTTCGTTCCCGGCACACCAGACATGAGGGACATCCTGGGGTGGTTGGTTGCGCCCCTCCGAGGGGCCGGGAGAGGCCCCTGCCGAAGGTCCCGGGGCACAAAACCGCAGGCGGCGGAGGGGGCGGTGATCTTCCGTTTGCGGCCTCTTTGCCCCGATTTTTGGGACCAAGGTCCCGGAGTTCCGGGCCGGGTGGAGGGCCTTGGTCTTCAGGGATCGTTCAGGACTGCCTCAGGACCGCCTCAGGACCTCCTCAGGACCGCCGCAGGGCCTCTCCATCGCGGTCCGGACAACGCGAAGCCCCCGGTGACGAGGTGTCACCGGGGGCTTCGGAGCGTGTCGGTCCTGGTGGACCGGTTCGGACAGGGTGGACCGTGCCTGACCGGGTCGGTCAGAGGTTCTCGATGACGTAGTCCACGCACGCGGTCAGCGCCTGCACGTCCGCCGGGTCGATCGCCGGGAACATCGCGATACGGAGCTGGTTGCGGCCGAGCTTGCGGTAGGGCTCGGTGTCCACGATGCCGTTGGCGCGCAGCACCTTGGCGACCGCCGCCGCGTCGATGTCGTCCGAGAAGTCGATCGTGCCGATGACGGCCGAGCGCTTGGCGGAGTCCGCGACGAAGGGGCTGGCGTACTTCGACGCCTCGGCCCAGCCGTACAGGTGGGCCGCGCTGGCCGACGTACGGCCGGTCGTGAACTCCAGACCGCCCTGGCTGTTCATCCACTCCAGCTGCTGGTCCAGCAGGAAGAGGGTGGAGAGCGCCGGGGTGTTGTACGTCTGGTTCTTCAGCGAGTTGTCGATCGCCGTCGGCAGCGAGAAGAACTCCGGGATGTGCCGGCCGGAGGCGTGCACGCGGGCCGCGCGCTCCAGGGCCGCCGGGGAGAACGCCGCCAGCCACAGGCCGCCGTCGGAGGCGAAGGACTTCTGCGGGGCGAAGTAGTAGACGTCGGTCTCGGTGATGTCCACCGGCAGGCCGCCGGCGCCCGAGGTCGCGTCCACCAGGACGAGCGAACCCGCGTCGGCGCCCGCGACGCGCTTGATCGGCGCCGCGACACCCGTCGAGGTCTCGTTGTGCGTGTACGCGTACACGTCCACGCCCGCCTCGGCCACCGGGTCCGGGTGGGTGCCCGGGTCGGAGGAGATCACCGACGGGGCGTCCAGCCACGGAGCGGACTTCGCGGCGCTGGCGAACTTGGAGGAGAACTCACCGAAGGTGAGGTGCTGCGACTTCCGCTCGATGAGACCGGCGGTCGCGATGTCCCAGAAGGCGGTGGAGCCGCCGTTGCCCAGGATCACCTCGTAGCCCTCGGGGAGGGAGAAGAGGTCCCGGAGGCCCTGGCGCACGGAGCCGACCAGGTTCTTGACCGGAGCCTGGCGGTGGGAGGTTCCGAGCAGGGAGGTACCGGTGGCGGCGAGGGCGTCCAGCGCCTCGGTCCGCACCTTGGAGGGGCCCGCGCCGAAGCGTCCGTCGGCGGGCTTGATGTCAGCGGGAATCTGGATCTCGGCCACACGCCGAGCGTATCGGGTCCGGGTCCACGCCTTGGAGCCGCGTCCACCCGATGAGATGACGCGGACGCGCGGGAGCCGGTGGGAGGCTGTCCGCCGTGACGTCACCCGGTGAACTCGAACGGACATTGCGGAAGAACCTGCGCGGAGAGGTCGACTTCGGCGCCGCCGCCCGCGCCCTGACGACCATGGACGCCTCGAACTACCGCCGCGTCCCGGTCGGCGTGGTCGCCCCGCGCGACGCCGACGACGTGGCCGCCGCGCTCGCGGTGTGCGCGGCGGCCGGGGTCCCCGTCGTTCCGCGCGGCGGCGGCACCTCCATCGCGGGCCAGGCGACGGGCGTCGGCGTCGTGCTCGACCTCACCCGGCACATGAACGCCCTGACCTCCCTGGACCCGGCCGCCCGCACCGCCGTCGTCCAGCCCGGCCTGGTCCTCGACCGGCTGCGGGACGCGGCCCGCCCGCACGGGCTGACCTTTGGGCCGGACCCCTCCACGCACTCCCGCTGCACCCTCGGCGGGATGATCGGGAACAACGCCTGCGGCGCCCACTCGGTGGCCTGGGGAACCACCGCCGACAACGTCGCCGAGCTCGCCGTGACGGCGTACGGCGGCGCCTCCTACCGGCTCGGCACCGGCTGGGACGGCGCACCCGGCGGGCTGCGGGAGCTGGTCTCGGGGAACCTGGCCGTCCTGCGCACCGGCATGGCGGGAGGCTTCTCGCGGCGGATCTCCGGCTACGGGGCCCTGGACGCGCTGCTCCCCGAGCGGGGCGTGGAGGTGGCCCGGGCGTTCTGCGGGACCGAGGGCACCCTCGGGGTGGTCACCGAGGCGCTCGTACGGCTCGTGGAGCTGCCGGCCGCCCCGGCGCTGGCCGTCCTCGGGTACGCCGACGAGAGCGCGGCCGCGCAGGCCGCGGCGGGCCTGCTGGAGTACGGGCCGCTGACCGTGGAGGGGATGGCCGCCGACCTCGTGGGCGGGGCCGCCGCCGGGCTGCCCCGCGGCGGGGCCTGGCTGTTCGCGGAGATGCGCGACGAGAGCGCCGCCCGGGCCCTGCTCCGGGCCTCCGACGCGGTCGACAGCCTGCTGCTCACCGACCCGGCGGCGCAGCGGGCCCTGTGGCGGATCCGCGAGGACGCGGCGGGCACGGCCACCCGGATGCCCGACGGGAGCATGGCCTGGCCGGGCTGGGAGGACTGCGCGGTCCCGCCCGCCCGGCTCGGCGCCTACCTGCGGGAATTCCGGGCCCTGCTGGCGGAGCACGGGCTGCGCGGATCCCCGTACGGCCACTTCGGCGAGGGCTGCGTCCACGTGCGGATCGACTTCGACCTGGTGACGCCGCCGGGCGTGGCCCGCTTCCGGGCCTTCTCCTCGGACCTCGCCGACCTGGTGGTCGCGCACGGGGGCTCCCTGTCCGGCGAGCACGGGGACGGGCAGGCGCGGGCGGAGCTGCTGCCGCGGATGTACGGGCCTTCGGTGATCGACCTCTTCGAGTCCTGCAAGCGGCTCTGGGACCCGGCGGGCGGCATGAACCCCGGGATCCTGGTCCGCCCGGCACGCCTCGACGAGAACCTCCGCTTCTCTTCCCTCCCGGCGTCCCTGCCCTTCGCGGGGGAGGTGGCGCGGTGCGTCGGCGTCGCGAAGTGCCGGTCGACGGAGGTCGGGGGGCCGGGGGTGATGTGCCCGTCGTACCGGGCCACGGGGGAGGAACGCCACTCCACGCGGGGGCGGGCGCGGCTGCTGCACGAGATGCTGGCCGGAGAGATCATCCGGGACGGCTGGCGTTCGGCGGAGGTCGCCGAGGCGCTGGATCTCTGCCTCGGCTGCAAGGGCTGCCGCAGCGACTGCCCGGTGGGGGTCGACATGGCCTCCTACAAGGCGGAGTTCCTCCACCACCACTGGGCGGGCCGGCTGCGCCCGCTGTCCCACTACGCCCTGGGCGGGCTGCCGGCCCTCCTCCGCCTGCTCACCACCCTGCGGCTGGCGGGGCCCCTGAACCTGGTGTCCCGCTTCCTCCGCGTCCCCGGCCTGGAGCGGTCCCGCCCCCTGCCCCGGCTGGCCCGGACCCCCTTCACCCGCGGGTGGCGCGCAGCGGTCCGCTCCGCGGGGCCGGGTCCCCTACCCGCCCTTCCACCGTTCCCCGGGCTCCGCCCGGACCCGTCCCCGGGTGCGGCGCCGTCGCCGGGGGCCAGCCCCCGGACCCCCGCTCCTCAAACGCCGGAGGGGCTGGGATCGCCCTCCGGGCAATCCGGCCCGTCGGGAGGCTCACGTACGGGCCGAGGCCGGCCAAATCCAGCCTCGCCGGCGTTTGAGGCGCGGGGTCTGGGGCGGAGCCCCAGGGGGTCCGGGGCGCAGCCCCGGGGAACGGTGGAAGGGCGGGTAGGGGACGGCCGCCCGCAGGGCACGCCCGGGGCGACCGGTGCCGGGGCCGTCGTGACGGTGTGGCCGGACACGTTCACGGAGTACCTCGCGCCCGAGGCCGGTCACGCCGCCCTGCGGGTGTTGCGGGCCGCCGGCCTGGAGACCACCGTCCAGGCGGGCCGGGTCTGCTGCGGGCTGACCTACCTCTCCACCGGCCGCCTCGACACCGCCCGCAGGGTCCTGCGCCGCACCCTGGACGCCGTAGGCGACCCGCAGGGGCCCGTCACCGTCCTCGAACCGAGCTGCGCGGCAGCGCTGCGCACCGATCTGCCCGCCCTCCTCCCGGAGGACCCCCGCGCAACCCGTCTCGCAGCGGCCGTCCGAACCTTCGCCGAGACCCTGGAGGAGTACGCCCCGCACTGGCAGCCGCCCCGCCTCGACCGGCCGGTCGCCGGCCAGACCCACTGCCACCAGCACGCCGTCCTCGGGGACGACCCCGACCGCCGGCTGCGCGAGCGCGCCGGGCTGACGGGGGAACTGAGCGGCGGCTGCTGCGGCCTCGCGGGCAACTTCGGCTTCGAGCCCGGTCACCACGAGGTGTCCGTGGCCTGCGCCGAGGAGCAGCTCCTGCCGTCGCTGCGGGCGGCAGCTCCGGGCACGGAGGTGCTGGCGGACGGGTTCTCCTGCCGGACCCAGATCGCGCAGCTGGCCGGCGGCCGGGCCCGCCACCTGGCGGAGGTCCTGGCGGACGGCTTGCCGGAACCGGACGTGCACCAGGTGTAAGGCAAAACACGGAAGCACGCTCCTTACCGACCCCCTAATCTGGATAAATGCCCGCACCCTCCTCACCCACGAGCACCAGCACGAGCACCAGCACGAGCACCGCCACGCCCACCGAGCCCTCGCGAGCGACCACCACCACCGCCCCCGCCGACGGCTCCTTCCGGGCCCGCTTCGGCCCCGTCGCCCTGGTGGTCACCGCGGGCGTCTCGGTGCAGTTCGGCGCCGCCCTCGCGGTGATGCTCATGCCGCGGGCGGGCGCGGCCGGCGTGGTCACGCTGCGGCTCGCCGCGGCCGCGCTGGTGCTGCTGCTCGTCTGCCGGCCCAAGGTGCGCGGGTACTCCCGCTCCGACTGGTCGACCGTGGTGTGGTTCGGCGTGACCATGGCCGGCATGAACGGGTTCATCTACCAGGCCATCGACCGCATCCCCCTCGGCCCCGCCGTCACCCTGGAGGTGCTGGGCCCCCTGGTGCTCTCCGTCGTCGTCTCCCGCCGCCTGCTCAACCTGCTGTGGGCCGGGCTGGCGCTGGCCGGAGTCGTCCTGCTGTCCACCCACGGCGGAGGCGGCCTCGGCGGGCTCGACCCGCTGGGCGTGGCCTTCGCCCTCGCGGCGGGCGGCATGTGGGCGGCGTACATCGTGTTCAGCGCGCGGACCGGCCGCCGGTTCCCGCAGGCCGACGGGCTGGCGCTGGCGATGGCCGTGGCCGCCGTACTGTCCCTGCCGCTCGGTGTGATCGAGGCCGGCTCGGCCCTGCTGCACCCCAGCACCCTGCTCCTGGGCCTCGGCGTGGCGCTGCTGTCCTCGGTCCTGCCGTACACGCTGGAACTGCTCGCCCTGCGCAGGCTCCCGGCGCCGACCTTCGCGATCCTGATGAGCCTGGAGCCCGCGATCGCCGCGACGGCCGGGTTCCTGATCCTGAACCAGGCGCTGTCCGCGCTCGACGCGGCGGCGATCGCGCTGGTCATCGTCGCGAGCATGGGCGCGGTCCGCTCGCAGACCCGCCCGAGCCCGCCGTCCGGGTCTCAGGCCGTCGTCGAGGGGTCCGGTGCGGGCAGGAACTGATCGTAAAAGCCGGCCTTGAGCCGCAGCGCCCGCTCTTCGGTCTCCCTGAACCCGGCCGCACCGGCTGCGCGGCCCGTCCCGCCCGGCCCGTCCGCTCGGCCGAGGAGGTCGGTCACCCGGGCGGCCAGCCGGTCGGAATGCGTGTCGGACAGCATGGACACGGTCGCGAGCGAATGCGTCTTCGCGTCGTGCACCAGGTGCGGGTGGTAGAAGCGCGAACGGTTGCGGCCGCCGCCCTCGCTCGTGAACAGCGGCCCCATCCGCTCCCACAGCCGTCCGTACTCGACGGAGACCAGCACCTCGCCCCAGAAGCGGAGGAAGGTCAGCAGCCGCAGGTCGGCGTCGGCGTGGCCGCCCGCGTCCGCGATCAGTTCGAGGGTGCCGGTGATGGCACGCTGCGTCGCGGCCGTCGGCCTCGACGCCACCAGGGCCTCCCGGGACACTCCGAGCCGGCGCAGGTCCTCCGTCATGTCCTCGCGGTGTGAGGGCGTGTGCCCCGTGGCCCCCGGGTACTCCTCGCGCAGGATGATCCGCGCGATCCGCAGCCCCTCCTCGTCGCGCAGCAGGTCGATGGCCAGGTCGTACGACGGGGTGAACGCGAGCGATACGAAGCGCCGCTGGAGCAGCAGCGCGGTGAAGTCCTCGTCGGGCAGCCGGGTGATGTTCGCGAGGACCGGATGCTCCTCGAAGCGCTCGATCAGCCCGTTCTCGAAGCCGTCCAGCTCGTGCAGCTCGCTCGGTCCGTGCACCTCGCCCTGCCCGTGCAGCCCGTCCCGTCGGCCCGGAGCGCCCAAGTCGTGCATGGCCGTACCTTTCCGTGGATCTGGTGGTGAACCGGGATCCGGATCACCAGCTGATGTTTCTGAGCGACTCGCGCCAGTCGGCCAGGGCCACGTCGCGGCCGATCTCCCACAACGTGTCCAGCTCCTTCTGGACCTGCCGTCCCATCGTGGTGTCGCTGCCGTCGATCTCGGTCTGGGCGGAGTCGACCGCGAGCTGGCGGTGCAGGAACGAACTGACCAGAAAGTGCTCGTCGGCCTTGTGTACGGCGATGGACGGCAGGGAGTTGTACACCCGCACGCTGAGCAGTGCGCGTCCCGCCGGCCCGACCGCGCGGTGCAGCTCCGCGAGGCCGGCCAGGCACATCTCCACCCGGGCCTTGACGTCCAGGGCGAGCGCGGGGTCCCGTACGGAACGCAGCGCTTCGTCGCGCAGTCCCGCCACGGGGGAGGAGGGGTACAGGAGCATGATCCGCACCGGGACACCGTGGTCCACCAGCGCCTTCTCCAGCGACGGCTGGAGGTGAGCCAGGTTGGGGATGAAGGTCTGCAGGATGGCCACCTCCTGGGTGGCGCCCTCCACGAACGCGTTGAACTGCACGTCGGGGAACTCCGCGTGCACCCGGATCACGCCGAGGTAGTTCTCCTGCTTGAGCTGCTGCGCGACGGTGTCGATGTCCAGCTTGGCGAGCTGCGCCTGGAAGCTGGTGTCGAGCCGGGCGACCTGCGTGCGCAGGGTGTCGTCGAGCCGGGTGACCTGCGCCTCGACCACGTCGAGCTTGCGCAGGCGGTCGATCTCCAGCAGGAGGAACACGGTGACCGTGCTCAGGATGAGCAGGGTGACCTTGGGGAGCGCGCCCCCGGGTGCGAGCGCGTCGAGCCACCCCAAGAGGTCCGCGATCAGTACCACGACGCCCGATGTGGACATCAGGGCAAGCGCGATCCGTTCCACCCGATAGCGAACGTCGACACTCATGTCGCTCCAGCCCCCGTGCCCGGTACCCCGTACCTCGTGCCCGTCGTGGTCGGCGATGACGCTATACCGACTCCCTTTGTTCCAGGGAGGTTTGAGGCGTTGCGTGGGGAAGGGTGGGGCGAGATCAGGCCACGCCCGGGCCGGTCAGTTCCAGATGACGTCGCCGGCCGGCAGGGGGATCGCGTCGGCATGCTGGACGTTCGCCTCGACGTGCGCCGCACCGGACGTCCCGGTCGGCTGTTCCCCGTCCGGGAAGTCCTGGCCCCATCCGCTGGCCATGGCCACGCCCAGCGCGAGGGCGCTCAGGGCGGCGGTCGCGAAGTACATTCCACGCGTCGTCATGCGCGGAGCATCCCAGCCGGCCGCGCCGGAGGGAAGGCCTCACCCGGTCCTGTGCGAACCGTCACCCGGTCCCGTGCTCACCCGGGGCCGTGCTCACCCGGGGCCCCCGCCCCCGTCCCGGCCGTCCCGTAGCGCGCCGCCGTCGTGGCGGCCGCCGCTCCGATGCGCCGGCGCAGGGCGGGCGGGGCGAGTACCTCCGCCTCCGCGCCGAGCCCCAGGAACTGCGCCTCCGCGTGGTCCTGCGACTCGATCGGCAGGACCGCCCGTGTCCACCCGGGCAGTTCCGGGTCCGGGGTCCCGGTGGCGGCCAGGGCCCTGGCCTGGGCACCGGTCAGCCGGGCGGCCGCGCGCGCGGAGACCCGTACCTCCGCCTCCTGCGGGTACAGCCGCTCGTGGAACTCCGCCTGGCTGCGCCGCCAGTGGGCGGCGAGCTCGAAGCCGTCGGGGAGCATGCATTCCCCGCCGGTCTCGCGTACCGCCAGGATCTGGTCCACCCGGTAGGTGCGCGGGGGCGGCGGGCTCTGAGGGCCGTCCGCCTCCGCCGTGGCCGCCGTGCCCGCCGTGGCCTCCGCTTCGGGCGTGCCCGCGACCAGGTACCAGCGCCCCGCCTTCAGGACCAGCCCGTACGGGGCCAGTCGCCGGTCCACCTCGTGCGGCGCCTTCCAGCGCCGGTACCGGACCTCGACGATCCGCCCCCGCCACACCGCGTCGGCGATCCGCCCCAGGTGCGGGGTCTCCTCGTGCTCCGCGTACCAGCCGGGCGCGTCCAGGTGGAAGCGCAGCCGCATCCGGTCGGCCTGCGCACGCAGCTCCGCGGGCAGGGCGGCGCGCAGCTTCAGCTGGGCGGTGGACAGGGCGCGGCCGAGACCGAGTTCGGCGGCCGGCCCCGGCATCGAGGTGAGGAAGAGGGCCTCCGCCTCGCCCGGGGCCAGCCCGGTGAGGCGGGTGCGGTAGCCGTCGAGGAGCTGGTAGCCGCCGCTGTGCCCGGCGTCGCCGTACAGCGGGACACCGGCGGCGGCCAGGGTCTCCGCGTCGCGGTAGACCGTACGGACCGACACCTCCAGCTCCCCGGCGAGCTCGGCGGCGGTCATCCGGCCGCGGGTCTGGAGCAGGAGCAGGATCGAGAGCAGCCGGCTGGACTTCACTTGGACTTCACTGACAGATGATGTCAGTGAAGCGCTCGTACGGTTCCCCCATCAGCGCAGAGAACAGCGCGACGAACAGCGCGACGAACAGCGCAGAGCATCAGAGAACAGTTGTTGGGGGAGACCGCACATGAACGACTTCGACTTCTTCGTCGGCACCTGGGACGTGTCCAACCGGTGGCTCGCCGACTTCCTGGACGCGGACAGCGGCTGGGAGGTGTTTCCGGCGGTGTCCCGGGCCACCCGCCACTTCGACGGCGCCGCGAGCTTCGACGAGATCGAGTTCCCGACGAAGGGCTTCGCGGGGCTGACCCTGCGGCTCTACGAGCCCGAGCACGAGCGGTGGACTCTCCACTGGGCCGGCCGCCGGACCGGAACGCTCTTCCCGCCCGTCACCGGACGGTTCGACCCGGCCACGGGGACGGGCGTCTTCGAGGGCGAGGACACCTACGAGGGCAAGGCGGTCCTGGTGCGGTTCGTGTGGTCGAGGACGGACACGGACTCCCCGCGCTGGGAGCAGTTCTTCTCGGCCGACGGGGCCGGGAGCTGGATCCACAACTGGACGATGGACTTCAGCCGCCGGGCGGCCGACACCGCCGCCGCTTGACCCCTTCCGTCCGGCGGCCGCGCGTCACAGGAGCCCGAGCGGCCCGAGCGCCGAGGTCAGTCCGCTCGGCCGCTGTTCGACGGGCAGGTGCTCGACCAGCCGGACCGGGCACCCCAGCGCCGCGGCCCCCGTGTCCGCGTCGGCGCTGTCGCCGACCATGAGCACGTCCGCGGGCGCCGCCCCGAGGGCGTCGCAGGCGACCTGGAACAGGCGGGGGTCGGGCTTCTGGACCCCGTGCTCGAAGGAGAGCACGTACGCGTCGACGAACCGGTCCAGCCCGTGGGCGCGGAAGACGGGCCGCAGGTCCCAGCCGATGTTGCTGACGACGGCGACGGGGACGCCCCGCTCGCGCAAGGCGGCGAGGGTGGCCGCGGTATCGGGGTAGGGCCGCCAGGCCGCGGGGGTCCAGTGCCGGTCGTAGAGGGCGTCGGCCAGCTCCGGGGAGGGCAGTGGCACCTCGCGGGTGAGGGCGGTGTAGGCGGCCCGGTGCTTCTCGGGGCTCAGGTCCCGCTCCCGCCACAACGGCTCCAGCCGCGCCGGCAGCCGCTGCGGCGAGGCGCCGCCCGGCAAGGCGCCCGCCTCTTCGAGGAGGGCGGCCAAGGAAACGAGTTCGGCCTCGGGCAGGTCGATACCGGCGTCCGTCACGACCGCGCGCAGCCAGTCCTCGGTGGGCTCGACGCGGAAGAGGGTGCCGGAGAAGTCGAACATCACGCCTTTGACGGCGCCCGCGAGCACGCCTTCGTCCCCGTACACGTCCATGTCCCTCTCCCCGCCCCTGTCTTGCGCCCGGCCGTGACGGGGATCCTCGCCGCGGAGGCGGGCGACGCGCAAGCGCAGTGGAGATTCAGCCCCTCCGGCGTTTGAGGAGCGGAGGTCCGGGGGCTGGCCCCTGCCGCCCAAGTCCCCTCTCATCCAACTCCATTCGCTTCGAAAAAATAAATGCAAGCACGCTTGATTGTTTTCCTGGCGACTGCCACGCTTCCCCTCACGCCGAGAAGGGGAGCGCACCCGTGCCCGATCCGTCCGCTGTCGAGAACGTCTTCGCCGTCTTCGCCGATCTCCGCGAGGAGGGCCGGGAACTCGACTCCCTGGTCGGGGATCTGCCCGACGCCGACTGGGCGAAGCCCACGCCCGCGCCCGGCTGGAGCCTCGCCCACCAGATCGCCCACCTGCACTGGACCGACCGGTCCTCGCTGCTCGCCCTCACCGATGCCACCGCCTTCGCGGGGCTGGTCGAGGAGGCACTGAAGGCCCCGGATTCCTTCGTCGACGCGGGCGCCGAGGAGGGCGCCGCACTGGCCCCCGCCGAGCTGCTCGCCCGCTGGCGGGCTTGCCGCGCCGCGCTCGACGAGGCCCTCGCCGCGGCCTCGCCCGACGCCAAGTTCCCCTGGTACGGGCCGCCGATGAAGGCCGCTTCGATGGCGAGCGCCCGCCTGATGGAGACCTGGGCGCACGGCCAGGATGTCGCCGACGCGCTCGGGGTGCACCGCGTACCGACGGCGCGGCTGCGGCACGTGGCGCGGATCGGAGTGCGGGCGCGCGACTACGCGTACGCGGTACGGGGACTGCCCGCGCCGGCGCAGGAGTTCCGGGTGGAGCTGACGGCTCCGGGAGACCGCGCCGAGGTGTGGACGTACGGTCCCGGGGACGCCCCGCAGCGGGTCACCGGCCCGGCGCTCGACTTCTGCCTGCTGGTCACCCAGCGCGCCCACCGCGCCGACCTGTCCCTGACGGCGTCCGGCCCCGACGCCGACCGCTGGCTCGACATCGCCCAGGCCTTCGCCGGCCCGGCGGGCCCGGGCCGCGCGCCGGGAGCCTCCCGGTGACCCGGCGCCCCCTGCTGATCGGCAACGCGTCGGGCTTCTACGGAGACCGCTTCGACGCCCTGCGCGAGATGCTGACGGACGGCCCCCTCGACGTACTGACCGGCGACTACCTGGCCGAGCTGACCCTGCTGATCCTCGGCCGCGACCGGCTGAAGAACCCGGAACTCGGCTACGCCAAGACCTTCCTGCGCCAGCTGGAGGAGTGCCTGGGCCTCGCCCACGAGCGGGGCGTACGGATCGTGGTGAACGCGGGCGGCCTGAACCCGGCGGGACTCGCCGGAGCGGTGCGCACGCTGGCCGCGAAGCTGTCGGTTCCGGTCTCGGTCGCGCACGTGGAGGGCGACGACCTGATGCCGTACCCGCTGCCGTCCGGGGAGGGCGCGCTCACCGCGAACGCCTACCTCGGCGGCGCCGGGATCACGGCCTGCCTGCGGGCGGGCGCGGACGTGGTGGTGACCGGCCGGGTCACCGACGCGGCCCTGGTGAGCGGGCCCGCGGCGTGGTGGTTCGACTGGGCGCCGGACGACCACGACCGGCTGGCCGGGGCGGTGGTGGCGGGGCACGTACTGGAGTGCGGCACCCAGGCCACGGGCGGCAACTACGCCTTCTTCACCCGGCACGACGTGTCCCGGCCGGGGTTCCCGCTGGCGGAGATCGCCGAGGACGGCTCGTCGGTCATCACGAAGCACCCGGGCACGGGCGGAGTCGTGCGCGTCGGTACGGTCACGGCGCAACTCCTCTACGAAACCCAGGGAATCCGCTACCTCGGCCCCGACGTGACGGCCCGCCTGGACACGGTCCGGCTGACCCAGGCCGGCCCCGACCGGGTGGCGCTCTCGGGCACCCGCGGTGAATCTCCGCCCGCGACCCTCAAAGTGGGCGTGACCCGCATCGGCGGCTGGCGCAACGAGGTCGTCTTCGTCCTGACGGGCCTGGACGTGGACGCGAAGGCGGCCCTGGTGCGGGAGCAGTTGACCCCGCTCCTGTCCTCGGTGTCCTCCGCGGAGTGGACGCTCTCCCGCACGGACCACGAGGACGCGTCCACGGAGGAGACGGCGAGCGCGCTGCTCCGCCTGGTCGTCCGCGATGCGTCCCCCGACAGGGTGGGCCGCGCCCTGACCTCGGCGGCCATCGAACTGGCCCTGGCCAGCTACCCGGGCTTCCACGTGACGGCCCCGCCGTCCCCGGCCCAGCCGTACGGAGTCTTCGAGTCGGCCACCGTCCCCGCCGGCGAGGTCCCCCACACGGCGGTCCTCGCGGACGGCACGAGGCTCCGGGCCGGTGCGGAGGGCGGCCCTGCGGGGCTGGTCCCCTACCCGCCCTTCGCCCGTTCCCCGGGCTCCGCCCAGACCCGCACCGAGTCCGGACCGCCCGCAAATCCAGCCCCGCCGGCGTTTGAGGCGCGGGGGTCCGGGGGCGGAGCCCCCGAAGGGGCCGGGGCGCAGCCCCCGGTTTCGGGAAGGGGCGGGGTGGGGGAGAGCCCCGCAGGGCCCGCCGCCCCCGAGCCGCAGCTTCCGGCCGCCCCCGAACCGCAGGCGTCTACCACCCCCACCCGCCGGGTGCCGCTCGGCACCATCGTCGGGGCCCGCAGCGGCGACAAGGGCGGGGACGCCAACGTCGGGGTATGGGCGGAGAGCGACCCCGCCTGGGAGTGGCTCCACACCACCCTCACCGTCGAAGCCTTCAAGGCGCTGCTCCCCGAAGCGGCCCCACTGGAAGTGACCCGAGCCGAGCTCCCCAACCTCCGCTCCCTCAACTTCACCATCACCCGGATCCTCGGCGACGGCGTGGCCTCCGGCCACCGCTTCGACCCCCAGGCCAAGGCCCTCGGCGAATGGCTCCGTTCCCGCCACGTGGACATCCCCGCAGCCCTGCTGGAGCCCCCCGCGGGCCCCGTACCCCCGGCGGAGCCGCCCGCGGGCCCCGTGCCCCCGGCGGAGCCGCCTGCGGGCCCCGTGCCCCCGGCGGAGCCGTCCGCGGAGACCCCCGTACCCACCACCGCCCCGGAGGGGACCCCGTGACCCGCCTCAAGAGCGCCGTCGACCCGCTCGCCCCCGAGCACGCGCAGGCCCGTACCGCCGCCCTGGAACGCCTCGCCGAGCTCGATGCCGCGCACGCCACCGCCCTCGCCGGCGGCGGCGAGAAGTACACCGCCCGCCACAAGACCCGCGGCAAGCTCCTCGCCCGCGAGCGGGTCGAGCTGCTCCTCGACCCGGACACCCCCTTCCTGGAGCTGTCCCCGCTCGCCGCCTGGGGCAGCGACTACCCGGTCGGCGCCTCGATGGTCACCGGCATCGGCACCGTCGAGGGGGTCGCGTGCCTGGTCACCGCCAACGACCCCACCGTCCGCGGCGGCGCCTCCAACCCCTGGACGCTCAAGAAGGCACTGCGCGCCAACGAGATCGCCCGCCAGAACCGGCTGCCCTGCATCAGCCTCGTCGAGTCCGGCGGCGCCGATCTCCCCTCCCAGAAGGAGATCTTCATCCCGGGCGGCGCCATCTTCCGCGACCTCACCCGGCTCTCCGCCGACGGCGTCCCCACCATCGCCGTCGTCTTCGGCAACTCCACCGCCGGAGGCGCGTACATCCCCGGCATGTCCGACCACACCATCATGATCAAGGACCGCTCCAAGGTGTTCCTGGGCGGCCCGCCGCTCGTCAAGATGGCCACCGGCGAGGAGAGCGACGACGAGTCCCTCGGCGGAGCCGACATGCACGCCCGGACCTCCGGCCTCGCCGACTACTACGCCCTCGACGAGCACGACGCCATCCGCCAGGCCCGCCGCGTCGTCGCCCGCCTCAACCACCGCAAGGCCCACCCCGATCCGGCCCGCGCCGAAGAGCCCCTCCACGACCCGGAGGAACTCCTCGGGATCGTCCCCGCGGACCTCAAAACCCCCTTCGACCCGCGCGAGGTCATCGCCCGGATCGTCGACGCCTCCGACTTCGACGAGTTCAAGCCCCTCTACGGCACCAGCCTGGTCACCGGCTGGGCCAGCCTGCACGGCTACCCGGTCGGCATCCTCGCCAACGCCCAGGGGGTGCTGTTCAGCGCGGAATCGCAGAAGGCGGCCCAGTTCATCCAGCTCGCCAACCAGCGCGACATCCCGCTCCTCTTCCTCCACAACACCACCGGCTACATGGTCGGCAAGGAGTACGAGCAGGGCGGCATCATCAAGCACGGCTCGATGATGATCAACGCGGTCTCGAACTCGAAGGTCCCGCACCTCTCCGTCCTCATCGGCGCCAGCTACGGCGCCGGCCACTACGGCATGTGCGGCCGCGCCTACGAGCCGCGTTTCCTCTTCGCCTGGCCCAGCGCCAAGTCCGCCGTCATGGGCCCCGCCCAGCTCGCCGGCGTGCTCTCGATCGTCTCCCGCCAGTCCGCCGCGGCGAAGGGACAGCCCTACGACGAAGAGGCCGACGCCGGCATGCGCGCCTTCGTCGAGGCGCAGATCGAGTCCGAGTCCCTGCCGATGTTCCTGTCAGGACGGCTGTACGACGACGGGGTCATCGACCCGCGCGACACCCGTACCGTCCTCGGCCTGTGCCTGTCGGCCGTCCACAACGCCCCCGTCGAGGGCGCCCGTGGCGGCTTCGGCGTCTTCCGGATGTGAGCCCGCACATGACCCCGCACCTGACCCCGCAGATGAACCTGACCTCCCTCCTCGTCGCCAACCGCGGCGAGATCGCCGTCCGCGTCTTCCGCACGGCCCAAGCGCTGGGCCTGACCACCGTCGCGGTCCACTCCGACTCCGACGCCGACGCCCTGCACGTCCGCGCCGCCGACGCGGCCGTACGGCTGCCCGGCGCGGCCCCCGCCGACACCTATCTGCGCGGCGACCTGGTCATCGCGGCCGCCCTCGCGGCGGGCGCCGACGCCGTCCACCCCGGCTACGGGTTCCTCTCCGAGAACGCCGACTTCGCCCGCGCCGTCCGCGCCGCCGGACTCACCTGGGTCGGCCCGCCGCCCGAGGCCATGGAGGCCATGGCCTCCAAGACCCGGGCCAAGGAGCTGATGCGCGCCGCCGGAGTCCCGCTGCTCGACCCCGTCGACCCGCACGCCGCCACCACCGCCGACCTCCCGCTGCTCCTCAAGGCCGCGGCGGGCGGCGGCGGCCGCGGCATGCGGGTGGTCCGGGACCTCGACTCCCTCAAGGAATCCCTCGAAGCCGCCTCCGCCGAGGCCCTGTCCGCCTTCGGCGACGGAGAGGTGTTCGCCGAGCCCTACGTGGAGCGCGGCCGCCACGTCGAGGTGCAGATCCTCGCCGACTCCCACGGCACCGTCTGGGCGCTCGGCACCCGCGACTGCTCCCTCCAGCGGCGCCACCAGAAGGTCATCGAGGAAGCCCCCGCGCCCGGCCTCCCCGAGGCCCTGCGCAGCGCCCTCCACGAGGCCGCCGTGGCCGCCGCCCGCGCGGTCTCGTACGAGGGCGCGGGCACGGTCGAGTTCCTCGTCACCGCCGACGGCCGCCCGTACTTCCTGGAGATGAACACCCGCCTCCAGGTGGAACACCCCGTCACCGAAGCGGTCTTCGGGATCGACCTCGTCGCCCTGCAACTGCGGATCGCCGAGGGCGCGGCCCTGCCCCTGCACCCGCCCGCGCCCGCCGGACACGCCGTCGAGGCCCGCCTCTACGCCGAGGACCCGGCCGCCGACTGGCGTCCCCAGACCGGCGTCCTGCACACCCTCGATGTCCCCTCCACGGTCCGCGTGGACACCGGCTTCACCGACGGGGACACCGTCTCCATCCACTACGACGCCATGCTCGCCAAGGTCGTCGCCCATGCCCCCACCCGCGCCGAGGCGGTCCGCGCCCTGGCCCACGCCCTCGCCGGAGCCCGGATCCACGGGCTGACCACCAACCGCGAGCTCCTCGTACGCTCCCTGCGGCACCCGGAGTTCGCGGCCGCCCGGCTCGACACCGGCTTCTACGAGCGCCACCTGCCGGCCCTCACCGAGGCCGCCCCGGACGACCGGGCCCCCGCGCTCTGCGCACTGGCCGCCGCCCTCGCCGAGACCGCCCCCGACCCGGACGCGTCCCTCGCCGCCCGCCTCGGCGGCTGGCGCAACCTCCGCTCGCAGCCGCAGAGCCGCCGCTACACGGTGGCCGGGACCGAGTACGAAGTCCGTTACCACCCGTCCCGCAGCGGCCCCCCGGAGCTCCTCGACCACCCCGGTGTGCGCGTCCTGTCCGCCGAGCGCCACCTGGTGGCCCTCGAAGTGGACGGCGTACGGCGGCTGTTCCACGTGAAACAAAAATCGAACACGGCCTACGTGGACTCCGTGCTCGGCTCCCACGCCCTGACCGCCGTACCCCGGTTCGCGGACCCGCAGGACCGCACCGAACCGGGCTCCCTGCTCGCCCCCATGCCCGGCACCGTCGTCCGCGTCGCCGAGGGCCTCACCCCCGGCAGCACCGTCACCGCCGGGCAGCCCCTGCTCTGGCTGGAGGCCATGAAGATGGAACACCGCATCCTCGCGCCCGCCTCCGGCACGCTCACCGCGCTCCACGCCGTCACCGGCCAACAGGTCGAATTCGGCGCCCTGCTCGCCGTAGTCCAGGAGGAAGCATGAGCTCCACCCCCGGCACCACGACCCTCGGCCCCACGCTTCTCGAAACAGAAGAGCACCAGGCCCTGCGCGCGGCGGTCGCCGCCCTCGGCCGCAAGTACGGCCGCGAGTACCTCGCCCGCACGGCCCGCGAGGGCGGTCACCCCGACGAGCTGTGGGCGGACGCCGCCAAGCTCGGCTACCTCGGGGTCAACCTCCCGGAGGAGTACGGCGGCGGAGGCGGCGGCATCGCCGAACTCTCCATCGTCCTAGAAGAACTGGGCGCCGCGGGCTGCCCGCTCCTCATGATGGTCGTCTCGCCCGCCATCTGCGGCACGGTCATCGCCCGCTTCGGCACCGAGGAGCAGAAGCGGGCCTGGCTCCCCGGTCTCGCCGACGGCACCCGCACCATGGCCTTCGGCATCACCGAACCCGACGCCGGCTCCAACTCCCACCGCATCACCACCACCGCCCGCCGCGACGGCGACGACTGGGTCCTCACCGGCCGCAAGGTCTTCATCTCCGGCGTGGACATCGCCGACGCCACCCTCATCGTGGGCCGCACGGAAGACGCCCGGACGGGCAGCCTCAAGCCCTGCCTCTTCATCGTCCCCCGCGAAACCCCGGGCTTCGCCTACACCCCGATCGACATGGAACTCCAGGCCGCGGAGAAGCAGTTCGAGCTCGTCCTGGACGACGTACGCCTCCCCTCCGACGCCCTGGTCGGCGACGAGGACGCGGGCCTGCTCCAGCTCTTCGCGGGCCTCAACCCCGAACGCGTCATGACCGCCGCCTTCGCCATCGGCATGGGCCGCTACGCCCTCGCCCAGGCAGTCGACTACGCGAAGACCCGCCAGGTCTGGAAGGCCCCCATCGGCGCCCACCAGGCCATCGCGCACCCCCTGGCGGCCATCCACATAGAACTGGAGCTGGCCCGCCTGATGATGCAGAAGGCGGCCCACCTGTACGACTCCGGCGACGACATGGGGGCGGGGGAGGCCGCGAACATGGCGAAGTACGCCGCGGGGGAGGCCTGCGTCCGGGCGGTGGACCAGTCCGTCCACACCCTGGGCGGCAACGGCCTCACCCGCGAGTACGGCCTCGCGGCGCTCATCGTCGCCTCCCGGGTGGCCCGGATCGCCCCGGTCAGCCGGGAGATGATCCTCAACTTCATCTCCCACCAGACCCTGGGCCTCCCCAAGTCCTACTGATTCCTTCTTGACGCGGAGCTCGCCCCGCTGCGCCGGACTCGGTCCGGCGGCGGCCGGTCGGCGTGCCCGCCACTGCCGCCTGGTGCGGGGGCCGGTGGGCGGGTGCGGCTGAGTCGGCCCTGCGGGGCGAGGTCCCCTCCCCGCCCTTCGCCCGTTCCCCGGGGCTGCGCCCCGGACCCCCGCTCCTCAAGCGCCGGAGGGGCTGTGTGCATCCAGCCTCGCCGGCGTTTGAGGCGCGGGGTCTGGGGCGGAGCCCCAGAGGGGTCCGGGCGCAGCCCGGGACCCCCTCCCAGCCCGCCCCGCGCAGCGGCACGCACACCCGCAGCGGCGCTCACCCCCGGCCCACCGAAGCCCGCCGCAGGCGACCCGCATACCCTCCCCGGAGGGGATCCCGACCGACCGAGCACCCCCTCCGGAGGAGACATGCCCCCACTGGTCCACGCCGCGCGAACGCCCGGCCTCACCACCCTCACCCTCGACTCCCCGGCCAACCGCAACGCCCTCTCCGCCCCCCTGGTCCAGGAACTCCGCACCGCCCTGGCCGCCGAGGCCGCCACACCGCGGACCCGGGCCGTCGTCCTCACCCACACCGGCACCACTTTCTGCGCCGGCGCCGACCTCAAGTCCCCCTGCGACCCGGCGGACTTCCTGGCCCTGCTCCGGGAGATCGCCGAGCTCCCCAAGCCCGTCGTCGCCCGCGTCACCGGCCACGTCCGCGCCGGCGGCCTCGGGCTGCTCGGGGTCTGCGATGTCGCCGCCGCCGGGCACGGGTCCACGTACGCCTTCACCGAGACCCACCTCGGCGTGGTCCCGGCCGTGATCTCGGCGCCGCTGCTCCCTCGCCTGGACCCCCGCGCCGCGGCCCGCTACTTCCTGACCGCCGAGGTCTTCGACGCCGCCGAAGCCACCCGCATCGGGCTGCTCACCCTCCACGCCCCGGACGGGGACGTCGACAAGCTCCTGGCCCCCGTCCTGGAGGGCCTCCTCAAGGCCGGCCCCGAGGCCCTGGCCGCGACGAAACGGCTGGTCACCGCCCCGGTACGGGCCGCCCTGGAGCGGGACGGAGCCGCCCTCACCGAGCTGTCCGCCCGGCACTTCGCCTCCGCCGAGGCCCGCGAGGGCATCAGCGCCCGCTTCGAACGACGGGATCCGTCATGGCTCAGCTGACGGAGACGGGCCCCAAGCAGGCCCGCAGCCGCGTCACCCGCCGCCACCTCCTCGACGCGGCCGTCTCCTGCCTCGCCGAACAGGGCTGGGCCGGATCCACCGTCGCCGTGGTCGCCGAACGCGCCGGCGTCTCGCGCGGGGCGGCCCAGCACCACTTCCGCACCCGCGAGGAACTGTTCACCGCGGCCGTCGAGTACATGGCCGAGGTGCGCTCGACGGCGCTGCTGGACCTGTTCCCGCGCGGCGGTACCGCGGCGGCCCGCGCCGACGTGGTCGGGGCGCTCATCGACCTGTACACCGGCCCGATGTTCCGCGCCGCGCTCCAGCTGTGGGTCGCGGCCTCCCACGAGGAGCAGCTGCGGCCCCGCGTGGCCGAGCTGGAGGCCCGCGTGGGCCGCGAGACCCACCGCATGGCCGTGGAGCTGCTGGGCGCGGACGAGTCCGTACCGGGCGTACGGGAAACCGTGCAGGGCCTGCTCGACATGGCCCGCGGCCTGGGCCTGGCCAACGTCCTCACCGACGACACCGCCCGCAGGGCGCGGGTGGTCGCCCAGTGGGCCCGGATCCTGGACACGGAACTGGGCTGAGACGGCCCCGGAAACGCGACGGGCGCCGCACCCCCGGGGGGATGCGGCGCCCGGCACGAGCGGCGGCCCTGTGCGGGGGCAGCCGACGCGGTCGCACCCTCAGGCGGTCTCCGCCATGTCCTCGTAGCCGGCGATCTCGCGCGGGTTGCGCACACCCGGCCCGGTGTAGCGGGCGGAGGGGCGGACCAGGCGGCCCGTGCGCTTCTGCTCCAGGATGTGCGCGGACCAGCCGGCGGTACGGGCACACGTGAACATCGAGGTGAACATGTGCGCCGGGACCTCCGCGAAGTCCAGCATGATCGCGGCCCAGAACTCCACGTTCGTCGCGAGCACCCGGTCGGGGCGGCGCGCGTGCAGCTCTTCCAGGGCGGCCTTCTCCAGCGCGGCGGCCACCTCGTAGCGCGGGGCGTCCAGCTCCTTGGCCGTACGCCGCAGCACGCGGGCGCGCGGGTCCTCGGCGCGGTAGACGCGGTGGCCGAAGCCCATCAGCCGCTCGCCCTTGTCGAGGGCCTTCTTCACGTACGCCACGGCGTCGCCGGTGCGCTCGATCTCCTCGATCATGCCGAGGACGCGCGAGGGCGCCCCGCCGTGCAGCGGCCCGGACATGGCGCCGACCGCGCCGGACAGCGCGGCCGCGACATCGGCGCCCGTCGAGGCGATGACGCGCGCGGTGAAGGTCGAAGCGTTCATCCCGTGCTCGGCGGCCGAGGTCCAGTAGGCGTCGACGGCCTTGACGTGGCGCGGGTCGGGCTCGCCCCGCCAGCGGATCATGAACCGCTCCACCACGGACTCGGCCTTGTCGATCTCGCTCTGCGGGACCATCGGCCGTCCCTGGCCGCGCGCGGACTGGGCGACGTACGACAGCGCCATCACGGCCGCCCGCGCCAGATCGTCGCGCGCGGTCCGCTCGTCGATGTCGAGCAGCGGTTTCAGACCCCACACGGGGGCGAGCATGGCGAGCGCGGACTGCACGTCGACCCGGATGTCACCGGAGTGCACCGGGATCGGGAAGGGCTCGGCGGCCGGCAGGCCGGGGTTGAAGGCGCCGTCGACCAGCAGACCCCAGACGTTCCCGAAGGAGACGTGGCCCACGAGGTCTTCGATGTCGACACCCCGGTACCGCAGCGACCCGCCTTCCTTGTCGGGTTCGGCGATCTCCGTTTCGAACGCGACGACTCCCTCAAGACCGGGTACGAAGTCGGACATCAGGCGGCTCCTCAAATAGTGCGAACACGCGCGGCTCCCGGCGTGATTCGCGGTCCGGCGCGGTCATCCCCGTTGATGCCCGGCACGGCCGATGGTCATCCGTTCGGGACCGTCGGACCGGCCCCAAGATTTTGTACGTTCCGCTTGGCGCGGGGAAGCGTGACATACGGCACAGTCGCGGACGCGCCGCTGCGGCAGGATGGCCGCGTGACCGATCAGCACCTTGACCCTGCCGACATGCGCAAGCAGTACCGCTCCCAGCTCGTCGCCGAGGAGAGCCTCGCCGAGGAGCCGATGGGCCAGTTCGCGCGCTGGTTCCGCGACGCTGCGGAGGCGAACGTCTTCGAACCCAACGCGATGGTCGTCGCGACCGCAACCCCGGACGGCCGCCCCAGCTCGCGCACGGTCCTGCTGAAGCAGTTCGACGAGCGCGGATTCGTCTTCTTCACGAACTACGACTCCCGCAAGGGCCGCGAAGTGGCCGCGAACCCCTTCGTCTCCCTGCTCTTCCCCTGGCACCCCATCGCCCGCCAGGTCATCGTCACCGGCACGGCCTCCCGCATCGGCCGCGACGAGACGGCGGCGTACTTCCGCTCCCGCCCCCACGGCTCCCAGTTGGGCGCCTGGGCCAGCGAACAGTCCACGGTGATCGAATCCCGTGCGGAACTGGACCGCCGCTACGCGGAACTGGAAGCCCGCTACCCCGAGGGCGAACAGGTCCCCGTCCCCCCGCAGTGGGGCGGCATCCGCGTGGTCCCCGACGCGGTGGAATTCTGGCAGGGCCACGAGAACCGCCTCCACGACCGCCTCCGCTACGTCCTGGAGGCCGGCACCTGGCGCGTGGAACGCCTCTGCCCGTAGCCGGGCGGGGTCTGGAAATGCAGGCGACCCGCGAGCTCGGGTTTCCCCCCTGCAGTGGGGGAAGCCGGCCGGACGTACCGGCGAGCTCGCGGGTCGGGTGACTGCTTGGGATTGGCGCCGGCGACCACGCCAGGCACCGCACTAGGTGCGTGCGACAGCGGGCGCTTTAGCCCGCAGCCACCTCACGCGTCCGGTTTCCGTACATTGCGGCAACCACCTCCCTTCTCGTGTGCCGCCACTGTAGGCACCCCCGCAGATCGCGCTCAACCGAATTTCCGGGCGAAATTTCGGGGGCGAATCCGCAGGCGCACCCAGGCGCACCCAGGCGCTCCGGAGCCGCCGGGTCATCTGGCGGACCTCGTCCTTCCCGACGTCGGCGACCAATCGCGCCGGGCATCATCCGGGCCGTCACAACTGGTTTTGTTTCCCGCTCAGGGAGGGTGAGGATGGCGCCGGGGATCAAGATCCGAGGGGGAGTCATGCCGGACGACGGGTTGCTGCGCGAGTACCGCACGAAGCCGGGGAACTGGGTGGTGTTCGTCGCGTTCTTCGGCTTGCTCGGGTTCTTCGCCCTGGCGACCTCGGAGTTGCCCTGGCCCCGCTGGGTGAAGCTGCTGGTGGGTGCTCTGATGGCGATCTTCGTCGGGTGGGTCCTGTACGCCAGGTCGCGCCGCTTCACCACCGTCGACCACCGGGGCATCGCCGTGCGCGACGCGGCCGGTGTGCGTCGCCTCGCCTGGGACGACATCCACGACATCCGTGCGGTGGACATCCCCCATGTGGACGGTGGCACCGCGCCCAGGACGATCGTGTACGCCTATCGCACCGACGGCCGGCGTTTGGGGCTGCCGTGCGTGGACGACGTCGAGCAGACGGCCGTCGGGTGGGAGGTCGTCAGCCTGCGGTCCATCCTGGCGGAGCGGCGCAGTGCCGACTGGGTGGAGGACCCGCGGGCCGAGCCGCGCATCGCCCGGCAGGCGGCGCGGTGGGAGAACGCCTACCGGTGGCTGTCCGGGTGGCGGATGCCCGTGGCGGGGGCCGTCATCCTGCTCCCGGTGCTCGCCGTGATCGTCTTCTTCACCGGCTCCTGACGGGATTTTTCGTCCCAATCCGCGGAAAGCGGTGTGGGCTGCGTCACGTTCCAGTTCAATGACGTGACGTGCCGCACACGCGAACACCTGCAGGGGGCCCAGGTGACTGCATCCGGACGTGACGAGACCGCCGACGATCTGCTCGCAGCGCTGCTCGACGGGATGGACGCGGCCTTGTGCGCGTTCGACGCCGACGGCGTGATCACCCACTGGAACCGCGAGGCCGAGCGGATCCTGGGGTGGTCGGCGATCGAGGCCGTGGGGCGCAAGGGGTTCGCGGGGTGGGCGGTGCGGGCCGCCGACGCGCAGGACGTGCAGGACAGACTCATGGCCGCCCAGGAGGTGCCGGGGCGGCAGGTGCACGAGTTCGCGCTGCTGACCAAGGACGGCGGGCGGGTGCTCGTGCGGACCCAGTCCGCCGGGGTGCCGGGCGCCGACGGGAAGCCGGCCGGGGTGTACTGCGCCTTCAGCGAGGTGCACGCGCAGATCGACCTGGAGCGTTCCATCGCGCTGAGCGAGGCGCTGATGGAGGACGCCTCCTGGGGCGTCGTCCTCGTGGACGTGGACCTGCGGCCGGCCGTGGTCAACGCCCATGCCGCCCGCGCTTTCGGCTCCGGCCGCACCACGCTGCTCGGGCGGCCCCTGGGGGAGCTGCTGGCGCAGGGGGTGGAGGAGCTGGAGGGGGCCCTGCAGCACGTGCTGGCCGAGGGGGCGCCCCCGGCCCCGGCGGAGCTGTGGGTGTCCGTACGGGGCCCCGAGGGCGTTCGGCGGCGGTGCTGGCGGTGCGGGTTCCTGCGCCTGGCGTCGCCGCTCGCGGAAGAACCCGTACCGCTCGGGGTCGCGCTGCTGTTCCAGGACGTCACCGAGGCCCGTCAGGCGCAGCTGGACACGGCGCAGCTGCGGTTCCGGTCGCATCAGCTGTACCGGGCCGGGCGGGCCGCCGCCGAGTGCGAGGACCCGGCCGAGGCGGCGGCCGTCCGGCTGGAGTTCGCGCTGGCGGGCTTCGCCGAGCACGCGCTGGTGGACGTACTGGAGCCGCTACGGGACCCCGCGCCCGTACGGCTGCTGCGCTGGGCGGCGTCCCCGCCCGGCCTGCCGGGGCTGCCCGAGCCCGGGGCGATCCCGGTGCGCTACGAGCCCGGCCACCCGGCGCTGCAGGCGCTGGACCGGGCCGGGTCGGTGCGCACCAGCGCGCCGCGCGGGCAGGCCGACGAGGCGTGGGCGGGCATCCGGCGCTGGCCCGAGGGCGCGGCGCACGGGCTGTGCACGGTGCTGCGCAGCCGGGGCCGGAGCCTGGGGACGCTGACGTTCCTGCGGGGGCCGTCGCGGGCCGCCTTCGAGCGCGCGGACGCGGCGTACGCGGAGGAGGTGGCGGCCCGCGTCGCGGCGGATCTGGACCTGGCGGGGCGGTAGTAGCCCCCCCGCGGCCTCCGCCCCCCGCCCCGCGGCGTGCCTAGTGGCGGAAGAAGATGCGGTCGCCGTACTCCTGCATCACGCGGCCGTTCCACTCGTGGCCGCCGTCGACGTTGCCCGAGCGCAGGAGCGGCGGTTCGACCCCGCGGGCGACGAGCTCGCCGGCCGCGGCGGCCATGACGGCCTGCATGATCGCGCTGGTCACGACGGTGGAGGCGGGGGCGAAGGGGGCCTCGATGCCCTCGTGGGTGAGTTCGGCGTCGCCGACCGCGATCTTGCTGTCGAGGACGATGTCGCAGTGGTCCTTGAGGAAGGTGCCGGAGACGTGGCGGGACTTGGTGTCGGTCGCGTAGGCCACCGAGGTGACGCCGATGACCTTGAGGCCGATCGCGCGGGCGTTCATGGCCATCTCGACCGGCAGCGCGTTGCGCCCGGAGAGGGAGATGATCACGAGGACGTCGCCGTCGCTGGCCGGGCTGCTGTCCAGGACCGCCCCGGCGAGGCCGTCGACGCGCTCCAGGGCGCTGCCGAGGGTGGCGGGCATGACGTCGATGCCGACGGTGCCGGGCACGGCGAGGAAGTTCATCAGGGCGAGCCCGCCGGCGCGGTAGACCACGTCCTGGGCGGGGAGCGAGGAGTGCCCGGCGCCGAAGGCGAAGAGCTTGTTCCCGGTGGCCACGGCCTCCGCGATGACGGTCCCGGCCTCGTTGATGCGGGCGGACTCCTCGTCCCGTACCCGCTCCAGCAGGCCGATCGCGGCGTCGAAGAACTGACCGGCCAGCTTGCTCTCGCTCATACGCCGATGGCCTTCCGGGGTGGGAGTGGGTGAGGTTGTCGTCCGTGTCCGCCGCTCACCGTGCGGTCTGGACCAAGGGCGTGTCAATACGAACTTCCATCCAGGGGGCGAAAGGCCCGGTGGGCGGCGTAATGAGAGGTGCCCGGAGGGGACGGAGGGGCGTTTCCGGGCAGTCCGGAACGGCCCTTGACGTCCTACACGGGACGGTTGTCGGCGTGATGGGTCAGAATTGGGGGCAGGGCCAGCGCACGCAATCCGAGGGGCACGAATGTCCGGACTGATCGATACCACGGAGATGTACCTCCGCACCATCCTCGAACTGGAAGAGGAAGGTGTGGTGCCCATGCGCGCCCGCATCGCCGAGCGGCTCGACCAGAGCGGCCCGACGGTGAGCCAGACGGTGGCGCGGATGGAGCGCGACGGCCTGGTGGCGGTCGCCAGCGACCGGCACCTGGAGCTGACCGACGAGGGCCGCAAGCTGGCGACCCGCGTGATGCGCAAGCACCGCCTCGCGGAGTGTCTGCTCGTCGACGTCATCGGCCTGGAGTGGGAGCAGGTGCACGCCGAGGCCTGCCGCTGGGAGCACGTGATGAGCGAGGCGGTGGAGCGGCGGGTGCTGGAGCTGCTGCGCCACCCGACCGAATCGCCGTACGGGAACCCGATCCCGGGGCTGGAGGAGCTGGGCGAGAAGGCCGAGGCCGATCCGTTCCTGGAGGAGGGCATGGTCAGCCTGTCCGAGCTGGACCCGGGCGTGGAGGGCAAGACCGTGGTGATCCGCCGGATCGGTGAGCCGATCCAGACGGACGCGCAGCTGATGTACACGCTGCGCCGGGCGGGCGTACAGCCCGGTTCGGTGGTCAGCGTGACCGAGTCGCCCGGCGGTGTGCTGGTCGGCAGTGGGGGCGAGGCCGCGGAGCTGGATGCGGACATCGCCTCCCACGTGTTCGTGGCCAAGCGCTGACGGACGGAGGGGCTGGGGGGTCGGGATCCGGGGAATCGACGTGCTGACGCACGGACGTTCGATCGGGTCGCCAGTGCGAGCGAATCGGACTGGTGTCGGCCACTGTGGACCGGTGCGGATCTGTATGGATGGTCCCGGCGCCTTTCGGCGCCGGGACCGGTCCTCCCCTGCTTGACCTGGAGCCCCGAGCTCTCAAGGTCATCCCTTCGGACCGTCTTCCCCGAGCGGTCCGCCTCCCTGTTGAAAGGATCTCCATCGGCAGCGGCGGTCAATCCTTGAGCAAGGTCACTCGAAAGAGCGGTGTTGCCGGCGAGAACCCCGTTTTCGAATACGGGTTCGATACTCTGGCCGGGAGTGAAGGGGGTGCATCTGCGGTGGTACGACGCCTCGATGTGACGGGGGCCGACGGGGTACGCCTGGCGGCCTGGGAGTTCAGCGAAGCGGCTTCGCCGTCGGGTGAGCCCGCGGCCCTCTTACTGCACGGCCTGATGGGCCGCGCCTTCCACTGGACGGGCACCGCCCGCTGGCTCGGCGCGAGCCGCCGCGTGGTGGCCCTCGATCAGCGCGGCCACGGCCAGAGCGAGCGCCCGCCAACCGCAGGCCCCGCCCACTCCGTCGCCTACGGGCGCGAGGCCTTCGTGGCCGACGCCGAAGCGGCCGTCGAGCAGCTCGGCCTGGCGCCGGTGACGCTGATCGGCCATTCCATGGGCGCCCTCACCGCCTGGCAGCTCGCGGCCCGCCGCCCCGACCTCGTAGCGGCCCTGGTCATCTGCGACATGCGGGCGTCCGCGCTGGGGGAGGCCTCGCAGCAGGAATGGGAGGAATGGTTCCGGCACTGGCCGCTGCCGTTCCCCACCCAGGACGCCGCCCGGCGCTGGTTCGGCGAGGACGACCCGCGGGTGGAGCGCCCCGACCCCGGCCGGGGCGAGTTCTTCGCGGAGGTCATGCACGAGGCCGACGACGGCTGGCGCCCCCTCTTCTCCCGCCGCCAGATGCTGACCGCGCGGGAGACGTGGGTACACGACGCGCACTGGGAGGAGCTCGCCCAGGTGCGCTGCCCGACGCTGGTCGTCCGCGGCCTGGACGGCGAACTGGGCCGGGCCGAGGCCCAGGAAATGGTCCGCGTCCTACCGGCCGGACAGTACGCGGAGATCCCGGACGCCGGCCACTACCTCCACTACGACCACCCGACGGCGTGGCGGGCGGCGGTGGAGCCGTTCCTGGAGGGCATCAAGGCCTCGGCGTAGGTGCAGGCCGCCCCCCCCGACCCCGAGGGGCTCGTGAGCGTCCTTGCGCTCGGGGTGGCGGCCAGTGGCCCGAGGTCACGGGCCACCCAGCAGGGTCAGTTGCTCCTCCAGCGCCAGCGCTTCGCCCGCCGCGAAGGCCGTCGCGAAGGCATCCAGACCCAGGGCCGCGCGGGCTCGGGCCGTTGCCCGGTCGGTGTCGGTGCGCTCCGCCGGCGGGCGCGGGGTACCCACCGAGGCGCGCAGGGCCGTAGCCGTGCCCAGCAGGGAGGCCGCCCGGGCGGGCATGAGCACCCCCGCCAGGCCTTCGAGGGCCAGGGCGAGCGCGCGCGGGTCCCCCGAGCGGCGGGCCGCCGCGAGGCCTTCGCGGTGGAGGGACTCCGCCGCGGCCGGGTCGGCCCGCAGCTCCGCGACGTAGCCCAGCTCCGCCAGGATCAGCGCCGCTCCGGAGTCGACCCCGAGCCGCTGGTTCCAGTCGAGCCACGGCCGCAGCAGGGCCTCGGCGCCGTCCAGGTCGCCGCCGCGCCGCGCTCCCAGGGCGAGCCCGATCGCCGCGAACTGCTCGGCCGGGCGGTGGCATTGCTCCTGCGCCAGCCGCAGGGCCTGCTCGTGCAGCGCGGCCGCGTGGGCCAGGTCGCCGGTCAGCAGCGCGATGCGGCCCCGCCGGGCCAGCCGGAAGGAGGCGTGCGTCCACAGCTCCAGCTCCTGCGCGTCCCGTGCGCCCTCCTCGTGCAGCCGCGCCGCGGCCGCGTAGTCCCCGGTCACCTCGGCGAGGATGCCGAGCTGCTCGGAGGTCTGCAACTGTCCCCAACAATCGCCGAGTTCGGTGAACACCGCGGCGGCCGCCTCCGCGTTGCGGCGCAGTTCCGCGAGGTCGCCGTCGTAGAGCGCCCACGTCGAGAGGGTGAGCAGTGCGACCGCCTCGCCCCAGCGGTCGCCGGTCTCGCGGAACTGATGCGGTAGGACCGTGAGTTCGTCCTCCCGCACGCCGGAGCCGAAGCCGCACCGCGCGTAGGCCAGCAGCCACTGTCCCCGGAGGTCGGCGGCCGAGAAGTCACCGTCCAGGTGGCTGTCGTCCCCGCCGAGCAGTGCGAAGGCGGCGTGCAGGGTCGTTGCCCCGGCCGCTCGGGTGGCCTCGGTGGCTTCCTGGATCCGGCCGCGCAGGAACCAGTACCAGGATTGCGCACCGACCAGCCGCAGCCCCAACTCCCCGGCCCCCGTGTGCTCCAGGGCGGCCCGGGCGTTGAGTCCTTCCCGGTCGAGCCGGCGCAGCCACTCGCCCTGCCCGGGCCCGTGCAGCCGCTCGGCCGCGCGCTCGGCGAAGCCGGTGTAGTACTGCGCGTGCCGCTGCCGGGTCGCACCCGTCTCCCCGGCGGCTTCGAGCCGCTCCAGCCCGTACGCGGCCACCGACTCCAGCAGCCGCAGGCGCAAGTCGCCGTACGCGGTGTCCCCACCTGCCGAGTCCCCGTACGCCGAGCTCACGAGCGAGCAGTCCACGAGCCGCGTGAGCAGATCGAGCACGTCGTCACGGGCGACCCCGCCACCGGCGCCCGGCCCATCCGCGCCCGGCCCGCCCCCACCCAGCCCGTCCCCGTCCGCACACACCGCCTCGGCCGCCTCCACCGTGAACCCGCCCGCGAACACCGACAGGCGGCGCAGGACCGTCGCCTCCGCCGGGGAGAGCAGCTCCCAGCTCCAGTCGATCGTCGCGCGCAGCGTGCGCTGGCGGGCCGGGGCGTCGCGGCGCACCTGGTTGAGCAGGCGGAAGCGGTCGTGCAGGCGTTCCGCCAGTGCCTCCACGCCCAGGACCCGTACCCGCGTCGCGGCGAGTTCCAGCGCGAGCGGGATCCCGTCCAGCCGGCGGCAGATCAGGGCCACGGCCTCCGCGGTGCCGGGGCCGAGGGCGAAGCCGGGGGCGGCGGCGGCCGCGCGGGCCGCGAAGAGTTCCACGGCCTGGGCCTCCGCGAGCGGGGCGACGGCCTCGATCACCTCGCCCGAGAGCGCGAGCGGCTCCTGGCTGGTGGCGAGGACGCGCAGGCCGGGGGCGCGGCGCAGGAGCCGTTCGGCGAGGGCCGCGGCGGCGGGGAGGAGGTGTTCGCAGTTGTCGAGTACGAGGAGTGCCGCGCGCCTCCCCAACACCTCGGCGAGCCGGTCCTCGACGGAGCCGCCACCCGCGTCGTCCTCACGCATCCCGATCGCCGCGGCCACGGCTTCGGCGACCGACGCGCTCTGCGCGCCCGCGAGTTCCACGAACCACACCCCGTCGGGGTGGGCCTCCTCCAGTCGCGCCGCCGCTGCGAGCGCGAGCCGGGTCTTGCCGACACCGCCGGGCCCGCACAGCGTCACCAGCCGGCCGGCCCCGAGCGCCGCGCACACCCGGGTGACGGCCTCCTCGCGGCCCACGAGGGAGCTGACGGGGGTGGGCAGGTTCCCGCCGCCCCCGTAGGCCCGGCCACCCCCGTACGCCCCGCCGCCCCGGACCGCCCGCTCCGGCGGGCCCGGCGCCGCGCCCGGGCCCGCCGGAGCGGCCGGGCTCGGCTCCGTGGCCGGGCCCAGGGCCGGGCCCAGCGCGGGGTCCTGGCGGAGGATGGCCTCGTACAGGGCCGAGAGTTCCGCTCCGGGGTCGATGCCGAGTTCCTCGGCGAACAGCTCGCGCAGCTGCGCGTAGACGGCGAGGGCCTCGCTCTGGCGGCCGGCGCGGTACAGCGCCCGCATCTGGCTGCCGCGCAGCCGCTGGCGCAGCGGGTGGGCCGCGGCGGGGCCGGCCAAATCATCCGCGAGCTGCCGGTGTTCACCGAGTTCGAGGCGGGCCTCGGCCAGGTCCTCGTAGGCCGTGATCCGCTGCTCCTCCAGCCGGGCGATCGCCGTCTGCGTGAAGCCGGCGCCCCGGAAGTCGGCGTACGCCTCCCCCTGCCACAGCCCGAGCGCCCGCGCCAGCAGCTCCGCCCGGTCCCGCGGCCCGGCTTCTTTGCGCGCGGCCGCCGCGAGCTCCGCGAAGCGCTCGGCGTCCACGGCCCGCGCCGGAGCGCGCAGGGCGTAGCCGGCCGGACCGTACGCGACCAGGGAGCGTGCGCCGTCCTCGGCCTCGGCGAGGATCCGGCGGAGCTGGGAGACCTTGGTCTGGAGGGTGTTCCCCGGGTTGCCGGGGGCGGCGTCGCCCGCCTCGCCCCACAGGTCCTCGATCAGCCGGTCCACCGGCACGGGCCGGCCGTCGCGTACGAGGAGGGCCGCGAGCAGGGCCCGTACCTTCGCTTCGGAAACGGGCACGGGAGTCCCGTCGTCCGTGCGGACGGTCAGTGGCCCCAGCACCTCGAAACGCATGCCGCAACGTTACTTCTTGCCCGTCAGACCCCATGCGTGCGGCCGTGATCGGTCCCGTGCGCGGTCCCGTGCGTGACGCGTGCGCGGCCCGTGCGCGGCCCCGGACATGGTGTTCCCGTGACCGCGACCGAGCGGTCACGGGAACACACCGGAAGGAACAGCCAGATGACCACGACCGAGACCACCACCGGGACCGAGACCACCACCGGGGCCAAGACCACGACCACCACCAGGACGACCCCCTCCCGCGAGATCCGCCTGGCCGCCCGCCCCGTGGGCGAGCCGGCCCCGCACCACTTCGACCTGGTGGCCACCGAGGTCCCGGAGCCCGCCGAAGGCCAGATCCTGGTCCGCAACACCTGGATGTCCGTGGACCCGTACATGCGGGGCCGGATGGACGACGCCCCCTCCTACATCCCGCCCTTCGCCCTCGGCACGGCCCTCGAAGGGAGCGCGATCGGCGAGGTCGTCGCCTCCCGCTCCGCGGCGGTGCCGGTCGGGGCGACCGTCTCGCACTTCCTCGGCTGGCGGGAGTACGCGGTGCTCGACGCGGCCGCCGCGACCGTCGTGGATCCCGCGGTCGCCTCGCAGTCCGCGTACCTCGGTCCGCTCGGCACCACGGGCCTGACGGCGTACGCGGCGCTGACCCGCACGGCCCCGGTCAAGGAGGGCGACGTCGTCTTCGTCTCCGCCGCCGCCGGCGCGGTCGGCAGCGTCGCCGGGCAGCTGGCGCGGCGCCTGGGCGCCTCCCGGGTGATCGGCTCGGCGGGCGGCCCGCTCAAGACGAAGAAGCTGCTGGACCGCTTCGGCTACGACGCGGCCGTGGACTACCGCCAGGGCGACCTGGCCGGCCAGCTCGCCGAGGCGGCCCCCGAGGGCATCGACGTCTACCTCGACGCGGTCGGCGGCGACCACCTCCGGGCGGCCATCGGCGCGATGCGCCAGGGCGGGCGGATCGCCATGGTCGGCGCGATCAGCGGCTACAACGCCACCGCTCCGGCGGTGGGTCCGGACAACCTCTTCCAGGCCGCGGCCCGCGAGGTGACCCTGCGGGGGATGCTCGTCTCCAGCCACTTCGACCTGTTCCCGGAGTGGATCGGCCGGGCGGCGGGGTGGCTGGCGGACGGCAGCCTGCGCACGGAGGAGACCGTCGTCGAAGGCATCGAGCACGCCCCGGAGGCCTTCCTCGGCATGATGCGCGGCGCGAACACCGGCAAGATGCTGGTCCGCCTCTCCCCGGAAACCCCCGCCGTGACGGCGCCCACCACCACCGCGCCCACCACCACCGCCCCCACCGATGCCCGATGAGCGCCGCCCTGGTCGTCCTGGCCCACCCCCGCGGCGATTCCCTGACCGCCCAGCTCGCCCGCCGCGCCGTGGCCCGGCTGGAGGCCGGCGGCCACACGGTCGACGTGCTCGACCTGCACGCCGAGGGCTTCGACCCCCGCATGGGGCCCGAGGACGAGCCGGACTGGTCGGACCTCGACAAGGAGTACTCCGCCGAGACCCGGGCCCACATGGACCGGATCGCGGCCGCCGAGATCCTCGTGGTGGTCTTCCCGCTCTGGTGGTTCGGCCTCCCGGCCCTCCTGAAGGGCTGGATCGACCGGGTCTGGAACAACGGCTTCGCCTACGGCCGCCGCGACCCGCTCCTGAAGGGCAAGCGGATGGTCTGGATCCCGCTGGTGAGCTACCCGGAGGCGAAGTTCAAGGAGCTCGGCTGGGACGAGCCGGTGGACCGCCTGCTGCGCGTCGGCATCTCGGAGTACTGCGGCATCGAGGAGGCCACCGTCCACTTCGTCCACGACTCCCTGAGCGCGGGCGAGTCGGCCCTCGCCGAGGCCGACGCGGCCCTTGCCCCGGTGGTCAGCCCTTGCTGACCGCCAGCAGGATCTCCGGGAGCTTGCGCGCCACCGTCGGGGCCGCGATGCGCAGGCCGGCCCAGGTGGCCAGGGTGCCCCAGACCACGCCCAGGGGGAGCAGGATCCAGGCCAGGGACCGCTGGTCCGTGGCGCTGAAGTAGATGGCCAGGGCGATCACGGGAGAGGAGATCAGCGCCGAGGCGAGCATGCCGGTGAAGAGGCTCCCCCACGCCAGGGCGCCCTGGCCCGGGGCGACGTTCTTGAAGGCGCCGTCGGTCGGGATCGAGTACGCGAAGAAGGCGGACGACAGGGCTCCCGTGCACAGCATCGAGCCGAGCAGCGCCAGGCCCAGGCCCAGGGCGCCGGGGAGACCGGCCCAGTCGCCGAGCAGGCCGGCCGTGAGCGCCGCGACCACCACCGTGTAGGGCACGGTGACCAGGGCGAGGGCCAGGGCGCGGGCGCGCAGTTCCACGTAGGCGTCCCGGGTGCTCGAAATGGTCTGCGCGACCATCCAGAACGCCGAGGTGTCCTGCCCGAACTGGTTGTACATCTGGAGGCCGATCATGCCCGAGGCGAAGCAGGCCAGGTACACCGAGCCGGTGCCCTGGACGGCGTTGACCACCGGGATGAGCAGGCCGATCGCCAGGGCCGACACGAACGCCGACTTGATCTTCGGGTCACGCACGCTGTAGCGCAGCGAGCGCAGGACGGCCGCGCCCGTACGGTCGTCCGGCAGGAACGACCAGCCGCCGCGGGCCGCGCGGTTCACCGGCTTCTTCTTCTCCTTGGCGGACGCGATCGTCGAACCGTCCGGGGTGACCATCAGCTTGGTCAGGCTGCGCTCCCAGAACCAGAGCAGCAGGCCGAGGGCCGCGACCGTGATGAGGAGCTGGGCGGCCGCGATCCCGTACGAGCCCTCGCTCGCGGAATCGACCATCCCGAGGGCCGTCGCGGGCGGCAGCCAGCGCACGATCTCCCCGGCCGGCTCCAGCCGCTCCAGGCCGCCGGTCTGGAACAGCCGCTCGGCGGCGAGGTTCGCCACCTGCGCGCCGATCGCGATCAGCAGGCCGCTGAGCAGCGCGAGGTCGCGCCCCTTGCGGCTGGTCAGCAGCCGGACGTTGGCGGTGGCCACCGCCCGGGCCAGTGCGACGCAGCCGACGAGCAGCAGCGGTACGGCCAGTACGGCGGCCACCACGCCCGCCGCGCCCCGGGCGACGGCGATCACCGAGCCGACGGCCAGGCACAGCGTGAACAGCGGGCCGATGCCGACGAGCGAGGAGGCCAGCAGGGCCCGTACGAGCGGACGCGGGCGCAGCGGCAGCATGACCAGCCGCGTCGGGTCGAGCGTCTCGTCGCCGGTGGGGAAGAACAGCGGGACGAACGTCCAGCCCAGGGCCATGATCGCCGCCAGTAGGACGGCGACCGTGCCGGCGTGCGCGTTGCCGCGCAGCACGGTGAGGCCGAGCATGGCGAGGAACGCGATGAAGAGGGCGAAGGCGAGGGCGCCGAAGTAGGCGGCCTTGCGCTTCGAGGAGCCCTTGAGCCCGTTGCGCAGGAGGGACAGCTTGAGGCGGACGAAGATCGGCGTGATGCTGACGGAGGCGACCGCGGAAGCGGGTGCGCCGGAGGCCGCTGCGGACCCGGATGCGGTCGCCTGAGCCTGCGTGGGCGTCGGCGTGGGCGTGGGCGTCGGCGTGGGATTGGACATGGGCGTCGGCGTCGGCGTGCTCATCGGACGCCCGCCCCGTTGCTCCCGCCGTTGGCGGCGGCCCCGCTGCCGAGCCAGTCCAGGGACTCGCCCGTGGCCCGGCCCTGCGCGCCGACCAGCTCCAGGAACGCGGCCTGCAGCGAGGGCGCGTCACCCCGTACGTCGGCCAGCGGGCCCGCGGCCCGGATCCGGCCGGCGGCCATCACGGCCACCCAGTCGCACAGCGACTCGACGAGCTCCATGACGTGGGAGGAGAAGACGACCGTGGCTCCGGAGGAGGTGTATCGCTCCAGCACTCCGCGGATGGTCTGCGCGGACACCGGGTCCACGCCTTCGAACGGCTCGTCCAGGAACAGGACTTCGGGGTTGTGGAGCAGTGCGGCCGCCAGGCCGATCTTCTTCCGCATGCCCGTCGAGTAGTCGACGATCAGCTTGTTCTGCGAACCGGCCAGGTCCAGGATGTCCAGCAGCTGCGTGGCCCTGCTGTCCGTCTCCTTGCCCGGCAGCCCCCGCAACCGGCCCATGTAGCCCAGCAGTTCCCGGCCGGAGAGCCGCTCGAAGAGCCGCAGCCCCTCCGGCAGCACGCCGATCCGGGACTTCACCTCGACCGGGTCCGCCCACACGTCGTGCCCGGCGACGAACACCCGGCCCATGTCCGGGCGCAGCAGCCCGGTCACCATCGACAGCGTGGTCGTCTTGCCCGCGCCGTTCGGCCCGACCAGGCCGATGAACTGCCCGGCAGGCAGCTCCAGATCGATCCCGGAGACGGCCACCTGCTCGCCGAACCGCTTCCACAAACCCTCGACCCGCACGGCGGGCGCGGCGGCCGGTGCGCGCCCCGCACCGCCGCCCGCTCCGTCCGCCCCGCCCATCGCAACGCCCTGGTCCGGCATGCGCCTGCCTCTCGCTTCTGTTCCCCGTGTCCTGCTTTTCTCACCATAGGAGGAGGGGGAGAGGCGGAGCAGTTACTTATGTCATGAGTTTTTCCTCTGACATCTCCGCTGGTCAGGGCGGGGCGGAGGGGTCAGAGGGGGCGGAGGGGCCAGAGCGGGCGGGCGGAGAGGACGGGTGGAGCAGGGAATCACGCCGTGCGGCGGGCCCGTTCCGCCGCCGCCTCGCGGCCGCACGCGTAGGCCAGGGCGTCGATCAGCTCCTCCACGTCCGGCAGCCACCGGTTCGCGGCCGTCGGCGGCTGCGCCCACTGCACCGAACCGCGTCCGCCGATGCGGGTCGGCGGCGCGGGCACGTACTCGCCCTCGCCGCGCGCGGTCAGGTCGAGTTGGGCGGGCTGCCAGCCGATCTTGCGCAGCAGGTCGGGCACCTTGGCGCCGGCGCCGGGCAGGACGAAGAACAGCATCCGCCCCGCCGGGTTGGCGATCACCGGTCCGAGGGTGCGCTGCATCCGCTGGAGCCGGGCCAGCGCCAGGAAGCCGGCCGCGTCCGGGACGTCGAGGGCGTCGAAGGTCCGGCCGGTGGGCAGCAGGATGGCGGCCTTCGGGTTCTTCCCCCAGAGCCGCCTGACCTGCACGGCGCTGCCCGAGGCCTGCGAGGCCCAGTCCTTCCCCGCGGCGTGCGCGCCGGGCGCCGGGCAGTCCTCGGCCCCGCACGAGCACCGTTCCCGCCCGTCGCCGGACTCCAGCCAGGTGCCGGCGAAGACATCCCAGTGCCGTTCTTCCGTGTACCGCACGGCATGGTCCAGCAGCGGCTCACTGCGCTGCAGGGGGATGGGCGCGGTCTCCGTGACTCCGATGGTCTCTTCCACGTGCAACACAACTCTTGCGGTCACCGGGGGTTACGGGCGTAAACCGGCCGGGCTCGGGAGCATCGATCCTGCATGCGGGGCGCATCGGTGCATCGCGGGGGGCGCGTAGGAGGCCGGGGCGCCGGAGGTGGGTAGCGACAGGACGCAATGGGGAAGATTCCCCGCACATCAGGCGGGAAGTGATCATTCGAACGATCACCCGCGTCTCTGGGGGTTTTCATGGCAGCCAGGCCTCTCGTCGCCCGCCAGCCGAACGAACGGCTGCAGGCGCTCATCCAGGAAGCCGGGTGCTCCAATGCCGGGCTCGCCCGGCGCGTCAACATGTGCGGGGCCGAGCACGGCCTCGACCTCCGCTACGACAAGACCTCGGTGGCCCGCTGGCTGCGCGGCCAGCAGCCGCGCGGCCGGGCCCCGGGGATCATCGCCGAGGCGCTGGGCCGCAAGCTCGGCCGGACCGTCACCATCGACGAGATCGGCATGGCCAACGGCAAGAACCTCGCCTCGGGCGTCGGCCTGCAGTTCTCCCCGACCGTCATCGGAGCGATCGAGCAGGTCAGCGAGTTGTGGCGGAGCGACGTGGGCCGGCGCGACTTCCTGTCGGGGGCGAGCGTGGCCTCCTCGGCGCTGGTCGAGCCGAGCCGCGACTGGCTGATCACCGGCGCCGACGCGCAAGTGGCGCGCAGCGGCGGCTCACGGGTCGGGATGTCGGACGTGGAGGCCGTACGGGCGACCACGCAGGCGCTGAAGGACCTCGACCACCGCTTCGGCAGCGGGCACGTGCGCCCGGTGGTCGTGCACTACCTCAACTCGGTGGTCTCCGGCCTGATCGGCGGCTCGTACCGGGAGCCGGTCGGCCGGGCCCTGTTCGCGGCGGTCGCCCGACTCACGGAGCTGGCCGGCTACATGGCGGTGGACACCGGCCAGCCGGGCCTGGCCCAGCGCTACTACATCCAGGCCCTACGACTCGCGCAGGCGGCCGGCGACCGGGCGTACGGGGGCTACGTCCTGGCGGCGTCGATGAGCCACCTGGCGGCCGAACTGGGCAACCCGAGGGAGATCGCGCAGCTGGCGAGAGCCGCACAGGAGGGCACGCGGGGCCAGGTCACCCCCCGGGTGGAGGCGATGTTCTACGCGGCGGAGGCGCGCGGGCACGCGCTGCTCGGTGACGCGCGGTCGACGGCGGTGCTGTCCTCGCGGGCGGTGACCGCGCTGGAGCGGGCGGAGCCGGAATCGGGGGACGACCCGGAGTGGATCCGGCACTTCGACGGGGCGTACCTCGCGGACGAACTGGCGCACTGCCACCGGGATCTGGGGCAGGCCGACGCGGCGGCGAAACGCGCGGAGGAGGCCCTGCGGGACCTCCCGGCGGGCAAGGCGCGGCGCCGGGCGATCGGCCTGTTCCTGCTGGCGGCGGCGCGGGTGCAGCAGCGCGAGGTGGAAGCCGCCTGCCAGACGGCGGCGCAGGCTTCGGACCTCCTGTCGGGCATCCGCTCCCACCGGGGCACGGCCTATTTGGAGGACTTCCGCACCCGCCTGGACCCGTACCGGGAGGAACCGGCGGCCCGGGAGTTCACGGCCCGGCTGGAGCCGGTCGGCTGACCCCGCCGGCCCGGGGGTTCCGGGGCGGCGGGGTCGGCCGGTCCAGTCGTGTCAGGCGGTTCAGCCGGTTCAGCCGGTTCAGCCGGTTCAGCCGGTGACGACGATGCGGCCTTCGTCGCCGTTCGCGACGAGGTGGGTCGCGTCGGGGTCGACGAAGCGGATGCGCCAGGTGCCGCTGGTCTCGGCGGTGAACTTCTTGCCCACGGCGCCGTTGGCGAGGGAGACGGAGGTGCCCATCTCCTTCCAGGCGGTGGAGCCGTCGGGCCGGAAGTAGTAACGGACCTTCTGGCCGGCGTAGGGCCCGAGCGCCGCGGGGGAGATGGAGGTCTTCAGGACCGCGGAGACGTACAGCTGCTGTCCCTTGGCGACGGGGGCCGGCCCGAAGCGCTCGTCGGTGAGCCAGGTCCTGGTGCGCGTCGGGCGGATCACCTGGGTGCCGGTGCTGGGGCCGATGTTGGTGGTGCCCGGAGTGAGCACCCGCCACTCGACGGGAGTCCAGGTGGCCGGCGGGTTGATCGTCACGGTGAAGGTCTGGTTGTAGGGCACTACCGACGACCGACTGGTGCTCCACCATCCCGACGCGTTCTTGAACTGGATCTCGACCGGGGCCTGCTGGGTGGTGTAGCCGTCGACGAGAACCTTGCCGCTGATGGTCAGCCGCCCGTACTTGTCCTGGGTGACCAGCTTCTCCTCGACGACCTTGGTCGTGTGGGTGACCTTCGCGACGGTCGCGGTGCGCGTACCGTCCCCCAGCAGCCAGCTGTCGTTGACGGACACGTTCCAGGAGCCGGCCCTGAGGATCTTCGGCGAGACCGTGTAACTGCCGTCCGCTCCCGCCGAGGTGCTCGCGTATCGGGCCGCCGCGGCCCACTCCACCGCAGCCACGCGGCGGCCGGCGGCGGGCTTGACCGTACCGTCGTCCGCGAGGCGGGTGAGCGTGCCGCGTACGGGCACGGTCATCCCGTACCGCGCGGTGAGGGGCGCTGTCGAGGACATCGTCAGCGTGGCCTTCTGGGGCCGGATCTTGGCCGGGGCCGTCGCGGGCACCTCGGTGTCGCCGCTCGCCAGGGTCACGGAGGCGGACGACAGCATCTCGTTGCCGCGGGCGGCGACGGTGGTGGTGAAGCGCCCCTGGGCGTCGGACGCCACATCGGCCTGGCCCAGACCGAGCTGGGCGCGGACCATCGCACCCGCCAGCGGCAGCCGCTCCCCCGTGCGGGGGTGGATGGCAGTGACAGAGCCGGTGACCTGGGTGTCGAGGTCGTCCAGCGAGAACTCCTGCTGGGTGGACTTCGCTTCGATCCTGGCGTCGACCGCGTAGGTGGCGCGTCCGGCGTTGCGCCGGCTCACTTCCTTGCCCGCACTGTCCTTGGCGTACACGTCCATTTCGTAGTCCGTCATGTCGTCCAGGACGAGCGGCTGATCGTCGCCCTGGTACCACGTGTGGCCGGGCTCTTGGGAATCGCCGCCCTGCTCGTAGTAGTGCGTGAGCTTGTCCACCACGGCCACGACCTTGTCGCTGCCCGCCCTGCGCACTTCGACCCGGACCGGGGTGGTGTTGTCGTGGTCACCGGCGAGGAGGAAGACGATGAACTCACGGTTCGCGCGCTGAGAGAGGCTCGCACTCGCCACTGAGCTGTCCGCGGCCTTCGTCCCCGGGGCCGCCTCCAGGGCCGCCCGCTGCTCGGCCGGCACGGCCGACGGGGAGGACGCCCCCGGGGTGCCGACGGGCGCGGCGGTGGCGGCAGGGGCTGCTACCGCCCCCGCGGCCGCGATCACGACTACCGTACCGACGGCCGTCATGGTCCTCTTGAAACTGTTCACCGGAATCCCCCGTGCGTCACATGTGATCGACTGCACGCTTTTGACCGCCGAGCCGCCCCGGGGGTTGTACGGGTTCCGGCTCCGGTTCGTGCTGCGAACACCGTTGGCCACGAGGCCGGGACTGGCACACTTGCCCGGGGCCGGTAGCGTGAGCCGACGGTTCCGTAAACGCGGACAGGTCGGAGAGGGAGTCCCGGTGACGGAGAGCGGACAGGGCGCCAGCCCGCAGGGAGGCGTGCCGTGGGGGCCGCCCGTGCCCGCGCAGCCGCCGACGGAGCCGCCCGCGCAGCCCGGCGGGGAGCAGGAGTACCCGCAAGGCCCGCCCGCCTACGGCTACCCCGCACCCGGCGGCCCCGACTACGGCTACGGCTATCCGCAGGGTCACGTGGTCGGCCCCGGCTACGAGGGCCCCGGCGACCCGCACGGCTACGGCTACCCGCCGCTGCCGGAGGCCGCCACCCAGTACATTCCGCCGGTGCCCGCTGCCCCCGCGCACGAGGAGGCGGCGACGCAGTACATCGCGCCCGTCCCCCCGGCCCCCGCGTACGGCGAAGCGGCCACCCAGTACATACCGCCGGTTCCCGCGGCCCCCGCGCACGGTGAGGCGGCCACCCAGTACATCGCGCCGGTCCCCGCCGCTCCCTCGTACGACGAGGCCGCGACGCAGTACATCGCGCCGGTCCCGGCCGCGCCCGCCGATCCCGCCGCCGGGTTCGACGGGATGTTCCGGGGGGACACGCAGCTGCTGCCCCCCATCCAGGAGCCGGTGCGCCAGCAGCAGCCGCCGCGCCGCCCCCACCCGCAGCAACAGCAGCACCAGCAACAACAGCAGTACGCGCAGCAGCCCCAGCACCAGCAGTACGCGCCGCCGCCGCAGCAGTACCAGCAGCAGCCGCCGTACTACCAGGAGGAGCCGCCCGCCGCCGCCCGCAGGGTGTCGCCCGCGATCATCGGCGCCGTCGTCATCGGCCTGGCCGTCGTCGGGCTCGGGGTCGGTGCGCTGCTCGGTGACGGCAAGGCGCAGAACAACGACCCGGCCGCCGTGGCGGCCACCCCCACCCCCGGCAGCTCCGCGGCGGAGAGCGGCGAGACCCCGCTGGATGCCGCGCAGCCGCAGGCGGTGCAGCTCGACAAGCTCCTCGCGGACAGCAACGACAGCCGGGCATCGGTGATCAAGGCCGTCGAGGACATCAAGGGCTGCACCAACCTGGACCAGGCGGCCACCGATCTGCGCGACGCGGCCCGCCAGCGCGAGGAGCTGGTGACCCGGCTCCAGGAGCTCAAGGTGGACAAGCTCCCGAACAACGCGAAGCTGACCGCGGCCCTCACCAAGGCGTGGAAGTCCTCCGCCGAGGCCGACAACAGCTACGCGGCCTGGGCGGACGACATGAAGTCCGACGGCGACAAGTGCAAGGACGGCAAGGCCAAGGCGACCCGCAACGCCTCCGAGGGCAACAAGGCGAGCGGCGACGCCACCAGGGCGAAGGAGACCGCGGCGGGCCTGTGGAACTCCATCGCGGCCAAGTACGACCTCACCAAGCGTGACAAGAGCCAGCTCTGACAGGAGCCGGCTCTGACAAGAGCCGGCTCCAAGCCCGGTCCCCGAAAGAGGCGGACTAGCTCGAACGGGGCGCCATTTCCAGGGTCTTGGTCATGTCCATGGACGGCTCGCCGCCCGGCTGGGCCATCAGGCGGCCCTGCTGGACGACCTGGAAGGTGACCCGGCAGTTGACCATGCGGGGGAAGCCGGCGACGGCGCGCATGTCCTCGTAGCGCCAGCTGAGGTCGGGGGTCAGGCCGCCGGTCTGGACGGGGTCGGACTGGTTGAGCTTGCGCGTCAGGGAGCGGCCGGTGAGCTTCTCGTCCTCCTTGAACCGCTTCACCATCTCGCTGAACACCGTGTACGCGATCCAGGTGGTCTGCGCGCCGCTGTCGTCGGGGTCCACGGCGTTGTCGCCGAAGGCGTGGTCGGAGATGACGTTGCGCATCTGCGTCCACAGGGGATCGGAGCCGACCGGGTACCAGCTCGTGACGTACGCGCCCTCGAAGGGGCTCTCCTTGCCGCCCGTCCGGTCGACCAGGGCCTGGCTGACCGAGCCCAGCACCGAGGAGACCTGCGGCTTGCGGTTCTGGGAGTCGGCGCGGCGGAAGGCGTCGAAGAAGGTCTCGGTGCGGGCGCCGAGGACGGCGGCCACGCACCCCTTCTCCTTCCCGTCCTTCCCGTCCTTCGCCGAGGAGGCGCCGCCCTTCCCGGAGGTCCCGGAGGAGGAGGCCGCCAGTGCCTCGTTGGCCTGGACGAAGAGGTCCGCGGCGTCCTCGGCGGCCCGGATGTCGCTGGCCTCGGGCATCTGGTTGGCCTTGAGGCCGGCGTTGAGCTGGATGGGCAGGGAATCGCCGGCGAGGGTGTCGGGGCGGACCAGGGCGACCTTGGCGCAGGTGCGCCCCAGCTGGTGGCCGGCTCCGGCCATGAGGACGGGCTGGCCGCCGTTGACGGGGAAGGAGAGCGGGGACTGGAACTCGGTGGAGGAGACCCCGTAGCCGCCGATGAAGGGGATGCCCTCGGCTTCCAGCGGGGCCAGGAAGGCCCGTCCGTGCTGGCTGTAGGAGCCGATGACGGCGACGGCCTTCTCGGCGACCGCCTTGCGGGCGCAGTCGGCGGCGCCGGTGGGCGTGTTGCGCTCGTTGCAGGTCAGGACGCGGAGTTTGCGGCCGTTGATGCCGCCCTTGGAGTTGACCCAGCGCTCGTAGGCCTTGGCCATGCCCGGCATGCCCGGCATGTTGGTCGCGCTGGAGTCCTGGGGAGCGAAGGTCATGACGGTGAGGGTGTCGGCGCCCCCGGGGCCCCCCGAGCCCCCGGGGAGCACCCCGCAGCCGGCGACGAGACACGCGCCCGTCGCCACGGCCGCGGTCCGGGCCAGAAAGGAGCGGGAGAGTGATGCTGCGCGTCGCCGGGTGGTCATGTGCATGCACCATTCCGCGCCCGGGGTAACTGAAGTGCGAGGTGTACGCAACATGGGGTGACGACGAGGTGAATTACGGGTGTCGCCCATACGCTGAGTGAGCACCGGTCGGGCCGGTTTCCGGGGGGTCCGGGCGCCTCAAGATCACGCCGTACGGGAACGTACGATCGAAAGCGTGACATTCGCCCAAGGTTCGAAGAACTCTTCCCGCCGCGGCGGCCGCTCCTCCACCATGGGCGGCATGCCCCTCAACGACATGCCGTGGTGGCGCTGGCGCAGCAACGTGCGCTCGGCGCTGCACATGCTCTCCGACCCCGCGTTCCAAGAGGACACCTGGCTGGCCGGCGCCGAGGGGTACGGGGACGTCACCGACGCCGTGTACCGCCTCGTCGAGGACACCTGGCTCGACAGCTGGTCCGCGGAGAAGTACGTCGGCACGATCTTCCGCGACTCGCAGGAAGCGGCCCTGGTGGACCTCGCCGTACTGCGCGTGCTGCGGATCATGCACCAGATAGGCCCCGACGCCCCGGTCTCCGGCTACCTGGAGCACCACGCCTGGCCGGAGGCGGTGCGGGCCGCGCGCGAAGCCCACGTACGGCTGGCGACGGCGGACGCGGACGATCCGGACGCGCGGCCGCGCTCACTGGACGTCCTGAGGATCCTCACGCGCGCGGTGTGATGTGGAAGGCTGTGGGGTCATGAGCGACGACCCGCAGCCCCAGGCCCCGCAGCAGTACGTACTGACCCTCTCATGCCCGGACAAGCAGGGCATCGTGCACGCCGTGTCCAGCTATCTGTTCATGACCGGGTGCAACATCGAGGACAGTCAGCAGTTCGGCGACCGCGACACCGGTCTCTTCTTCATGCGGGTCCACTTCGCGGCCGACGCTCCGGTGACGGTGGAGAAGCTGCGGGCCAGCTTCGCCGCGATCGGCGACTCCTTCCGGATGGACTGGCAGATCCACCGCTCCGACGAGCGCATGCGGATCGTGCTGATGGTGTCGAAGTTCGGGCACTGCCTCAACGACCTGCTCTTCCGCCACCGGATCGGCGCGCTGCCGGTGGAGATCGCGGCGGTGGTGTCGAACCACACCGACTTCGAGGAGCTGGTCGGCTCGTACGGGGTCCCGTTCGTGCACATCCCGGTGACGAAGGACACGAAGGCGGCCGCGGAGGCGCAGCTGCTGGAGCTGGTCCGGGCCGAGGAGGTCGACCTCGTGGTCCTCGCGCGGTACATGCAGGTGCTGTCGGACACCCTCTGCAAGGAGCTGAGCGGGCGGATCATCAACATCCACCACTCGTTCCTGCCGAGCTTCAAGGGCGCGAAGCCGTACCACCAGGCGCACGCGCGGGGCGTGAAGCTGATCGGTGCGACCGCGCACTACGTGACGGCGGATCTGGACGAGGGCCCGATCATCGAGCAGGAGGTCGAGCGGGTGGGGCACGAGGTCACCCCGGACCAGCTGGTGGCGATCGGGCGGGACGTGGAGTGCCAGGCGCTGGCGCGGGCCGTGAAGTGGCACAGCGAGCACCGGGTCCTGCTGAACGGGACCCGGACGGTCGTCTTCACGTAACCGCCGGACGTCATGGCCGGCAGGGCGGGCGCCCTACATCCGGCTGAGCGAGGCCGCCGCGAAGAGGACGTCGCGGATGGCCTCGCGGTCGCCGTCCTGGCCGACCGCGGCCTCCTCCGGGGAGATGTGGCCCGCGGCGAGCTGGCAGAACTCGGTGCCGTCCAGGGCGATCCGGGCCACCGTGTGGTCCGGTGAGGGCTTCGCCGCGGGGGAGTCCAGGGCGATGTCCCAGCCGCCGCCTCCCGCACCCTCGATCTCCAGGTGCAAGGTCCGGCCCGGCGCCCCCGCCGCGACCAGCCCGCGCGGCGGCGCCGCCAGCCCCGCCCGCCGGCGCCCGGCCAGGGCCGCCGGCAGGAGCCGGGCCGCCAGGTCGATCATCCGGTTCAGGTGGGGCGCGGACGGCGGCCCGTACGGGTAGTCCACCGCCTCCGCGATGTCCACGGCGTGGACCCAGCACTCGAAGGCCCGCTCCAGGAAGGCGTCCCCGAGGGGCAGGGCGAAGGCGCCGTACTCCACGTCCAGTTCGGCCACGCCGCGGCCCGCGAAGGAGACCGTACGGACCAGGGTGTGGCCCTGCTCCCGCCACGGCTCGCGGACCCGGCGGGTGGTCGGGTACGGGGAGTCCTCCCAGAACCGCTCCGTGCGCTCGGCCGGGGTGCCCGCCGACGCTTCGCGGCCCAGGGGGTCGTCCAGGCCCAGCGCGGCCGCCACGAGGCCGTCCACCGCCAGCAGGTGCCCGATGACCCCGGCCACCGTGGTCCGGCGGGTCTGGCGGCGCTCCTCCTCGAACCACTTCAGCCGGACCGGGGTGTGCCACTCCGAGTCCCCGAAGTCCCGCAGCAGGGCGTCCAGCCGGGCCGTCTCGGTGTCGTACGGGCTCGCCCACGCCGGGACCGGGATGCGGGCCGGGCGCTTGCCGAGGCAGTCCTCCAGCACGCGCGAGCGCAGCAGCGGCTTGAGGTCGAGGGTCTCCTCAGGGTGCAGCAGCCCCACGGCGTCGCGCAGCCGCAGCGCTTCCTCGGCGCAGGGCGCGCACTCGGTGAGGTGGTCCTCGACGGCCTGGGTCTCCTCCGCGGAGCAGGCCGCCAGGGCCCAGGCGCCGAGGAGGGACTTCAGTACGGCGTGGGTGGGCGGCGGCGCGGCCGGGACCGGCTCGGGGTCGGGCTCGGGCTCGGCGGGCGCCGGTACGGCGGGGGAGCCGGTGATGTCCGGGTACTCCATGTGCTGCGAGTCGTCGAGGTCGTTGAGGTCGACGAGGTCATCGAGGTCGGCGAGGTCGTCGGCCGCTCCGCGCGGGCCCGGTATGCGCGCCGGGCCGCCGCGGTTCGGGGGCCGCTCGTACTCTTCGCCGTCTTCTTCGCCGAAGGGGCTCGGCGGGATCGTCATCGCGTGGTTCCGAATCCGGAGGGGCCGTACCCGGGCGGGACCGTGTCGTCGCGCGGGACGGCGTTGGCCGTGGACAGGAGTTGCAGGCCCAGGCGCAGCCGGCGCCGGGCCTCGTCCTCGCTGATCTGCAGGTCGGCGGCGGCCTGGCGGTAGTCGCGGCGCTTGAAGTAGGCGAGTTCGAGCGCTGCCCGCAGGGGTGCGGGCATGGAGGTGACGATGAAGTCGGCGCGGGCCGCCGCGTTGGCGCTGCGCACCTTCTGTTCCAGTTCCTCGCGGGATCCGTTGCCCAGTTCTGCCTGGCGCAGGCGGGCCACGGCCTGCCCCTGGGTGATGCGGGCGACCCAGGAGCGCATGGAGCCCTGTTTGGGGTCGTAGGCGTCCGGGTTCTCCCAGATGTAGCCGAAGACCTCGCGGGTGACCCGGTCGGCGGCCTTCTCTTCGCCGAGGACCCGGTGGGCGAGGCCGTGCACGAGCGAGGCGAAGCGGTCGTACAGCTCTCCGAGCGCGGCGGCCTCGCCGCGGGCCAGGCGTTGTTGCATGCGGCGGTCCCAGCGCGGTGGTGCGTCCTTCGGCATCGTGCCCCCAGCCGGCTTCCCGGTTTCGCAGCCGTGTGTCGACCACTCGAATGTAGTGGGCATGCAGCGGTTCGCGCCCGTTTTGCCAGAACCTCGTCCCGGAGGTGCGCCCTGCGTGATAGGGGCGTAGCACGGCGTGAACGGGGAGGTGCGGCCCGGCACATGCGCACAGGCGTACGCGCCCCGTCGCGCTCCTCGTGCGCTGGTTCGATGCGGCCACCTCCTTGCCCGCTTCGCTTAACGCGCAGGCCACGTAGGCCTTACGCTCCGTCCTGTCTGGAACTGACCCCACCGCACACGTGAAGGCGGAACGCCGAACATGGACAGCGCAGAGTACGAGCGCAAGATCGCCGCCCGATTCGCCACCTTCGACCAGGACGGGTCCGGGTATATCGACCGGGAGGACTTCAGTACGGCGGCCAAGGCGGTCCTGGCCGAATTCGCCGTGGCGGCCAGGTCCGACAGGGGCCAGGCCGTGTTCGCCGGGGCGGAGGCCTTCTGGCAGGGCATGGCCGGCATCGCGGACGTGGACGGGGACCAGCGGGTGTCCCGCGAGGAGTTCGTCACGGGCGCGGCGAAGCGGCTGCGGGACAACCCGCACCGGTTCGCGGAGATCGCGCGGCCGTTCCTGCGGGCGGTCATCGCGGTGGCGAGCCCCGCCGGCGACGCCGTCCCCGGCGCGACCCCTGCGGCGACGGCGCGCGTCCTGCGCGTGCTGGGCACCGCGGAGGAGCTGGCGGGTCCGCTCGCGACGGCCCTGGACGCGGACGGCGACGGCCGCATCTCCGAGGACGAGATCCTGGCGGCCTTCGCCGGCTACTGCGGGGTGGCGGCTCCGGACGCGTAGCCCCTGCCGGGGCGGAACCGGGGCGGAGCGGAAGCAGGGCGGCGGGGCGGACTCCCGCAGCCCCGCCGCGCCGTGAGCCGTGTGCCCCGCCGCGCGCGCGAGCCGCCCTCGCCCGCTACGCGAAGCGTTCGCGGAGCTTGTACTTGAGGACCTTGCGCAGGGCGTCGTTGCGGGGCAGGGCCTCGACCAGTTCCAGTTGTTCCGGGAGCTTGTGGGTGGAGAGGCCCTCCGTGCGGAGGTGCGAGGTCACCTCGGCGAGGGTCAGCGGGGCCGCGCCCGGGGGCTGTTCGACGACGGCGCAGACGCGTTCGCCGCGTTCCGGGTCGGGCAGGCCTATGACGGCCACGTCGGCCACGGCGGGCAACCGGTGGAGCAGGTCCTCGATCTCCTTCGCCGAGATGTTCTCGCCCTTGCGGATGATGACGTCCTTGCTGCGGCCCGTCAGGACCAGGTAGCCGTCCTTGGTGAGGTGGCCGAGGTCGCCGGTGATCAGGTAGCCGTCGGCGTCGAAGACCGCTGCGTTCACATCGTTCCGCTCCCTGCCGAGATACCCCTGGCAGACCGCCTCCCCGCGCAGCCGGACCTCCCCGTCGGTGTCCGGCGGGAGGAGCGTGCCTTCCGGGGTCGTGATGCGGATGGACATGCCCTCGGGGGGCCGGCCCTCCGTGGTGGCGAGGTTCTCCGCGGTGTCGTCCGGGGCGCCCATCGTGATCATGGGGACCTCGGTCATGCCGTAGCCGTGGGTGAGCTGGCAGCCCAGCTCGCGGACGACCGCGTGGTAGATCTCCGGGGGCTTGGGGGCGCCGCCGCCCGCGAGGAGGCGGAGGGTGGGGATGAGTTTGGTGCCCGGGTCCTTGCGCTGTTCGGTGAGGAACATCGAGTAGAAGGCCGTGGAGCCGCCGGCGACCGTGACCCCGTGCCGGCGGTAGCCGTCGAGGGCGTCGGGCATCGCGAACTTCTCGAAGAGGACCGCCGGGAACCCGTAGAGCAGCAGCATCACCGTGTAGTCGGGTCCGGCGATGTGGGCGAACGGGAAGGCCATCGAGCCGACGTCGTCCGGTGACAGGTGCAGGGCGTGGGCCAGGCAGGAGCCGCCCGCGATGAGGGAGCGGTCCGTGTGCAGGACGCCCTTGGGGTCGGAGGTGGTGCCCGAGGTCCAGTAGATCCACCGGACCGAGACGCCCTCCTCGGGGGGCGGGGGCAGCACCGCGGGGTCGCCGGTGGGCAGGGACTCGTACGCCTCGAAGACGCCGTGCGCGCCGAGGCGGTGGGCCATCGCCGTGTGGTCGAAGCCGCGCCAGACACCGGGGACGGCGAAGAACTCCGCCTTCGACTCGCGCAGGGCGAAGCCGACCTCGCGGTCCCGGTAGAAGGGGATGACGGGGGTCTGGACGGCGCCGATCCGGGCGAGGGCCACGGAGAGGAGCACGGTTTCGATGCGGGTGGGGAGCTGCCAGGCGACCACCGTGCCGGGGCGCACGCCCATGCCGTAGAGGCCGGCCGCGACCTGCTCGGAGCGGTCGCGCAGCTCCGCGAAGGTCAGCCGGCGGTCGGTGGCCCGGTTGGCGGCGGGGCCGTCGGCGGCCTCGATGAGGACGGGTGCGTCGGGGGTCATGGCGGCCCGGCGGGTGATCAGGTCCCAGAGCGTGCGGGACCGGCTGAGTTCGACTGCGGTGCTGTCCGTCATCCCGGACCGACCTCCCCTGGCCGACATGACCTGACGGATAGTCAGATCAAGCGCAGAGCGTAGGGCGCGGACGCTTGTCGGTCCAGAGGCGGGGAGCTAGCTTGGTTCCAGATTTCTGACGCCCCATCAGATTTGCCCGAGCGGCGGATCGGGGCGACGGAGCCATTCGGCATGCGGCGAGGGGACATCATGGAACTGCCTCGGATCATCAGCGTCGACGACCACGTCATCGAACCGGCCCACCTCTTCGACGTCTGGCTGCCCGCCAAGTACCGCGACCGCGGGCCCAAGGCGCTCACGGCCGGCATCGGCGAACTCGCCTACACCGGCGGCAAGTACGTGATCACCATGGACCCCGACGGCCCTCCCACCGACTGGTGGATCTACGAGGACCTGAAGTTCCCGTACAAGCGCAACATCGCCGCCGTCGGCTTCGACCGCGACGACATGACCCTGGAGGGCATCACCCGCGAGGAGATGCGGCGCGGCTGCTGGGACCCCAAGGCACGGCTGCTCGACATGGACCTCAACCACGTCGAGGCCTCGCTCTGCTTCCCGACCTTCCCGCGCTTCTGCGGGCAGACCTTCGCCGAGGCGCACGACAAGGAGGTCGCCCTGGCCTGCGTGCGCGCCTACAACGACTGGATGGTCGAGGAGTGGTGCGGGGACAGCGGCGGCCGGCTCATCCCGCTCTGCATCATCCCGCTCTGGGACATCGACCTGGCCGTCGCCGAGATCCGGCGCAACGCCGCACGCGGGGTGCGGGCGGTGACCTTCTCCGAGATCCCGACCCATCTCGGCCTGCCGTCCATCCACTCCGGCTACTGGGACCCCTTCTTCGCCGTCTGCCAGGAGACCGGCACCGTCGTCAACATGCACATCGGGTCCAGCTCCCAAATGCCCGCCGCCTCCCCCGACGCCCCGCCCGCCGTGCAGGCCGCGCTCAGCTTCAACAACGCCATGGCCTCGATGATGGACTTCCTGTTCAGCGGGGTGCTCGTCAAGTTCCCGACGCTGAAACTGGCGTACAGCGAGGGCCAGATGGGATGGATCCCGTACGCCCTGGAGCGCGCCGACGACGTGTGGCAGGAGCACCGCGCCTGGGGCGGGGTCAAGGACCTGATCCCCGAGCCGCCGTCCACGTACTACTACCGGCAGATGTTCTGCTGCTTCTTCCGCGACAAGCACGGGATCGCCTCGCTGGACGTCGTCGGCCGCGACAACGCCACCTTCGAAACCGACTACCCGCACGTGGACTCGACCTTCCCGCACACCAAGGAGGTCGCCCTCGACCACGTCAAGGGTCTCGACGAGGAAACCGTGTACAAGCTGATGCGCGGAAATGCCATCCGTATGCTCGGTCTTGACTTCGACAAGGACCGGCGGACGGGACGGTAGGCGCAGTGGACCTCACCTACACCGAGGAGGAGCGGGAGTTCCGGGCCCGGCTGCGGGCCTGGCTCGCCGAGGAGCTCCCCGGGCTGCCGGCCAAGCCCTCGCCCGACGACTGGCCGGGCCGCCGCGCCTACGACGCGGGCTGGCAGCGCAGGCTGTACGACGCCGGGTACGCCGGACTGCACTGGCCGGTGGACGCGGGCGGCCGCGGGGCCACTCCCACGCAGCACCTGATCTTCCTGGAGGAGACGGAGCGCGCGGGAGCCCCGTACGTCGGCGCGAACTTCGTCGGGCTGCTGCACGCCGGCCCGACCATCGCCGCCGAGGGCACCGCGGAGCAGCGCGCGCGCTGGCTGCCGCCCGTCCTGCGCGGTGACGAGGTGTGGTGCCAGGGCTTCAGCGAGCCGGACGCGGGCTCCGACCTGGCCTCGCTGCGCACCCGGGCCGTCCGCGACGGCGACGAGTACGTGATCACCGGATCGAAGATATGGACCTCGCACGCGGAGGTCGCCGACTGGTGCGAGCTGCTCGTGCGCACCGACGGGGAGGCCCCCAAGCACCGGGGGATCTCCTGGCTGGCCATGCCGATGGACGCCCCCGGGGTGACGATCCGGCCGCTGCGCACGCTGGCCGGCTCCACGGAGTTCGCGGAGATGTTCCTCGACGAGGTACGGGTGCCGGTCGCCAACCGGGTCGGCGCGGAGAACGACGGCTGGCGGGTCACGATGGTGACCCTGTCCTTCGAGCGCGGCACCGCCTTCGTCGGCGAGGTCGTCGCCTGCCGGCGCACCCTGGGCGAGCTGGCGCGCACCGCGAAGGCGAACGGCCGCTGGGACGACCCGGTGCTGCGGCGCCGGCTGGGCCGCCTGTACGGGGAGTTCGGCGCCCTGTGGCGGCTCACCCAGTGGAACGTCAGCGAGTCCGAGCGCTCGGGCGGGGTCCCGGGCATCGGCGGCAGCGTCTTCAAGCTGGCGTACTCGCACGCGCGCCAGGAGCTCTACGACACGGCCGCCGAGGTGCTGGGGGCCGAGGCCCTCTCGCTGGACGAGGAGTGGACCCTGGACCGGCTCTCCTCGCTCTCGTACACGATCGCGGCGGGCACCTCGCAGATCCAGCAGAACATCGTGGCCGAGCGGATCCTCGGCCTTCCGAAGGGCAGGTGAGCGTTCCGTGGACTTCCAGCCGACGCAGGACCAGCGGGACCTGCGGGCAGGCGTACGGGACCTCCTGGCGGGCCGGTACGGGCGCGAGGAGCTGCGGGCCTCGGTCGACCGGGCCGACCTCACCGGCCGGTCCGTGGACCGGGATCTGTGGCGGGAGCTCGGCGAGGCCGGGTTCTTCTCGCTGCGGCTCCCGGAGGACGAGGGCGGGGTAGGGCTCGGGCTGCCGGAGGCCGTGCTCGTCTTCGAGGAGGCCGGGCGGGCGCTGTTGCCGGGACCGCTGGTCGCCACCCACCTGGCCGCCGGGCTGGTCGCGGGGGCCGCGGAGGGGGAGGCGGTGGTGACGGCCTTCGACCTGGAGGGCCCGCTGGTGGCCCACCTCGGCGAGGCGGACGCGGTGCTCGGCGCGGACGGGGAACCGGTCGACCCGGCCGGCTGGAACTACGCCGGGGAGCCGGTGCGCTCCGCGGACCCGCTGACCCCGCTGGCCCGGGTCTCCCTGCCGGGGCAGCCGGTGGCGGCCGGTGCCTACCGGGACGCGGGGGCGCTGCTGACGGCGGCGCTGCAGCTCGGCAGCGCGCTGCGCACGGTGGAGCTGGCGGTGCAGTACGCCAAGGAGCGCGAACAGTTCGGGCAGCCGATCGGGGCGTTCCAGGCGGTGAAGCACCTGTGCGCGCAGATGCTGGTGCGGGCCGAGGTGGCCCGTACGGCGGTCTACGCGGCCGCCGTGACGGCCGGTCCGGCGGAGGTGGCCGCGGCCAAGCTGCTGGCCGACGAGGCCGCCGTGCGCAACGCCCGGGACTGTCTGCAGGTGCACGGCGGGATGGGCTTCACCTGGGAGGCGGACGTGCACCTGCACCTGAAGCGGGCGTGGGTGCGGGCGGAGCAGTGGCGGACCGCGGCGCAGGCGGAGGAGGCGCTGGCGGCGGAGCTGCTGGCGGCGGTGGAGTAGGGCGGTCGGCTGCCCGGCCGCCTGCTCGCTCGCTGTGACGGAGGGGTGCGGGAGGGACGGCGCGGGACGCATGTCCGATTACGGAGAGTTGATATCGGTTTGTGTCCTTCGCCCGCCTCATTGCGGCCCGGAGGCGGGGGGCTGCTCCGGTACGCTCCCGGGAATGCGAGCGGTTGAGCGGCGCGAGCGCCGCACAGTATGCACCACGCTTACTCCTTCACGCTGGAATATGCCCGAAGCGCTTGTTGTGGTGACTGTATGTCAACCATGCTGCTCCGCAAGGGGGTCACACTCGGTGACCCCGTCCTGTCGCGAGGCGAAGTGTCCGCCGGTTCGGATGGTGTGAGCGGTGCAGGTGCTTCAGGTTCAGCTGGAGGTAGGACCGGACCCCGCCGAGGTCGGCCGGGCCCGCCGATGGGCCCGCTCACGGCTCGCGGGCTGCGGCATAGGGGATGACGAGCCGCTCGCCGAGACGCTGATCCTGCTGATCTCCGAGCTGGTCACCAACGCCGTCGTCCACACCGGCTGTCCGGCCGTGCTGCGCATGCTCTTCGGGGAGCCGGGAGTGCGGGTGGAGGTCGCGGACGCGAGCGACCGGGCGCCGTCCCCGCGGCAGGCCGCCGGGGACGATACGGGCGGCCGCGGGCTGGAGCTCGTGGACGGACTGGCGGACCGCTGGGGCTGGCAGCGCGAGGGCGCCGGGAAGCGGATCTGGTGCGAGATCGACCGCGCCGAGAAGCTCGCGGAGGGGATCGCGGAGAAGGCCGCCGAGAAGGCTGCGGGGAAGACCGCGGAGGACGCCGCGGGCGGGCCGGAAATCCACGGCGCGATCCGGGAACCGCACGTGTACCTCTAACGAGGTGTTGACGGTTCGTCAACTGGTGATCACTCTTGTGTTGAACGATTCGTCGCGAGGGGACGCCAAGGGTCAGTCCTGCCTTGACGAGTGCGGGTCGTGGGGTGGCGGCCGCCGTGCCGCGCTCGGGGCGTGCATGCGCGCCGCCGCCACCCGCAGAACCAATCCTTTTTGACGCGCGACTCCGTCCGCCGATGGCAACAGCGCCACCCTGAAGTTGGTGCCCCTGTCGTGCAATGCGACCGCGCCCCCGGGTCGTCTTGAGGGTGAGGGGGTGTGGCCGGGTGGAGCCATCCGAAGAAACGTTTGCGGAGTTCGTCGCGGCAGCGGGACTCCCGTTGCTCCGCACCGCGAGGCTGCTGACGGGCGACTGGCATCTGGGGCAGGACCTGGTGCAGGTGACCCTGGCCAAGGTCTACGACCGCTGGGCCCGCGCGGGCCGGTACGACGCACCGATCGGCTACGCGCACAAGGTCATGGTCACCACCTACTGCACCTGGCGTCGCAGGCGCTGGCACCACGAGCTGCCCCACGCGGCCGTGCCCGACGCCGCGGGCGGCTCCGTCGAGCCCGCCGCCGAGGCGGTCGCCGCCACGGACCTGCTCGAACGCGCCCTGCTCAGCCTGCCGCGGCGCCAGCGGGCCGTACTGGTGCTGCGCTACTACCAGGACCTGACGGTCGAGCAGACGGCGGAGATCCTGGGCTGTCCGAACGGCACGGTGACCAGCCTGGCCGCGCGGGCCCTGACCCGCTTGCGGGCCCGCCCCGACCTCTGGCCGGGCGCCGGTACGACTGAGGCGGAGGTTCGATGAACGGGTTCCCCGAAGAAGAGCTGCGCCGCGCCCTGCACGCGCTGGCGGACTCCCCGGCGGCGCCGCTCGCCGCCCCCACGCCGCAGGCCGCCGTCCGGGCGGCCGCCCGGATCCGCGGGCGCCGCAGGGCGGCCGGTGCCGGGCTGGCGGCGGCCGTCGCGGTGCTGGCCGTCCTCGTCCCGCAGTGGGCGCCCGGCGACGGGGCCCGGATGCCGGCCCCGCCCGCCGCGTCCGCGCCGCCGCCGAGCGCGCAGGCCGAGGCGACGGAGCCGGCCGATCAGGGCGACCCGGCGCTCGGGGTCCCGTACCCGCACGCGCTGTACGTGCACTGCGGGATCCGGTACACGAAGTTCGGCGGCCGCTGGTGGCGCGCCGAGCCGGAGGTGCCCGAGGAGGCCCTGGACGCGGGCCTCAGGACGGACGCGTACACGGCCGGCACGATGGTGCTCGTCTCGGAGGTCGAGGCGCGCTTCGTCCGCCGCGGCCCGGACCTCGCGGTCACCTTCCGCCCCCTGGCGGTAGAACCGCCGCCCTGCCGCTGAGCGTCTCCGTGTGCGTTCCGGCCCGGGGTCGGGGGCTCGTGGTGCGCGTGGAATCATGAGGTGTACATGACGTATCTCTGCTCGGGGGTGCGTCGTCCCGTCCCGAAGGCCCCCACCCTCATCACAGGAGAAGCGCATGGCAAACCCGTACGAGGTGACGCCTCCGCCCGCCCCGAGGCGCCGTGGGAGCAGACTCCCCGGATTCCTCGCACTCGTTCTGGTCGCCGCAGGCATCTACGGAGCCTCCCAGTGGCTCGGCGAAGGCGGCGGCGGGAACGACGCCAAGCCCTCGGCCTCCGCGTCGGCCCCGGGCAATTCGTCCAAGGACCCCGGGAACCCGGAGTCCTCCTCCGACACGTCGAGCACGTGGGCGGTGGGAGATTGCGGCGGCCCCGACCCGGACAACAAGCCGGACGGCTACCGGCCGCAGAAGTGCTCGGCGTCCGGTGCCACCTTCAAGGCGATCGACATCAAGGACGCCAGCATCCTGCCGGGGGCGATCCAGTGCCCGCCCGGCACCGATCTGATGATCCAGGTGAGCATGACCTACGGTTCCGCCAAGTCGGGCGGCATCCCCACCAACACCGTCTGCGGCCGCAACCTGACCGGCGAGCACCCCGGTGACGCGGGCGCCGGCGGCGGCCAGCTGGTGCAGGGCGACTGCGTGACCGACCAGGCCCAGGAAGTGCCGTGCGCCTCGGGCGGTTCGGGCACGTACAAGGTGCTCGGTCTGGTCAAGACGAAGGCCGAGTGCCCGTCCGGGACCACCGAGCCGATGCGGCTGACCATGGCGGTGGGCCGCCCGTACGACGTGATCTGCGCCAAGGGCTGACCGTAGGGCGTGAAGGGCGGTGGTCGCGGACCCGTGAGGGTCCGGGGCCACCGCCCTTTCGCGCTCAGAGGATGGCGACCGGGGCCACCGGGGTGCCCACCGCGCCGACGAAGGGTTCCGGCATGGCGGAGAGCAGGAACGAGTAGCGGGATTCTTCCGCACAGGCTGTGGACAACTTTTCGAGGTTCCAGTTCTGGCCCTGGTGCATGCCCATCTCGACCAGGTCCAGCGCGTGCACCGGCAGCCACAGGTTCTCTATCTCCGGCGGGAAGATCTCGAAGGTCAGGGTGTCGTTCGCGACGGCCGCCACGTCCCGGGCGTGGAACCACTCGGGCGTACGGACGGACAGGCCGGGCGAGGGGTAGCCGTAGCCGTGCTTGTCGCCCGCCAGGTAGACCTGCACCTGACCGGTGCGGACCAGGACGATGTCGCCCGCGCGGACGGTGACCCCGCCGAACTCCTCGGCCTGCTCCAGGTCTTCCGGGGTCACCGGGTGGCCGCCGGGGAGCCGGTCCAGGCCCTTGGCGCGGGCCACGTCCAGCAGGACCCCGCGCGAGACGATGTGCCCGGCCTTGTCGATGCCGCTGAACTCGGCGCGGCCGTGCGCCGTGATGGTGCCGGCCGGGCGGCCGTTGTAGATCTTCCCCGAGTGCGAGACGTGCGTGAGCGCGTCCCAGTGCGTGCCGGCCTGGAGCCCGAAGGTCACCGCGTCGTCGCTGCACGCCACCGTGCCCGGGCCGAAGAGCTCCTGGTTGATCTGCACCATCGTGTGCAGCGGGTTGATCCGGCCGGGGATCATGCCGGACTGCACCCCGTCCTCCTTGAGCGGCAGGGCGAGCGGGATCCGGCGCCCGGTGCGGATCTCCGCGGCGGCCGCGCGGACCACCTCGTCGGTGATGAGGTTGAGGGTGCCGATCTCGTCCTCGGCGCCCCACCGGCCCCAGTTGTTGACGCGCTTGGCGATGTCGTGGAACTCGGCGGGCATGGCCATCGATCTCATCAGCTCCTCGTAGCGAAATGAACTGTGGTGACGAACTGGGGCTTGTGCTGGCGCATCCGGGTGCCCATAGAATCTAACGGACCGTCAGAAAACGCGGGAAGGGGCCGGACGTGGGGAACTTCTTGGCAGGCAAAGTCGTCGCCGTCACAGGCGCCGGCCGGGGCATCGGGCGGGCCGTGGCACTCGCCGCGGCCGCCGAAGGCGCCAAGGTCGTCGTCAACGACTACGGCGTGGGCATGGAGGGCAACGAGCCCACCAGCGAGATCGCCGAAGCGGTGGTGAAGGAGATCGTCGCCGCGGGCGGCGAGGCCGTGGCCGTCGCCGACGACATCTCGACCATGGCGGGCGGCCAGCGCATAGTCGACACCGCGCTCGCCCAGTACGGACGCATCGACGGAGTCGTGTGCGTCGCCGGCATCCTGCGCGAGCGGATGCTGTTCAACATGTCCGAGGAGGAGTGGGACCCGGTGGTCGCCACCCACCTCAAGGGCACGTTCACCGTCTTCCGCGCCGCCTCCGCCGTCATGCGCCGCCAGGGCACCGGCACGCTGATCGGCTTCACCAGCGGCAACCACCAGGGCTCCGTGGCCCAGGCCAACTACAGCGCGGCCAAGGGCGGGATCATCTCGCTCGTCCGCTCCGCCGCGCTGGGCCTGGCCAAGTACGGGGTCACCTCCAACGCCGTGGCGCCCGTGGCGCGCACCCGGATGTCGGCCAACGTGCCGATGGAGCTCAAGGAGATCGGCGAGCCCGAGGACGTCGCGGCGCTCGTCACCTACCTGCTCTCCGACAAGGCCGTGGCCGTCGGCGGCGAGAAGATCACCGGGCAGGTCTACACGATCGCCGGCCCGAAGATCGCCGTCTGGGCGCAGCCCCGCGAACTGCGCGCCGGCTACGCCGAGGGCTCCTGGACCCCCGAGAAGATCGCCGACTTCCTGCCCGGGACCGTCGGCACCGACCCGATGCCGATGCTCGCCCAGCTCGAAGCCATGGCCAAGGCGGCGGCCGCCAAGGACCGCCCCAACGCGTAGGCCCTGGCCGGGCGTTTCGGGTGTTCCGGGTGCGCCGGGCGTTCCGGGTGAGCCCGGTGGACCCGGCGGATCGGGTGGATCGGCGCGTACGCGTGCCAAGGCGCGAGAGGCCGGCCGTAGCGGCCGGACAGGACCCAAGGGGGGTACCGACCATGGACTTCCGCTTCGACGAGGAGGACAAGGAGCTGCGCGGTCGCGCGCGGGCGTGGCTGGCGGAGCACCTCACGGGCCCGTACGAGGAGGCCGTCGGCCTCGGCGGGCCGGGCAGTGAGCACGAGGGCGTCGAGGTCCGCCGGGCCTGGGAGCGGGAGTTGGGGCGCGCCGGCTGGATCGGCCAGGGCTGGGAGACGGCGGACGCAGACGCGTACGGCAACCGGCGGCTGTCCCTCACCGGGCAGGTGGTGTGGGCCGAGGAGTACGCGGCCGCGCGCGCCCCGGCCCGGGTCGGCCACATCGGCGAGAACCTCCTCGCGCCGACGCTGATCGCCTACGGCTCCCCGGAGCAGCGGGCCCGCTTCCTCCCCGGCATCGCCCGCGGCGAGGAGCTGTGGTGCCAGGGGTACTCCGAACCGGGCGCCGGCTCCGACCTCGCGGGAATCCGTACGACGGCGGTACGGGACGCTGCGGACGGCCTGTACCGGGTCACCGGGCAGAAGATCTGGACCTCGCTCGCCCAGGACGCCGACTGGTGCTTCGTCCTGGCGCGCACCGGGGCCGGGTCGGCGCGGCACCGCGGGCTGTCCTTCCTCCTGGTCCGCATGGACCAGCCGGGCAAGGTCGAGGTCCGGCCGATCCGGCAGATGTCGGGGACCTCCGAGTTCAACGAGGTGTTCTTCGACGGGGCCGTCGCCGCCGAGGTGGTGGGCGGTGAGGGCAACGGCTGGTCCGTGGCCATGGGACTGCTCGCCCTGGAGCGCGGGGTCTCCACCCTCGTCCAGCAGATCGGCTTCGCGGCCGAACTGGAGCGCGTGGTCCGGGCGTACGTGGCCGCGGGCGCGGGCGACCCGGTCCTGCGCGAACGCCTCGTACGGCAGTGGGCCGAGCTGCGCACGATGCGCTGGAACGCACTGCGGACGCTGGGCGGCGCGGGCGGGGACCCCGGCGCGCCCAGCGTGGCCAAGCTCCTGTGGGGCGGCTGGCACCGGCGGCTCGGGGAGCTGGCGGTGGAGGTCCGGGGCGCGGTGGCCACGGCCGGGCCGGGGCACTGGTCGCAGGGGACCCCGTACGAACTCGGACTCGACGAGGAGCAGCGGCTCTTCCTGTTCACCCGCGCCGACACCATCTACGGCGGCTCGGACGAGATCCAGCGCAACATCATCGCCGAGCGCGTGCTCGGCCTGCCTAAGGAGTCCAGGTGAGAGGCGTCGTATTCGACGGCAAGCAGGCCCAGGTGGTCGACGATCTGGAGATCCGGGACCCGGGGCCGGGGGAGGTGCTGGTCGCGATAGCGGCGGCCGGGCTGTGCCACAGCGATCTGTCGGTGATCGACGGGACGATCCCGTTCCCGCCGCCGGTGGTGCTCGGGCACGAGGGCGCGGGCGTGGTGGAGGCGGTCGGTTCCGGGGTCACGCACGTGGTGCCCGGCGACCACGTCTCGCTGTCCACGCTCGCCAACTGCGGTGCGTGCGCGGACTGTGACCGCGGCCGGCCCACGATGTGCCGCAAGGCGATCGGGATGCCGGGCCAGCCGTTCTCGCGGGGCGGCAAGCCGCTCTTCCAGTTCGCCTCCAACTCGGCCTTCGCGGAGCGGACGATCGTCAAGGCCGTGCAGGCGGTGAAGATCCCCAAGGACATCCCGCTGACCTCGGCCGCGCTGATCGGCTGCGGGGTCCTGACGGGCGTGGGCGCCGTACTGAACCGGGCCAAGGTGGACCGCGGCGAGAGCGTGGTCGTCATCGGCACCGGCGGCATCGGGCTCAACGTGCTCCAGGGCGCGCGGATCGCGGGCGCCACCACCATCGTGGCGATCGACGCGAACCCGGCGAAGGAGGCGGTGGCCCGGCAGTTCGGCGCCACGCACTTCATCGACGCCTCGGCGGTGGCGGACTCCTCGGCGGCCGTCAAGGAGATCCTGCCGACGGGCGCGGACCACGCCTTCGAGTGCGTGGGCAACGTCAAGCTGATCCGGCAGGCGATCGACCTGCTGGACCGGCACGGACAGGCGGTCCTGCTCGGCGTGCCCGGCTTCAAGGAGGAGGCGGCCTTCCAGGTCTCGTCCATGTACCTGGACAAGACGATCATGGGCTGCCGGTACGGGTCCTCGCGCCCGCAGCGGGACATCGCGCTCTACGCGGAGCTCTACCGGCAGGGCAAGCTGCTGCTCGACGAGCTGGTGACGGAGGTCTACCCGGTCGAGGACTTCGACAAGGCCGTGGACGACGCCCACCACGGGCGGGTGGCCCGGGGGGTCCTCACGTTCTGAGCGTGCCCGTACCGCCCGCCCCCCGGCTGGCCCTCCTCACCCAGAGCAGGGCCAGCCACGGCGTGAGGGCCGCCACCCAGGCCGCACCCCGGGCGAAGGCTCCGGACCGGGCCTCCACTGCCACGGGCAGCAGCAGCGCGAGCCCGAGCAACAGAATGCCGAGGGCGGGCAGGTGCACCCGGGGGCGCAGGCGCCGCAGCGCGTGCACGGCGCCGGCGTCGACGGCCTTCAGCAGCGAGGCCCCGAGGACGAGGGTGGGGACCCCGACCGCGGTGTAGAGGACGGCGGTGAGCGCTCCGGGGCCGGGGGGTGTGGCGCGGACCCCGATCTCCGGGTGCGAGGTGGCGTAGTACAGATCGACTTCCTTGCCGGGGGTGGGCGGCCCGGTCGTGGTGAAGCCGCGGAGCACGGATTCGCGTACCTCGCCGTTGTCGTAGGGCACCTGGAAGGCGAGGTCGGTGGTGTACAGCGGCCGCCGCGAGGCGCTCTTCTTCCCCGTGGCCTGCGGAGTGCTCAGGACCCGCGCCACGGGAACCCGGTGCACGTCGAGCCCGGCCCGCTCCAGCCGCTCCTGCTCACGGCCGGAGGCGCCGGACAGGGTGAAGGAGAGCAGGATGGCCGCAGCGCTGGCCAGGACGGTTCCGCCCGCCAGCAGGAGGGGGAGCACCCTGCCCGGGCGCCCGGCGGGCGGCAGCCCGAACCGTGCTTCGTCCGGGCCGATCCGTGCCCGGTAGGAGGCTGCGACCCAGCCGGCCGCGCACAGCACGGTGAGCCCCGTGAGGGTCAGGGCGGAACCGAGCGGCGGGTAGGGGTCCAGCCCGAGCGCCGCGCAGGTGGTGGCGGCGAGGGCGCACAGCACCATGAGCCAGCCGGTGAGAGTGGTCGCCCAGCTCCGACCCGGCACGTACGTGATCCTCATGGCCCCCCGCCCGTTCGAGACCGGCAGGATAGCGGTGGGGCGAGCGGTGGGGCGGCCGGGCGGGCGGTGCCTCCGGTGTCAGTCGGTGAAGCGGCCGAAGCGGCCCTTGTGGAAGAGGAGGGGCTCGCCCTCGCCGGCCGCGCCCATGGCCTCGACCTTGCCCACGACGATGAGGTGGTCCCCGCCGGTGTGCACGGCGTGGATCCGGCAGTCGATCCAGGCGGGCACCGCGTCGAGCTGCGGCGACCCCGTGGCGGGGGCCGGGGTGTGGGCGACGCCGGCGAACTTGTCGGCGCCGCTGACGGCGAAGGCCCGGCACAGCTCGCCCTGTTCGGCGCCGAGGATGTTCACGCAGAACACCCCGGTGCGCGCGATGCGGGGCCAGGTGGTCGACGTACGGGCCACCATGAAGGTGACCAGCGGCGGGTCGAGGGAGAGCGAGGCGAAGGACTGGCAGGCGAAGCCGGCCGGGCCGTCCTCGTCCTCGCCGGGCGGGGAGGTGATGATCGTGACCCCGCTGGCGAAGTTCCCCAGTACGGCGCGGAACTCGGCGGGGCTGACGGGCGCGCGCTCGTCCTCGCCGACGGCCCGCAGATCGGGGCGGGGCAGTGCTTCGACGGGCTCGGCCCCGGGCTCCGCGGCGGCGGAGGGGAGGGAGCCGACTGATCTGAGGTATCGGACGACGGTGGCCGCCATCCCTGCGTGTCCCATCACATCTCCGATTGAAGCTGACGGTTCGTCAGATGGGAAGGGGAGTGTAGGGTCCACCCTGGATTGAACGTGTTCAAGTCAGCTGGATGGGGAGGTCCGCCGTGTCGAACCACGTGTTCGTCGCGCCCCGGAACAAGCGCTCCTGGAGCGGCATCGCGCCCGGTGCGGAAGCCGTCGCCGGTGCACAGTTCCTGGTCGCGATGGTGCTCTGGTGGGTCTCCCCGGGCGAGAGCGACGCCTACGGGGTGGGCTACGGCACCTTCGCCATCGGCCTGTTCCTCGAAGTGGCCGTCGCGTGCGCCTTCCTTCCGCCGCTGTCGTTCGTGGCGGGCTGGGTGCACGGCACGCTCTTCACCATCCCCGTGATGGAGCTCTCGCACGCCGCGGGAGTGCGCACCCGGATCCCCGCGTCCCGGTGGGCCCTGCCGGTGCTGGCCCTGCTCGCAGGCCTGTACGCGGCACCGGTGGCCCTGCTGGCCCGTACCTCGTACGTCGCCACCTGGGGCTGGACGGCCGCCGCCGGGGTGCTCCCCGTCGGGGTCGCGGTGTACGCGCGGATGCGGCGGCGGACGAAGCTCCGGGTGCGGCTGTGGACGCTGGCGGCGACCCTGATCGCGGTACCCACCGCCCTCCTCGCGGGCTTCGTCATGCCCCCGTACGAGCCGCCGGCCCTGGAGCGCTCCGACTACGTCGGCGTGTGGACCGGCTCCGGCGTCAGCCTGGAACTCGACGCGCAGGGCGGGGCGATGGCGCAGACGCTTCCGGTGGAAGACGGATTGCACGAGGTCGACACCTGTTCGGGGCGCGGGACCTGGGAGCGGGCCGCCGGTTCGTCCGGCGGCGACGGGCCGGGCGTGGTCCTGTCCGTCGCGGAGTGCGAGGAAGCCAGGCTGTACTGGCAGGTGGCCGGCACGGCGGACGAGCCTCAGCTGTTCGTGCTGATCGGCGACCCGGACGGCGGGGACGTGCGCGTGCTGCGGAAGCGGGCGCGGTAGGCGGTCGGGGCGAGGTCCAGGCTCTGCTGGAACACGCGCCGCATGGTTTCGGCGGAACCGAAGCCCGACTGCTCGGCCACCGTGTCCACCGGGTCGTCGCCGGCCTCCAGCAGGGCCTGGGCGGCTTCGAGGCGGACGGATTCCAGGTACTGCCCCGGCGTCATCCCGGTCTCCGAGCGGAAGAGCCGGGCGAGGTGGCGGCCGCTGACCCCGGCGTCCCGGGCGACCTCGTCGAGCGCGAGCCGGGGGTCGGCCCCGATGGCGTCCATGACCGTGCGCAGGGCCGGATTCCCGGCCTCGCGCGGGGTCAGGCGGGCGCTGTACTGGGACTGGCCGCCGGGCCTGGCCATGAAGACGACCAGCTCCCGCGCGACCTCCCGGGCGATCTCGGCCCCGTGGTCCTCCTCGACCAGGGACAGCGCGAGGTCGATGCCCGAGGTCACCCCGGCGGAGGTGACCACGTGCCCGTCCTGGACGAACAGCGGATCCGCCTCCACCCGCACCAGCGGGTACGCGTTGGCGAGCTGCGCCGCGAGCCGCCAGTGCGTGACCGCCCGCCGACCGTCGAGCACCCCGGTGTGCGCCAGCACGAAGGCCCCGGCGCACACCGAGGTGACCCGGCGCGAGCGGCGCACGAGCTCGGCGACCAGGCCCGTCAGGGCGGGATCGGCGACGGCCCGCCGCCAGTCGCTCCGGCCGGGGACGACGAGCGTCCCGGGGCGGGCCGGCAGGCTCTCCGGGCCGCCGTCCGCGCCGATGCGTACGCCCGAGGAGGTGCGGACGTCGGTCCCGTCCGGGGAGATGATCCGGACCTCGTAGCGGGCGCCGTGGAGATTGGCTGTACCGAACACCTCGGCGGGGCCCGTGACATCGAGCAGCTGCACGCCGTCGAAGGCGACGATGACGACGGGGTGGGCGGCTCGTCGGTCCATCGCCCGTCGGTCCACCGCTACTCGGCCCACGGGGAGTCCAGGACCACGCGTACGAAGTCCCCGCGCTCGAAACCGGGCACGTGGTGCGCGAGCACGTCGGCCTTGATGTTGCCGAAGGTGGTGCCGGGCTTGGGTGCCACGCCGTCGGCGAAGGCGCGCAGGATGCGCTCCTTGAACCGTGGGCGCGGGTGCAGGGCGACGACCGCCGCGCGGTCAGCCTCGGCGAGCTCGTGGTAGCCGATGCCGAGCACGTCGTACTCCACGCCCGCCGTCACCAGCGCCACCTCGGGTTCCATGTGCTCCGGGATGCCCGGGGTGGTGTGCAGGGCGATCGCCGTCCACACCCGGCGCACCGCGTCCTCGGGGACCCCGTGGCTCCGCAGGAACCGGCGGGCCTCGTCGGCGCCGTCTACCTCGAAGCGGCGGCCGCTGGCGTGGAAGGGCTCGGTGAGGCCGAGGTCGTGGAACATCGCGGCCACGTAGAGCAGTTCGGGATCGACCTCGATGCCGAGGCGGCGGCCCTGGAGGCTGCCGAAGAAGTACACGCGGCGGGAGTGGTCGTAGAGCAGCTCGCTCACGCTGTCCCGGACGAGCTCGGTCGCCTCCTTCGCCAGCCGTGAGTCCGGTACCCGGATGGTGCGGGTGAGTGCGTTGGTGGGCGTTGTCGTCGTTGCCGTCGTCGTCGTGGTCTGCACGGTCTGCATGGTCTGCTCCCTGTACTGGGCTCCCTGTGGGGCGTCTCCAGTCTTCGGGGCCCGGGTGGTGTCCCGCCATGGCCATCGGGCCGGACATCCCACAGATACGGACACGGGTGCGGGCTCGGTGCGGCCGTACGGGTGATTCGGCCGCCGCGCGCAGTCCCCTGGGGCGCGGGCTCCGGACGGGCTCGGCATCGTGGCGGGGGACCGGAGACAGGCCGCCGCCGCTGCGGCAGCGGCGCACGCACGCACGCACAGGAGGACTCACATGCTCGGCACCGATTTCCGCAAGGGATCGCCCAACTGGCTCGACCTCGGCAGTCCCGACACCGACGGGGCCGTTTCGTTCTACACCGGCGTCTTCGGCTGGGAGTTCCTCTCCCTCGGCCCGGAGGCGGGCGGCTACGGCTTCTTCCAGGTCGACGGCAAGACCGTCGCCGCGCTGGGGCCGCTCACCGAGGAGGGCGCCAGCCCCGCGTGGATGCTGCACTTCAACACCCCCGACATCCAGGAAACGACGGCGGCCGTCAGGGCGGGCGGCGGGGTCGTGCGGATGGAGCCCGGGGACGTGATGGGGGAAGGGTGGCTGGCGCAGTTCACCGATCCGCAGGGCGCGGAGTTCGCGTGCTGGCAGCCGGGGAAGACCGGCGGTCTGGGGCGGACCTCCGAGGTGAACTCCCTGGTCTGGGCCGAACTGCACGCCCCCGACCCGGTCGCGGCCGTCGAGTTCTACGCCGGGCTCTTCGGGTGGCGCTCCGCCGAGATGGAGGCGCCCGGGATGACCTACCGGGTGCTGAGCATCGCCGACGGGGACCAGGAGGACGGCTCCTTCGGCGGGGTCGCCCCGCAGGGCGACGGTGCGGGCCAGGGGGCCGGGGCGAACGAAGTTCCGCGCTGGGTACCGTACTTCAACGTCGCCGACGTGGACGCGACCGTGGCCGCCGTCCGGGGTGGCGGGGGGTCGGTGCTGATGCCCGCCGCAGATGTTCCGGAGGTCGGGCGGATGGCGTGGACGGCGGACCCGACGGGAGCGGTGTTCGCGCTGCTCACGCCGGATCCGCAGATGTAGTTCCCGGTGCCGGTGCCTGTGCCGTTACCGGCCGAGGTACTTCGGGGTGCGGCGCTCCACGAAGCTGGCGACCCCCTCGTTCGCGTCGGCCGTCGTCATGTTGAGCTCCTGGGCGGTGGCCTCGGCGGCGAGCGCCGTCGCCCGGTCGCTGTCCAGGGAGGCGTTGACCAGCTGCTTCGTCAGGGCCAGGGCGCGGGTGGGGCCCTGCGCCAGGCGCTCCGCCCACTCCCTGGCGGTGTCCTCCAGTGCCTCGGCGGGCACCACCTTGTTCACCAGGCCGAGCCGTTCGGCCTCGGCGGCGGGGACGGCGTCCCCGAAGAACATCAGCTCCTTTGCCTTGTGCGGGCCTATGAGGCGGGGGAGCAGGTACGCGCCTCCGCCGTCGGGGACCAGGCCGCGGCGGACGAACACCTCGATGAAGCGGGCCGGTTCGGCGGCGATGACCAGGTCGCAGGCGAGTGCGAGGTGTGCGCCGATGCCGGCCGCGGTGCCGTTCACGGCGGCGATGACCGGCTTCTCGCAGTCGAGCACGGCCGTGATCACGCGCTGCGCGCTGAGCCGGATCATGCGGGCCACGTCCCCTACGACGCGCTCCGCCGGGGCGGCCGGAGAACCGCGGAGGTCGGCGCCCGCGCAGAAGCCCTTGCCGGTGGCGGTGATGACCACGGCCCGCACGTCGGGATCGGCGGAGGCCTCGGCCAGCAGGCCGATGACGCGCTCGCGCTGGTCCCAGGTGACGGCGTTCATGGCCTCCGGGCGGTTGAGGGTGATCCAGGAGACGCCGCTCTCGAAGCGGTGGAGGACTTCGTCCTCCGGGGTGGGGGTCATGAGGGCTCCCGTTTGTGGGCTGGGCTGGGGTGAGGTTGGGGCGGGTGGGGTGGGCTGCGGGGGCCGGTGCCGGGGACGGGGTGGGGTGTCGTCCGGGACTCATGATTTATGGCGCCCTGTGCGGGCTGCGTCCCTGATGGGCTTCTTTCGCGCCAACAAATCACGTTTTACGTCCCGGACGACACCCCACCCCGTCCCCGTCCCCGGCTGCCTGGCCGAGCCGCTGAACTCAGCCCCTTTGGGGGGGGCGGGTTTTTTAGCCGTCCGGCCTCTGCACCCCGGGGTCCGGGCACTTTCAGCCGTCCGGTGTTTGAAGACCGGGGTCCGGGCAATTCCAGCCTTGCCGGCGTTTGAGGCGCGGGGTCTGGGGCGGAGCCCCAGGGGGTCCGGGCGCAGCCCGGGACCCCTCCAGCCCGTCCGGCGTTTGAGGACCGGGGCAGGGCCGGCCCTGGGAACGGTGGAAGGGCGGGTCGGGGACTTTGCCCCGCGCAGCGGACGGGCCCCCGGCCACTGGAGGTCAGCGGCAGATGGCCAGGGCGTCCAGGGCGACCGCTCCCTGGCCTCGGGGGAGGACCATCAGGGGGTTGATGTCCAGCTCCGAGAGTTCGTCGCCCAGTTCCATCGCCATCCGCTGCACCCGCAGGATGACCTCCACCAGCGCGTCGACGTCGGCGGGGGGCGCCCCCCGTACGCCCTCCAGCAGCGCGTGCCCGCGGAGTTCCCCGAGCATGGCCCGTGCCTGGTCCTCCCCGAAGGGGGGTACCCGGACGGCCACGTCGTGCAGCACCTCCACCAGGACCCCGCCGAGACCCACCGTCACCGTGGGACCGAAGAGGTCGTCCTGGGTGACCCCGACGACCATCTCGACGCCGCGCTCCACCATCTGGCAGACGAGGATCCCGTCCAGGGGGACGTTTTCGTAGCGTGCGATGTCGGTGAGTTCACGGTAGGCGTCGCGGATCTGGCTCGCCGAGGTCAGGCCGATCTTGACCAGCCCGAGTTCGGTTTTGTGCGCGAGCTGGGGGCCGGAGGCCTTCATGACGACGGGGTAGCCGACCAGGCCGGCTGCCCGTACGGCCGCTGCGGCGCTGGTGACCAGTTGCTCCCGGGGCACCCGTATCCCGTAGGCGCGCAGGAGCTGTTTCGCCGCGTGTTCGCTGAGCTGCTGGCCCGGGCGCATGAGGGCCTGGGCCTTGCGGAAGGAGGGCGAGGTGGTGCGCGGGGCGTCCTCGAAGGGGGAGCGGTAGGCGGCGGTGAAGCGGTGGTGGCCGAGGTACGCGCGGACGGCGGTGATGCAGTTGCCGAAGGTGCGGAAGGTCGCCACGCGGGAGGAGCCGAGGAGCGTGGTGCGGTAGGCCTCCTCCGTGCCGACGGGGGAGCCCCAGATCACGCAGATGAGTTTGTCGGTCTGTTCGGCCGCGTCCACCAGGTCCTGCGCCAGTTTGTCGCTCATGGGAGGGAAGGGGCCCGTGATCGGACAGATCAGGACGCCTACCGAGGGGTCCGCGAGGATGGCGTCGATGATTTTGCGGCCGCGCCAGTCGCCGACCGGGTGGCCGCCGTTGTCCACGGGGTTGGAGACGCCCAGGTACTCCGGGATCCACTGGTGCAGCTCGTCCTGCTTGGCCTGCGAGAGGGTGGGGATGCTGAGTCCCGCCTCGGTCGCCAGGTCGGAGAAGTGGGCGCCGGTGCCGCCGGAGATGGAGTAGACGACCACTCCGTCGGCGAGGGGCTTGCGGGCGCGGGCCAGGAGGGCCGCGGTGTCCTGGAGTTCGTCGAGGCCGTCGACCCGGATGACGCCGAACTGCCGCATGGCGGCGTCCACCACGGTGTCCGCGCCGGTCAGCTTCCCGGTGTGCGAGGCGGCCATGCGGGCGCCCGTCTCGGTGCGGCCGACCTTGACGGCGACCACGGGCACGCCGTTGCGGGCGGCCCGGTCGGCGGCGAGGAGGAACTGCCGGCCGTCCTTGAGGCCTTCGACGTAGCAGGCGATGGCCCCGACCTCGGGCTGCTCGGCGAAGTAGGAGATGAAGTCGGAGGTTTCGAGGTCGGCCTCGTTGCCGGTGGGCGCCCAGTGGGAGAGGCGGATGCCCAGCTCCTGGAGGGTGTAGACCGGCCGGCCCTGGTGGCCGGACTGGGTGATGAGCGCGATGGCCGGGCCGGTGAGGTCCTCGCGGAACTTCTCGAAGGCGTTGAGGTTCGTGTTGGGTCCCAGGAGGCGCAGGCCCGAGCGCCGTACCGCGGCGCCGAGACGGGCCTGTGCGGCGGCGCCCTCGTCGCCGGTCTCGGCGAAGCCGGAGGCGAAGGCGACCGCGAACTTCACCTTGGCTTCGGCGAGCTGCTCCACGACGGGGAGCGGATCGGCCACGAGGAGGACGGCCAGGTCCACCTGCTCGGGAAGATCGGCCACAGAGGCGTGGCACGGCAGCCCGAAGACCGTGGCCCGGGTGGGGTGCACGGGGTGCAGCCGGGCACCGACGCGTTCCGCCCAGGCGATGAGCTGGCGGGTGATGCCGGTGTTGGGTCTGCCGTCGGCGTCCGAGGCGCCGATGACCGCCACCGACTCGGGCCGGAAGAACCGGTCCAGGTCGGGGGCGTCGGCGTGCAGGGGCCGACCGCTGACGTCCAGCGCGACCGTGTCCTCGGCGGACGGAGCCGCTGTGGAGTGGACGGCCGTCCTGGGGGTCTCCCCGCAGGCCTCGACACGTGCGCGGAAGTCGGTGGTGAGGGTGCCGTGAGTAGATCCAAGCATCGTTCCGCCCGCTCCTGCTCGATGAACCTCGACGAATCTCAATAACTGACGCGTAGTCAGATTACTGAACTGACGTGCCGTCAGGAACAGGGATGCACAGGAAAGCTGGTGGAGGTGATGTGTGGAACGCCCGCGGCGTGGCTTTCGGGTGCGCCTCGGGGCGGACCCCAGGGGGATCCGCGGCGGCTTCCGGCATGACGTCCGGGGCCCTTCAGGGAACGGTCTCAGATCGCCGGGGGCCGGTCCAGACCAGTATTCGGCCGAGGTCAGGGGGCCGGGGCGGCCCTGCGGGGGCGGTCGGCCCCGATCGTCTCGCCGCGCGGCGCCCGGAGCTCCTCACCACTCCCGGGGGGCGATGAGCTCCTCGATGTCCGCGTCCGCGAATCCGTACGCCTCGGCCACGAACGCGAAGTCTTCGGCTATCTCCTCGCGCGCCACGGTCTCGATTTCGCTCCCGGCGGCCTCGAACTCCGCCTCCAGCAGGTTGAACTCCTCGGTCGCCGCCCCCGTCAGCACGTACAGCACGGCCAGGTCCGAGGGCTGCTCGGCCTCGATGCGGGCGCAGAGCCGGAGGAGGATGTCCCGGCCCTTGTCGAGGACGTGGTCCGGGTAGTACGCGTCCCGGTAGAGCGGCTCCAGGAAGGAGCGGGCTGCCACTTGCTGGTTCGTGATCGACATGGTGTTCCCCCATGGTTTCGTCGGCGGTCCCTGATGTGTCGATGCTGCACCCGGCCACTGACAACGGACCTGGTGTGGGGGAGGGGGAGGGGGAGGGGGAGGAACATGCCTGGCGAGGTGGGGGCCGGCCCGGTGATCATCTCGGCATGAGCACGGACATCAGAGGCTTCATCGAGTGCCACCTCAACTATCGGGAACACGAGGCGGATTCGCTCTGGCATGCCACCATCGCCTTGGAGCACCTGAACGTGCCGAGGAACTACGGCGCCTTCGGCTGTCTGTTCGGCGTCTGCGACGACGGGCAGTTCGTGCCCGTGGTTCCCGTCCGTGGACTGCCTGCCGGCGCATCGGATCGTGTCCGCGAGGGGCATGAGACGACGGGCGGGCGAAGCGCGAGCTGGGTCAGCTGGGCAGAGATCAAGCGGGTCGACTGGGACGAGGAGTCAGCCGAGCCGGATTGCTACATCCATGAGTACCACCGTGATCCGCAAGGCGAATGGCAGATCCACCAGCGCCACTATTCCGCTCCTCGGCGGTTCGCCGAGCTCTGCGGACAGCCGGCCAACGCGACCCACCCCGGCAGGTACTTCCCGGAGGGCTCCCAGTGGATCGACGGAGACCGGATGTTCCGTGTGGAGCGCCTCACGAGCCGCGACGCCGTGCTCGACGAGGAGTGGGGTTCCGTCTGGGCCGTCATGGGCACCCTCGCCGAGCTGCACGGCGACGACGCGGTCAGGCTGGTCGTCTGGTTCGACGACTGACCGTGGGGACTTGGCCAGCTCGTTCTGATCACCGTGCCGGGCCGGATTCCACTTCGCTGCCGCGTCGGCGTCAGATGCTGCCGAAGGGTTCGGGGTAGATGAATTCGCCTTGTACGGAGGGGTCGTAGGTGGCCAGGGTGCGGATCTGGAACAGGTGCTCCCAGGCCGGTTCCTCGCCGACGATGCCGAAGTCGGTGCTCGGGCGGAAGCCGAACCGGCCGTAGAAGTCGGGGTCGCCGAGGACGACGACCATCGGGGCGTCGAGGGCGTCCGCCGCGGCGAGAGCGGCGTGGACCAGGGCCGTTCCGAAGCCGCGCCGGCGATGGTCGCTGTGCACACCGAGCAGGCTGAGGTTGGGGATTCGGGCGGTGCCGATTCGTCCCCGGGTGCACAGAGCATGGCCGACGATCGCGCCGTCCTCGTCCTCGGCCACCAGCGAGAGTGCTGGGATCCAGTCTTCACCCCTTCGCAATGCCTCCCGCAGGATCACCTCCACAGGTTCCTCCTCGTGCGGCTTGTGGGAGGAGGCAATGGTCACCGCACGGACGGCGGCCAGGTCGGCGGGGGTTTCTCGTCTGATCAGCACCTACGCAGTGTGGCCCTCCGGCCGACCTGGTGGGCGTGCGGGGGCCGTCAGGGAGATGGCCTCATCTCACGGACCGGATGACGATGCCCGCGATGTGGCGTAGGACTTGTCGGCCAGGACTGCGAAAGGCCCGGTGCGCGGCCGCCCCCGGCGACGTGGGACGCGCAGGCGGGCCATCAGGTGCGTGGAGCCGGGAGCGTCGCAGGCCCGTCCGACGGTGAGGCAGAGGGCGAGGGGCCGGCAGTGCGCGTCGGCTGCGAGGTTCGCCTGCCGGGGCCCTCTTCTGCGGGCCCCGGCCGTGTGCTGGGGAGCGCGCACGACATGGCCTAGGTGCGGGCCTTGCGGGCCGTGCGGGCGATGGCCTTGGCGATCTTTTCGGCGTCCAGGGCCAGTTCGCGGATGTTGCCGCTGATGGGGTTGGTGAAACCGGTGAAGTAGAGGGCCGGGGCGTCGGGCGGGGTGGTCGCGCCGTGCGTACGGGGGCGGCCGCGGTCGTCCAGTACGTCGAGGGCGCCGACCAGGCCCTCCAGGGCGCGGCGGTATCCGGTGGCCGCGATCACGGCGTCCGGGGTGATGCGGGAGCCGTCCGCGAGGACCACCTCGGCTCCGTCGAAGGACTCGACGGCGGCCACGGGCTCCACCCGGCCCGTGCGGACCGCATCGATCAGGCCGACGTCCTGGAGCGGGATCGACCCCTGCTTGACCCTGCTGTACAGGCCGGTGGTGGGGCGCGGGAGACCGTACGCGGACAGGTCCGGGACCGAGGCCTTGCCGACGATCGCGCCGAGCCGGTCGACGAGCCGTACGGGCAGGTGCCGGACCAGGATCCCGGTCCGCTGCGAGGGCCAGCCGGCGGTGGAGCGGCGCAGGATGTGCGGGGCCGTGCGCACCGCGAGGCGGACCCGGGCGGCGCCGCCTTCGGCGAGGTCGACCGCTATCTCGGCGCCGGTGTTGCCCACGCCGACGACGAGGACGTCCAGGCCGGCGTAGGGGGCGGGGTTGCGGTACTCGGCGGCGTGGGCGAGGGGGCCCGGGTAGGTGTCCCGGCCGGGCCAGTCGGGGACGAGGGGGGTGTGGTTGTACCCGGTCGCGACCACCACCGCCCGGGCCGCCATGACGCGGCCGCCGGTGGCGTGCAGGGTCCAGCCGGGGGCGTCGGGGAGGGAGTCCGCGGAGGGCTCGATGCGGGTCACCTCGATGCCGGTGGCGATCTCCAGCTCGTGGAACTCGGCGTACTTCTCCAGGTAGCGCACCACGTTCTCGCGTGCCACCCAGCGTCCGAAGCGGCGCGGCATGGCCAGGCCCGGGAGGGCGGAGAGGCGGCGCGTGGTGTGCAGGTGGAGGCGGTCGTAGTGCCGCCGCCAGGAAGCGCCGACCGACTCCGACTTCTCCACGACCACCGCGCGGATGCCGCGGGCGCGCAGCGCGGCGGCGACGGCGAGGCCGCCGGGGCCGGCGCCGATCACGTAGACCGGGCGGGGCTGGGTGGACAGGTCGGGTGCTGCGGGGGCTCCGGGCATGAGGTGTGAGCCTATCGACGTACGGGGGTGGTGGGTCTCGGACGAGGAGGGAATCGGTTGCGGATCGATTACGGGGCGTGGTGGGGGCGGTGGGGGTGGTGGGGGGACCGTGGGGCGTGGTGGGGGGCCGTGGGGAGGGCCGTGGGGAGGGCCGGGTGGGCGGCGGTGGGTGGGGGCTTGTGGGATGGGGCGGGATCCGGTGAACTGACGGGACGTCAGATTTGGTGTGTCCCGGAGGAGTGGTGTCGTGAGTACAGGAGCCGGTACGGCTGCGCGGTTCGACCTGCCGGAGATCGACGACTTCACGCGGCCCTACTGGGACGCGGCCGCGGAGGGGCGGCTGTTGCTGCGCCGCTGCGGGGAGTGCGGGAAGGCGCACCACTACCCGCGGGAGTTCTGCCCGGCCTGCTGGGCGGGGGAGGACAGGGTGACGTGGGAGACGGCGAGCGGGCGGGCCACGCTCTACACCTGGTCGGTGATCCACCGCAACGACCTGCCGCCCTTCGGGGAGCGGGTGCCGTATGTGGCGGCGGTGGTGGACCTCGCGGAGGGGCCGCGGATGATGACCGAGGTCGTCGGTGCGGAGGGGGTGGAGCTGCGGGTGGGGATGGACCTGGTGGTGTCCTTCCGGGAGGCGGCGGAGGGGGTTTGGGTGGCGGTCTTCACCCCCGGCGCGGGCTGACCTCGCGGGGTGGGGGGAGTCCCCTACCCGCCCTTCGACCGTTCCCAGGGCTCGGCCCTGACCCGGTCCTCAAGCGCCGGACGGGCTGGGAAGGGGTACCGGGCTGCGCCCGGACCCCTCTGGGGCTCCGCCCCAGACCCCGGTCCTCAAACGCCGGACGGCTGGGAATGCCCGGACCCCGGTCCTCAAGCGCCGGACGGCTGGGTATGCCCGGGCCCCGGTCCTCAAGCGTCGGACGGCCGGGAATGCCCGGATGCCCGGTGGCCGGGACGGGTAGCTGTCGGGCGGTGGGAAACCCTCAGGCGTGCGGCGGCTGGGACGGGCAGCCGTCGGGCGATGGGAAGCCCTCAGGTACCTCGCCGCCGGGCGGTCAGGGCCACAAGAGGTGGCGGGTCCAAGGGGTGTTGGGGGTTCGGGTGTACTGGAGGCGGGTGTGGAGGCGGGCTGCGTCTCCCTGGAAGAACTCGATCTCCGTGGGGGAGAGGACGTACCGGGTCCAGGTCGGGGCCGGGGCGTCCGGCTCCGCGCCCGCCCGCTCCCAGGACTGCGCCGCGGTGGCGGCCAGTTCTTCGCGGGAGGTCAGGACCTCGCTCTGCCGGCCCGTCAGGGCCGCCGCGAGGGCTCCGCGCGTGCGGGCCGCCAGGTCGGCGCGGCTTTCCGTCGCGTCGCACGCCGTGACCCGGCCCCGGATGCGGATCTGGCGGGCCACCGCCGGCCAGTAGAAGCCCAGCGCCGCCGCCGGCTGCCCGGCCAGCTGGCGGCCCTTCGTGCTGGTGGAGTGCGAGGCGAAGTGCAGGCCGCGCTCGTCGGCGTCGTGCAGCATGAGCGTCCGTACGTCGGGCCGTCCGTCCGCGTCCACCGTCGCCAGGCTCATCGTGTGCGGCTCGGGCTGCCCCGCCTTGGCGGCGTGCGTGAACCACTCCCGGAACAGTTCGAGCGGCTCGGCCGGAGCGGTGGCCGTGTCGAAGGAGGGCAGCGGCCCGTCCCAGACGCGCAGGGAGTGCAAGGTGGTGTGGAAGTCGCTCGGGGCGCTCAGGTCGCTCGTCATTCCTCAATCGAACACCACCCGGTCGTGTCCCACCACGAGGAAAGCCGAACGGGGGCGCCCCGGCCGACCTGTGCGGTCGGGCGGAACGCCCCCGTGGACGTCAGGACGCGGCACAAGGCCGCGCGTGCGTCGGGGTGTTACTGCATCAGTCGAGGACGTCCGGGCGCGGCGGGATGCTGCGGAGCGTCGCCGCACCGGCGGCCGGGCCGACGGCCCAGTCGATGAGCTTGTTCGCGTCCGGGTAGCGCGAGTCGTCGTTCAGCAGGACACCGATGACCGTCTTGCCGTTGCGCGTCGCCGAGAAGACGATGCACCGACCCGCGATGGAGCCGGTGCCGGTCTTGACGCCGATCGCCCCCGGAGCGAAGTGGCCGGAGTTGGCCTGGAGCAGCTCGTTGGTGTTCGTCCACGTGGCGACGGTGGCGGTTCCGCCGCTGCTGATCGCGGTGGTCTTCACGATGGACTTGAAGGTGCTGCTGCGCATCGCGAAGCGGGTCATCTTCGCCAGGTCGCGCGCGGTGGTGACGTTGCCGGCGACCGTCGGCGAGATGCCGTCGAAGGAGTCGTACGTGGTGTTCGTCATGCCCAGGGACTTGGCCTTGGCGTTCATCTTCGCGATGAAGTCCTTGGTGCGGGCCGCGGTGGTCGCGCCCGAACCGAAGGTGTCGGCGAGCGCGTAGGCGGCGTCGCAGCCCGAGGGCAGCATCATCGCGTAGAGGAGCTGGCGGACCGTGGGCGTGGCACCCGCCTTCAGGTTGGCCGTGCTGGCGCCCTCCCGGACCACGTAGTCCCGGTACTCCTGCTTGATGGTGACCTTCTTGTTGAGGTCGAGACCAGGAGTGGTGAGGACGACCACGGCCGTGGTGATCTTCGTGGTGCTGGCCATCTGGCGCTTGGTGTCGCCGCCCTTGTAGGCGAGCGTGGCGCCCGTGGTGCCGTCCATGAGGAACGACGCGGAAGCCGAGTTCGTCGGTGCGGCGGCGGCCCCGGCGGGCGAGCCGACCGCGATGAGGGCGCCCGTGGCGACGGTGACGGCGAGAGCGGCGCGAGAACGCCGCAGCAGGTTCGATATCAAGTCAGTTCCCGTGATGGCTGGAGATTCCCCGAAGGGGCCGCGGACACCGAGGTGCCCGGCCCCTCCGGGAGCTTACGCAGCCGGACCGACAAGGAGATCAGTCCCGTCCGAGAATGATGGTGCCCGACGAGCAGAACCAGCCGCCGGTGCCCGAGGCGATGGCCACCTGTGGGAGGGTTCCGCCACGTTTGCGCACTTGGCCCTCGCCCGCCTCGCCGCGGAGTTGGCGTACCGCCTCGACCAACAGGAACAGCCCGCGCATGCCCGGATGGCAGGCGGAGAGTCCGCCGCCGTCCGTATTGACCGGGAAATCGCCGTCCCGCAGGAGGCGGCCTTTCTCCACGAATGCGCCGCCCTCGCCCTTCGCGCAGAAGCCGAGGTCCTCCAGAGTGACCAGGGTCATATAGGTGAAGGCGTCGTAGATTTCGGCCAGGTCCACATCGGCCGGGGTGAGTCCCGCGCGGGCGAAGGCCTGGCGGCCCGAGACGGCCGCGGGGGAGACGGTGAAGTCCTCCCACTCCGACATCGTGGTGTGCGAGACGGCGGTGCCGGACCCGAGGATCCACACGGGCTCCTTGGCCGTGTCCGGTACGTAGTCCTCCGCGGCCAGCAGGACCGCGCAGCCGCCGTCGGAGCGGATGCAGCAGTTCAGCTTCGTGAAGGGGTCCGCGATCATCCCGGAGGACAGCACGTCGTCGACCGTGATGGGGTCGCGGAACATCGCGTCCGGGTTGGTGGCGGCGTTGGCCCGCGCCTGCACCGCCACCTCGGCGAGCTGCTCCAGCGTCGTGCCGTACTCGTGCATGTGGCGGCGCGCGGCCATCGCGTACTTGGAGACCAGCGTGTGCCCGTACGGGACCTCGAACTGCAGGGGTCCGCGGGCGCCGAAGGAGAGGTTCGAGGTGCGGCGGCGGGCCTTGATGTCGGCGCGCGCGGTGGATCCGTAGACGAGGAGGACCGCGTTGGCGTGGCCGGCCGCGATGGCGTCGGCCGCGTGGGCGGCCATCACCTCCCAGGTGGAGCCGCCGACCGAGGTGGAGTCGACCCAGGTGGGGCGCAGGCCCAGGTACTCGGCGACCTCCACGGGCGCCAGGATGCCGAGGCCGGCCGAGGCGAAGCCGTCGATCACCGAGCGGTCCAGGCCGGAGTCGGCCAGGGCCCGGCGGGCGGCCTGCGCGTGCAGGGCGTACGGGGTGGGGCCGTCCACCCGGCCGCAGTCCGAGAGGGCGACGCCGACGACGGCGACCCGGCGGGGCCGGGCCTGAGGGCCGGCTGTGGCGGATGCGGATGCGGTGGCGGAGAGAGGTCCAGGCATGACCTGACGGTACAACTGACGCATCGTCAGATGCTAGGGGGTCCGGGTGGGTTGGGTCGGGGCGTGAATCCTCCTATGCTGCGCCGCGTGATGGAGGCCGCGGATGTGCTGTCCGTACTGGCGCTGCTGCGCCGGGCGGGGGCGGACGTGTGGGTCGGTGGAGGGTGGGGGATCGACGCGCTCCTCGGGCGCCGGACCCGGGACCACCGCGATCTGGACCTGATGCACCGGCAGGAGCAGGAGCCCGCCGTGGTGGCGGCCCTCGCGGAGGCGGGCTTCTCGGAGCGCCTGGACCGGCGCCCCGTGCGGTTCGTCGTCGCGCATGCCGACGGCCGGGAAGTCGACCTCCATCCGCTGGTCTTCGCGGGCGACGGCTCGGCGGTCCAGGCCTCGCCGGAGCCCGGGCGTCCTTTTCGTTACCCCGCCTCGTGCTTCGTGACCGGCGGGATCGGGGGGACCGCGGTCCCGTGCCTGTCCGTCGAGCAGCAGGTCTCCTTCCACCAGGGCTACGAGCCCACGGGCCGTGACCGGCAGGACATGGCCCACCTCCGGCAGGCCTTCGGGGTCGCCACCCACTTCTGAGGCGCGGGGCGCGGGCGCCCGCCCTCCGGTTGTCCGGCGGGGCATCCATCCCCGGCGGCTCGGCGGAGCGCCCGGCCCTCTTGGCTGTCCGTCCTGCGGGGGAGTCCTCCCTCCGGCCGTCCGGCGGGAGGCTCGACCCCCGGCCGTCCGGCGGGCCGCCGCCCCCTCCCGCCCCGGCGATCGGCTTCGGGGTGGTCCGCCCCCTGTGCTTATGGCGCCGCCCGCCCTAACATGACGGCCCGTCAGATACGGGGAGGAGCCCGACGATGGATGCCGCCTTCACCGCGGAGCAGGACGAGATACGGCGTACCCTGCGCGAGATCCTGGGCAAACGCTGCGGCCCGGACGAGGTCAAGGCCGCCGTCCGCACCGCCGCCGGACACGACCGCGAGCTGTGGCAGCAGCTCGCCCGGCAGCTCGGACTGCCGGGCATCGCCGTGGCCGAGGAGTACGGAGGCGTCGGCTGCGCCCCCGCCGACCTGGCCCTGGCCTGCGAGGAGACCGGGCGGGTGCTGCTGCCGTCACCGCTGCTGGCCACCGCCGTGCTCGCCGTGCCGCTGCTCACCGCCCTGGGGACCGGCGCCCAGCGCTCCACCCTGCTCCCGCCGCTCGCGGCGGGCGGGCTCACCGCCGCGCTCGCCGTACCCGGCCCCGCCCTGGCCACCGCCCTGGCGCTGACCGGCACCAATGCCCCGGGCGAATGGGCCGGCGGCGGCCGCGCCGGCGGGGTGCAGGCCCGCGCCGTGGACGGCGGCTGGCGGCTGTACGGGGAGGTCGCCCAGGTGCTCGACGGGCACAGCGCCTCGCTGCTGTTGGTCGCGGCGCACGCGGGAGGGTTCGCCCGCAGCCGCACCCTGCTGTTCCTCGTACGGGAGGACGCGCCCGGCCTCGTACGGGCGCGGCAGACCACCCTGGACGAGACCCGCCCGCAGGGGCAGATCCAACTCCGCGACGTCGAAGCCGAATTGCTGGGCGCAGAGGACGCCGACGTGGCCGGGGCCCTCGCCGCCACCGGGCGCGGCGCCGCCGCCGTCCTGGCCGCCGAGGCGGTCGGCGCGGCCGGGCAGGCGCTCGCCCGCACCGTGGAGTACGTACAGCAGCGCGAGCAGTTCGGCCGGGCCATCGGCTCGTTCCAGGCGGTCAAACACCGCCTCGCCGACCTTTATGTACAGGTCCAGGCGGCCCGCTCGGCCGCCTACTACGCCGCCTGGGACCCGCAGCAGGGCGGACTCGCCCTGGCCCAGGCCCTGGAGGCGCTGCGCATCACCGCCGGCGAGGCCATCCAGCTGCACGGCGGCATCGGCTTCACCTGGGAGCACGACGCGCACCTCTACTTCAAGCGGGCGGCCGCCGACGAACTGCTCTTCGGCCCCGTCCACCGGCTGCGCGCCCATGCCGCGGAAGCCGCCGGGCTGTTCGCACCGCTCGCGCCCGCGCCCGTACAAGCCCCCGCCCCCGCCCCACGGAACGAGAAGGTGGCCGTCTGATGGCGCCCGGAGTCAAGCTGATGCAGAAGGTCTCCTCGACCATGCTGTTCGCCAAGATCGCACCGCACTTCATCCCCGCCATGGACAAGGCGGTGCACAAGCTGACCCGCGGAAAGGTCATCCTCAGCGCCCAGATGCTCCCCGGCGTGATCCTCACCGCCAAGGGAGCCAAGACCGGCGAACCGCGCACCACCCCGCTCGCGTGCATGCCGGAGCAGGACGGGGCGAGCTGGGTGCTGATCGGCTCGAACTTCGGCCGCCCCGGACACCCGGCATGGACCGGGAACCTGCTCAAGAACCCTGACGCGAAAGTGAGTTGGAAGGGTCAGGACATCGCCGTACGCGCCCGCCTGCTGGCGGGTGAGGAACGCGCGGCGGCGTGGCAGGCGGTGCTGAAGTTCTGGCCGCCGTACGCGGCGTACCAGGCGCGCATCGAGCGCGAGATCCGGTTGTTCCGCCTGGAGCGTCGCTGATCACGGCGGAGGTCCCGTCGGGGCGTGGGTTCCCGCAAGGGCGGAGGTCCCGTAAGGGGTGAAGGCGGCGGCGGACCCGGTGGGGGTCCGCCGCTTACTTCGTGGGCTTCTTGCCCGTGATGCCCAGGTGGACCAGGAGGGCCAGGTTCGGCTTCAGTTCCGCCTGCTTGACGCCCCAGGTCTGGAACCCCTTCTGGTGCGAGGCGACCGCCGCGAGCATGGCGACCAGCGAACCGGCCATCGCGGCCGGGCTCACGTCCTTGTCGACCTTGCCCTTGGCCTGGAGCTCCTTCATCGACTCCGTGAGGGAGTTGGTGACGGAGTTGAGGATCTTCATGCGGATCTTGTAGAACCGCTTGTCGCCCTCGGCCGCGCCGAGGTCGACGACCCGCAGGATCGCGTCGTTGCGCCGCCAGAACTCCAGGAAGCCATCGACGAGTTCCTCGGCCGCCGCCCATCCCGCCTTGCCGACCCACGCGCGTCCCTCGACCAGCGAGGTCAGTTGCGCACCCTCGTTGGCCATGCGCTCCGCGATCTCCAGGACGGCGCCTTCGACGTCCGGGAAGTACTGGTAGAAGGTCGCGGGGGAGGTACCGGCCTTGCGGGCGACGTCGATCACTTTGACGTCGCGGTACGGCGAGGAGCTGAGCATCTCGCTGAGGCAGTCGAGCAGCTTCTGCCTCGTCGCCTGACCGCGCCGGCCGGCAACGCGACCGTCGACGGTGCGTACTTGTCCTGTCATGCCGTCAGCTTACCGAGGGGTGATCGGCGCGCGATTCGGCCGCCTGCAAATGGGGTTACGGGACGCCTGGCCTGGGCGTACGCCCGTCCCGACCCGTCACCGCGACGGATTCCGGCCGGGCGGACGCCCCGGGCGCGCCATCCGGGTTCGGGCCCTATCCCCCGAATAGTCTTATCAACAGGCTGTGGACAAGTTTTCGGGCACATCATGATCCGGAGGACATGGCTGGGCGAGCGGGGCAGAACGTGCGCGGAGGGTGCACACCCTTGCACACCCCCGCACAACGGAAGGAACCGGGCTCATGGCAGCATTCGCGGAAGGCTCACCCTGCTGGGTCGACGCCTCCCTGCCGGACGTGGAAGCCGGCAAGCGCTTCTACGGTGAGCTCTTCGGATGGACCTTCGCCGACAGCGCGGGAGCCGAGTACGGCCACTACACCCAGGCCTACAGCCGCGGCCGCAACGTCGCCGCCCTCGCCCCCAAACCCGACGGCCGGATGCCGACCGTCTGGGGGATCTACCTCTACACCACCGACGCGTACGCCTGCGCCCAGCGCATCCGCGCCGCCGGCGGCCAGATGGTCATGGACCCGATGCCGGTGGGCCCCTACGGGACCGCCGCGATGGCCGCCGACCCCGGCGGGGCCGTCTTCGGCCTGTGGCAGCCCGGCACCCACCACGGCTTCGACGCCCAGAACGAGCCCTACACGTACTGCTGGTCCGAGGTGTACACCCGCGCCCGCGACGCCGTGGACGTCTTCTACGCCAAGGTCTTCGGCTACGTCCCCGAGGACCAGAACGACGAGGACTCGGGCATCGAGTACCGCGTCTGGTCCCCGCCCGGCAAGGCGGCCGGCTCGGAGACCGCCGTCCTGGGGCGCAGCCTGATCACCGATGCCTTCCCGGAGATCATGCCCGCGCACTTCCTCGCGTACTTCGCCGTCCCGGACTGCGACCAGTCCGTGGCGATGGTGCAGCGCCTCGGCGGCCGGGTCACCGCCGACCCCTTCGACACCCCGTACGGCCGCATCGCGGTGGTCGCGGACAACCAGGGGGCGGTCTTCGGCCTGCTGTCGGAACCGCGGACGAGGACGGGCGGCACGGCTTAGAACCGCGCGCCCTCGTACGGGCTACGGTCTACGGGTTCACGGTGAGCTCGTCCCGGCGGCTTTCGGCGTTGAAGTGCTTGCCGTCGGCGTCGCGGTAGCGGGCGATCCAGGTGCCGGTGGCGTCGGCGGTGAACTTGTGGACGAAGCTGCCGTCCTCGGCGGTCTTCGAGTGGCCCTTGTAGACGTAGGTCTGGCTGCCGGCGGGCTGGAAGTAGAACAGGACCTTCTGGCCGGCGTAGGCCTTCGCCGGGGTCTCGTGCCGGAGGCTGCCCTTGATGAAGAAGGCCTGGCCCTTCTGCACCGGCTCCGGCGCCGCGTTGAACTTCGTGATCTCCGTCGCCGTCCGGGTCAGCCGGACCGGCTCGGTGACGGAGCCCTGCATGCGCGGCGCGGCGGCGTACCGGAGCCGCCAGTAGCCGTCCGCCCCGCCGGGCAGCGCCTGGTCGAAGCGGGCGGAGGCGAAGTCCACGGTGAACACGGTGCGCGTCGCCCAGTCCGTCTTGCCGTCGGCCGAGTACTGCACCTCGACGAGGGTGGGGGCCTGGCTGAGGGGCTTGTGGGCGAGGCCCCCGGTGAACCGCACGCCGGCGGGGCCGACCGTGGCCTTGACCTCCGTGAAGTAGCTGACCTCGACGACCTTGGCCTCCGTGGTGGCGATCACGTACTGGAGCCACGGGGACTTGCCGCCCGCCCACGTGGTCTTCACCGGGCCGCTACGGGACATCAGCAGCTGCCGCTCGAACCGGCCGTCCGCCCCCGTGACGGGCTCACCGGTGAGGTCCGCGAGCATCTGCGTGCCCTCGGGGACGGGCTTGCGGGTGCCGTCCGCGGCGATCCTGACGGCCTGGCCCGTGATCTTGGCCGTCGATCCGTAGCGGGCCTTGATCTTCCGGGACTCGGGGTCGAGGACGATCTCGGCCTTCTGGGGGACCGCGCGTGCGGTTTCGGCGCTCCCCCCGGCGGCGATGTCAGGGGTGTCCAGGGTGTCGACGCGCACTTCGGTGTGGTCCTCCGTGCCCCGGAAGGTGAACGGAGCCGACAGGTGGCCCCGGGCGTCCGTGGTCGCCTCCTGCGAGGTGCGCTCGGCGGAGAGGCGGACCTTGGCGTTCCGCAGCGGGGTGCTCGCTCCGGTCCGCGGGTCGAGGGTGGTGACGTCCGCCGTCACGGTGGTCTTGAGGTTGTCGAGGGACACCCCGTCCGCCGCGACGACCTTGGTGACCACCGAACGCAGCCGGTAGTCGAAGTCCCCGCATTCGACGGGTTCGGCTTCGGAGCCGACTTCGAGGGTGTAGATCCCGAGCTCGGCCAGCTTGAGCGGCTCCGAGACCAGACGGAAGTCGGGGAGGACGCCGTCCGGGTCGGTCACCCTGCGGAACGTGTCCACGGTCGCGACGCGCAGCCCCGTCTCCTTGTCCCGCAGGTGGACGACGAGGCCGTCGGGCACGCCCGTCCCGTCCTGCGCGCTGTGGACGACGAGGGACCCGTCCTGCTTGGCGTACATCTCCGGCGGGCAGGAAGCCGTTGCGGCGAACGCGGCATGCACCGACCCCGGCACGGCCAGGCCCCCGAGCAGCGCAGTGGCGACGACGACGGCTGAGGTCAAACGGTGACGCACGGATTCCCCCGGATTTTGACGAGCTGAACGGCTGTTAGACCCGTGACACCCCCGATGGGTTGTATGCCTTTTCCCGCAGGCTGAGCCGGTCGCGGCCTTGCCTGCGGGGGCGTCCGTACGGGTTGAGGGTTACGGGTTCACCTGGAGGTCGTCCCGGCGGCTCTCGGCGTTGAAGTGCTTGCCGTCGGCGTCGCGGTAGCGGGCGATCCAGGTGCCGGTGCGGTCGGCGGTGAACTTGCGGACGAAGGTGCCGTCCGCGGCGGTCTTGGCGCTGCCCTGGTAGAGGAAGCCCCGGGTGCCGGCGGGCTGGAAGTAGAACAGGACCGTCTGGGCGCCGTACGCCACCGCCGGGGTCCCGTGCTGCAGGGTGCCCTTGATGGCGAAGGTCTGGCCCTTGCGGACCGGCTCCGGGGCGGCATCGAACGTCTTGAACGCCGTCACCTTCCGGGTCAGCCGGACCGCCGGGGTCACGTAGCCCTGGATCAAGGATTCGCCGGCGTACCGCATCCGCCAGTAGCCGTCGGCCTCGCCCGGCACCGTCTGCTTCATCGAGCCGGTATCGAACTTCGCAGTGAACGTCTTGCGCGTCGTCCAGTTCGTCTTGCCGTCGGCCGAGTACTGCACCTCGACGTTGGCGGACTTGTTCTCGACCACGGGCCTGAGGTGCAGGTCCCCGGTGAGCGTCACCTGCCGTGCGGAGTCCATGGTGGCCCTGAACGTCCTGATGAGCGTGCTGGAGACGAGCTCGACCTGCGTCCGGCCCTCCGCGGCCTCCAGCCACGGCGTGGCCCTCCAGCCCTCCCACGAGGTGCTCGTGCCAGTGCTGGTGATCCGTACCTGCCGCTCGAACCTGCCGTCCGCCTTCGTCAAGGGCACACCGGTCAGATCGGCCGAGAGGCGCGTGCTCTCGGGGACGGGCTTGCGCGTGCCGTCGGCGGCGATCCATACGGCCTGGCCCGTGATCTTGGCCGTCGATCCGTAAAGTGCCCTGATCTTCCGGGATTCGGGGTCGAGGACGATCTCGGCCTTCTGGCGGACCGTGCCCACGGTGAGCCAGGTCTCCACGGCGTCCATCTGCGGGGTCTGCGCCACACCGAGGCGCACGTTGGTAAACGCCTCCGTCCCCCGATAGGTGTACGGGGCCGCCAGGTGGCCCTGGGCGTCCGTGGTCGCCTCCTGCGAGACGCCCTCACCGGCCAGGCTGACCTTGGCGTTCGCGAGGGGGGAACTCGTCTGGGTCCGCGGGTCGAAGCCGGTGAGGTCCGCGGAGACGGTGGTCTTCAGGTTGTCGAGGGACACCTTGCCCGCGGTGGGCTTGGTCATTTCCGAGCGGAGCCGGTAGTCGAGGTCCCCGCAAACGGTGGTGCCGGCTGCCGTGTCGACTTCGAGGGTGTAGATCCCGAGCTCGGGCAGCTTGAGGGGGTCCGAGATCACGTCCGTCGCGAACATGTCGTCCGACTCTTCCCAGGGCAGGTCCTTGAACTTGTCGACGGCCGCGACGCGCAGCCCCGTCTTCTTGTCCCGCACGTGGACGGTGACATCGGGTCGGGTGTAGACGTTCTTGATGACGATGGCGCCCTCGCGGGTGGTGTACATCCCCTGGTAGCAGCCGTCGTCGGCGGCGTGCGCGACCCCCGGCACGGCCAGCCCTCCGAGTGCCGCTGCGGCGATCACGACTGCTGATGTCAAGCGCTGATGCATGTATCCCCCGGGTTTTGACGAGTTGGACGGGAGCTAGACCCACGACACCGCCCCCGGGTTGTACACCGATCCCGGCAGCCCGTACGCGACCACCCGCCGTGCCGGGGCCGGACCAGGCGCGGGCCTGACAGAATCGGGGGTGCGCGACCCGGGCGGCCCCCGGGGGTGAGACGCTGCACGGGGCAGGGACCCGCGGCGGCTCGCGCGCATCCGGTGACGTGACGGCGATGACGGCGACGCCACCGGCGATGGCTGGAAGAGCGGGGACCGCGAGGGACCCCGTACGGGGATGGGTGTGGAGGCGAGTGGTGGAGCAGCTGACGCAGCACGACCCGAGACGGATCGGCCCCTTCGAGGTGCTGGGACGGCTCGGCGCCGGCGGCATGGGGCTGGTCTATCTCGCGCGGTCGGCGTCCGGACGCCGGGTGGCGATCAAGACGGTGCGCACCGAACTCGCCGAGGACCAGCTGTTCCGCGTCCGCTTCACCCGTGAGGTGGAGGCGGCCCGGGCCGTGTCCGGCTTCTACACCGCGGCCGTCGTCGACGCCGACCCGCGCGCGGCCGTGCCGTGGCTGGCCACCGCGTACGTACCGGCGCCCTCCCTGGAGGAGATCGTCCACGAGTGCGGGCCCATGCCCGCCCAGGCCGTACGGTGGCTCGCCGCCGGCATCGCCGAGGCGCTCCAGTCGATCCACGGGGCGGGCCTGGTCCACCGCGACCTGAAGCCCTCCAACGTGCTCGTCGTCGAGGACGGCCCGCGCGTGATCGACTTCGGCATCGCCAGCGGGGTCTCCAATACCCGCCTGACCATGACGAACGTCGCCGTCGGCACCCCCGCGTACATGTCGCCGGAGCAGGCGAAGGACTCGCGCAGCGTCAAGGGCGCCAGCGACGTGTTCTCGCTCGGCTCCACGCTGGTCTTCGCCGCCACCGGTCACCCGCCGTACCACGGGGCGAACCCGGTGGAGACGGTCTTCATGCTGCTGCGCGAGGGCCCCAACCTGGAGGGGCTCCCCGACGAGCTCCGCCCGCTGATCGAATCCTGCATGCAGATGGACGCCACGCAGCGGCCGACCCCGGCCGACCTGCAGGCGCAGCTCGCCCCGCACCTCTTCGAGGGCGGCGACGAGAGCGGTACCGCCTCGGCGTGGCTGCCCGAGCGGGCCGTCGCGATGATCGAGGCCCGGCGGGCCGGCCACCGCAACGCCGCGGCCGCTGCTGCCGCCGCGGCGGCAGCCGTGCCGAAGCCGGCGATTCCCCGGGCAGGCATCTCCGCGCCCATCGAGAGCGTCGGCCCCGCGTCCGGTCCCCCGTCCGGTCCCGCCACGCACCGCCGCCAGCGCGGCGGAGCCGACCCCTGGACCGACCCGCGGACCGGCCAGGCCGTCCCGCAGCGGCCCGAGCGTCCCCCGATGGCGCCCTCCGGCGAGCCCGTGCGGCTCGGTGGATCCCCGGTGCCGATCGGGCCGGGCCCGCAGGCCTCCGCCTCGGCGCCGGCCGCCCACGCGGCCGCCGCGGACTCGGCGACCGGCTGGATCCGGCCGCCCGCCGGTACCCCGGTGGCGGGCCCCGCGCCCTCGGTCCTCGTACCGAACCCGGGCCCGGCCCCCGACAGCGGCCGCTGGCGGCCCTGGCGGTTCCGGATGTCGAACGAGGTCTGGGGCACCCCGACCGTCGCGGGCGACCTGCTCTACGTCACCTCCTTCGAGGTGCACGCCCTGGACGTGGCCAGCGGCCGCCGCCAGTTCAAGACCCGCGACGTCGCCTGGTCCATGGCCGTCTCCGACGGGCGCATCCACGCCTCCGACGGCCCCTCCCTCTACGCCCTGGACGCCGGCGACGGCTCCGAGCGCTGGCGGCTGTCCACCGATGCCTGGGTGTACGCCCTGCGCGCCGACCGGGGCACCGTCGTCACCGCCACGCGCGGAGGCGGCGTACAGGCCTGGGAGTCGTCCAGCGGGCACAAGCTGTGGGAGCTGACCGGGGCGCAGAGCGAGTTCGAGACCGTCGAGGCGGCCCCCGTGCTGCACGACGGCACGGTCTACGTGTGGCAGGACGCCCGGCTGCGCGCCCTGGACGCCCGCTCCGGCCGCGAGTCCTGGTCGTACCCGATCGGCGACGCGGCCTCCTGCGGGAACGTGCCCGTACGGGTCACCCCCGCCCCCGACGGCAACGTCTACGTCGCCGCCGGCACCCGGGTGATCTCCATCGACCGGGCCTCGGGCCGGGTCCGCTGGCACTTCGAGGCCCCCGCCGTGTTCCTCGCACCCCCGGCCTTCGCCCCCGGCGCGGCCGTCACGGGCGGCGGGGTCTACCTCGCGGACTACCTGGGCACCGTCTACGCCCTGGACGCCGCCAACGGCAAGGACCGCTGGCGCATCGCCACCGAGCCCCGGCAGTCCGCCGACCCGGTCCTGGTCGCCGCGGGCAACGTCCACCTGGCCGCGGGCAGCGCCGTGTACACGCTCGACGCGGTCACCGGCACCCCGAAGTGGCGGTTCGCGGCGGGCGGCGAGATCACCGGTTCCCCGGCGGTCGCGGACGGCCGCGTCCACTTCGGTTCGGCCGACCACTGCCTGTACACCCTCGACGCGGCGGGCGGCCAGCTCCGCTGGAAACTGGCCACCGGCGGGGAGATCACCGGAGCCCCGGTGGCCGAGGCGGGCGTGGTCTACGCGTGCAGCAAGGACCGCTGCGTGTACGCCCTGGACGCCGCCAAGGGCACGGGAACCCGTACGGGCGGCTGACCCGGCTCGGGCGCCGCCTGAGCTGGGGCTGAGCCGTCCGGGGGCCCCGTCGCGGCCCCCTCGGGGGCGCGCACCGCACCAGGAGTGACAGGATGGACCCCATGAGCAACGTATTCTTCGACATCAACATCGACGGCAAGCCCGCCGGTCGCATCGTCTTCAGCCTCTTCGACGAGGTCGTCCCGAAGACCGCCCAGAACTTCCGCGAGCTGTGCACGGGCCAGAACGGCTTCGGCTACGCCGGCTCCGGCTTCCACCGCGTCATCCCGCAGTTCATGCTGCAGGGCGGTGACTTCACCAACCACAACGGCACGGGTGGCAAGAGCATCTACGGCGAGAAGTTCGCCGACGAGAACTTCACCCTGAAGCACGACCGTCCGTACCTGCTGTCGATGGCGAACGCCGGCAAGAACACCAACGGTTCGCAGTTCTTCGTCACCACCGTCGTCACCTCCTGGCTCGACGGCAAGCACGTCGTCTTCGGCGAGGTCGTCGAGGGCAAGGAGATCGTCGACGCGATCGAGAAGCTCGGCACCCCCTCGGGCTCCACGCGCGGCAAGATCGAGATCGCGGCGTCCGGCGTCGTCGAGGCCTGATCCCCACCCCGCCCGCAACGGCTGGCCGGCCCCGCCCCCTCAGGGGGACGGGGCCGCCGTCATGTCAGGGGGCGGGCGCCGTTTCGGGGGGCCGGGACGCCATGACGTCGCGCACCTCCGCACTGCTTTCGGCCAGCTCGCGCAGGACCGTTTCCATGGTGGTGGCGGACTGCGCGAAGAGCGCGTGGCCGGCCGGGGTGAGCCGGGCGTCGAAGCCCCTGCGGTCGGTGGCGCACGGCCTGCGCTCGGCGTAGCCGGCCGTGATCATCTGGGCCAGCAGGCGTGAGACCTGGGGCTGGCTCCTGGACACGCGGGAGCTGAGCTCACCCGCGCGGATCCAGTCGTCCTCGCGCACCATCACGTCCATGATCTCGAAGGCGCTGGCGCACAGGCCGTGGTTCTCGGCCAGTACGCGCTCGGCGGCCTGATTGATCTGCGCGCAGGCGCGGGCCACGGACACCCATCGATCGGTCAGAGCTGTTTCTGTCACGCCCCTCATCGTAGGTTCGCGGATCGTCCTTGTCGATGCAGGCGCATGAATGTACTGTGCGAATCGATCCATGCACATGCATGGATTGCTCTGTGCGTCGTACGAATGGAGACATGGTGACCGAGCAGCAGACGCTGGCGCCCCGGACGGCCGAGCGGGACGCGGAGGAAGTCCCCGTGGCTCCCGCAGCCCCCGAGGTCCCCGAGGTCCCCGAGGTTCCCGTCAAAGCTCCCGGCAAGGCCCCCTGGACCACCCTGGTCGTGGTCGGCATCGCCCAGTTGATGGTCATGCTGGACTCGACCGTCGTGAACGTGGCGCTGCCCTCCATCGGGGCCCAACTACCCGCCGATCCAGCCGCCTTGCAGTGGACCGTCAGCGCGTACGTCCTGATGCTCGGCAGCCTGCTGCTCTTCGGCGGCCGCGTCTCCGACGTCTTCGGCCGCCGCCGCACCTTCGTCACCGGCCTCTCGGTCTTCGCCGTCGCCTCCGTGCTCTGCGGCCTCGCCGCCGATCAGGAGCTGCTCGTCGCGGGCCGCGCCCTCCAGGGGGCCGGAGCCGCACTGCTCTCCGCGGCAGCCCTGTCCGTCATCCTGGCGGTCTACCAGGACGAGGATCAGCGCAAGATCGCGCTGACCGCCTGGAGCGGCCTCGGCGTGATCGGCGCGACCATCGGCGTGGTCCTCGGCGGCCTGATCGTCACGGCGATCAGCTGGCGCTGGGCCTTCCTGATCAACCTCCCGGTCAGCATCGCGGCCCTCATCGGAGCCCTGCGCACCATGCCCGCCCTCGCCACCGGCACCGGCCGCACGCTGCGGCTCCCCTCCGCGATCGTGTCGACCGCCGGGCTCGCGGCCCTGTCCTTCGGCCTGATCCGGCTGCACGAGGGATTCGGCGATCCGACCGCCTGGACCGGCATCGGCGCCGCCGTGGTCCTGCTCACCGCGGTGACCTTCATGGAGACCGGACAGGCCGACCCGCTGCTTCCGCTGCACCTGCTCCGCAAGCCCACCTACTGGCTGTCCAGCGTCGGCCTGCTCCTGGTGGCCGCCGTCATGATCAGCAGCTCCTTCCTGGCCGGCATGTACTTCCAGCGGGTCCACGAGATGAGCGCCTTCGCCACCGGCCTCTCGCTGCTCCCCATGGGCCTGGCGGCCCTCCTCGTCGCCGTGGTCGCACCGGCCCTGGCCGGCGCGCTGGGCCTGGGCGGCCTGTACGCGGCCGGCGCCGCGCTGCAGCTCGTCGGTACGGGCATCCTGGCGACCGCCACCGACGGCGTCGCGCTGACCATCGCCGCGCTGGCCGTCATCGGCGCCGGTCTGCCGGCCTGCTTCGTCCCGCTCTTCGGCATCGGCACCTCGCACGTCACGCCGGCGGAAGCGGGGGTCGGATCCGGTCTGCTGAACACCTTCAACGAGACCGGCGCCGCCCTCGGCATCGCCGTCATCGGCACGATCCTCATGACCTCGGTGGACGGCGGCCTCGACGCCGGGGACCCGGTCGCGGCCGCGACCACCACGGGCGTCGCCAACGGCTTCCTCGCCCTGGCGGTGTGCTCCGCCGCCGCCATCGTGATCGCCCTCGTGCTGCGGTCGCTGACCCGCGATCCGGGGGGCGCTGACGCCTGACCGACGGCGGGGGCGAGGAGGCCCTACGAGTGGTCCTGCGGCGGGGGCGGCCAGGCCGAAGGGGGCGGCGGATGGGCCGGGTCCTCGACCGCTGCCGGGTACGGCTCGGGGCCCGGCTCCGGCTCCGGCTCCGGAGCGAGCCGGTCGCGTCGGCGGTCGCGGCGGCGGGGCCGGCCGCTCATCACGGCGGCCGCGAGGAGGAGCAGGGCGCCCGCGCCGAAGGCGTTGGCGAGGCCCTCGCCGAGCCCCCCGCCGTCGCCGCCGACCGAGAGGCTGCCCGCGGCCTGGCCCTGGCGGACCATCCACAGCACGGCGAAGCCGAGGACGACGACCCCGGAAAGGGCCATGAGCAGCCGGGAGCGCAGCACGATCGCGACCAGCGCGAGCAGGGCGGCGAAGAGGAACGGCAGCAGGATCGAGCCCAGCAGGGCGGCCTTGTCGTCGGTGATCCCGGCGGAGCTGAAGAGCTCCTCGATGCGGTAGTCGCGTCCGTGACGGCCGTCGTACCAGGCACGGAAGGGGCTCCAGACGGCGGCCGTCGCTCCGATCAGACCCAGGATCGAGCCGAGTACGTTGCGGATCATGCCCGGCCCTCCGGGAGAGTGGGTCTGGATCTCGATCCCGACGCTACGCCCGCCCGCCACGCACCGCACCCGGAGCCCTGAGGGCCCCGGGTGCGGCGGTGGTGGCGGTGTGACAGTGGGGCTAGGGGTTGACGATGACCTCGTCGAGGCGGCTCGTGGCGTTCAGGTGCTTGGTGTCGGAGTCCCTGTACTGGGCGGACCAGGTGCCCGTCCGGTCGGCCGCGAGGACGCGCCGGAAGGTGCCGTCGGCAGCGGTGGTGGCCTGGCCCATGTAGGTGGAGGCCGAGCTGCCGGCCGGGCGGAAGTAGAGGTACACGGTCTGGCCGCCGTACGTCTTCCAGGTCGGGGACTTGTGCGTCAGCGTCCCGGTGATGGTCAGCGGCTTGCCGCGCTTGGCGGGCTCCGGATTGACGTTGAAGGCGGAGAAGGCGGTCTCGGTCCTGGTCAGCCGGATGGGAGTGCTGACCGCGGCGACGCCGTCAGGGGTGGCCGCGTAGCTCAGCCGCCAGTAGCCGTCCGCGGCGCCGGGTGCGATGGCCTGGAAGGCCCTGTCGAACTTCCAGTCGAAGGTCCGTCGCGTCGTCCAGCCGGTGCGGCCGTCGGTGGAGTACTGGATGTCCACCTTGGCGCCGAGGTCCGTCTGGACGGGGGTGTGGTTCAGCGTTCCGTTGACCGTCACCCGGTTCAGGGAGTCGAGGCGGGCCGTGAACCCGGAGAAGGAGGTGGGGTACTGGATGTCGACCTGCGTGGCGGCCTTCACGTACTGGAGCCAGGGGTACTGGTTCTCGTACATCCAGGTGGTGTCCACCACGCTGCCGTAGCCCTGCAGGGTGCGCTCGAAGCGGCCGTCCGCTCCCACGGTGGCACTGCCCGGTTGCAGCGGAGTGCCTAGGGGCACCGGCTTGATGGTGCCGTCCGAGGTGGCGCGGACGGCCCTACCGGTGATCTTGATGGGCTGCCCGTAGGGCACCGTCAGATGCCGGGAGTTGGCATCGAGGACGATCGCCGCCTTCTGCTTGACGACGGTGGGGGCAACATGGATCTGCTCGGCGTCCATCTCCGCCGTGGCGGCCACGGCGAGGTAGACGTGGGCCGACGGTTCCACGCCCGTGTAGGTGTAGGGGACGGACAGGTGGCCGTTCGCGTCCGTCGTCGCCTGCGTGGAGCTGCTGCGGCCGGTGACGGCCACCTTGGTGTTCTTGAGCGGCGCGGTCGCCCCCGTGCGGGGATCGAAGACCGTCACGTCCGCGGAGAAGGTGGTCTTGAGGCTCTCCAGCGACACCGGGTCCGTGGCGGTGCCCTTGCCGCCGGTGAACTCGGACCGCAGCCGGTAATCGAAATCGAAATCACCGCACTGGACGACCTCACCGCCGTCCACCTGCACATCGATCGCGTAGACGCCGAGTTTGGCGAGCTTGAGCGGTTCCGAGTACATGTCGAACATGTAGTCGGGCTCCTCGCTGGTGGCTCCGTACCAGTCCGTCCGCGGGAACGTGTCCACGCTGGCGAGGCGCTGTCCGGTCTCCCTGTCCCGGATGTGGACGACGATGTCCGGCACGCGCCAGGCGCCCGTCACCTTGACCTCTCCGGTCCGGCTGGCACTGATGCCGCCCTGGCATTCCTCGGGAACCCATGCGTGTGCCACCCCCGGCGCCACGAGCCCTCCGAGTGCCGCTGCGGTGACCACCACGGCAGCTGTCAGCCGATGACGCATGAATTCCCCCTGGGACGTGCCGAGTACGTGACATCTCTAGGACTTCTCGGCGGGTGAAAGGTTGCACGGCTCGGGGCGATCGCTTCCCCGTGGCCGGCCTACGGGATGACGACGACCGCGTCCACCCGAATCCCGCCCTGGTAGCGTGCCGCCGGAGTTGCCACGGGGAGGAGCGGCCATGGTGGTCACAGGACGGCGGGTCAGGCTCACAGCGGTATTGGTGGGCGTCGTGCTCGCGTTGACGGGGTTCTCGTCGACGAGCAGCAGCGGCAAGAGCAAGAGCAGCGGGGGCGGGTGCTCCAGCTCCAAGAGCAAGTCGAAGACGAAGACGAAGAGTTACGGCAGCGGCAGCACGGGCGGCAGTGGGAGCGGCAGTGGCTCCACGGCCACTGCCACGCCCACCCCGTCCCGGCCGCTCGCGCACGCCGAGGTCGTCACCTGCGCCGGCCCGTCCGCCGCGAAGGCGACCGTCAAGGTCACCTCCGACGCGTCGGCCGCGCACACCTTCCGCGTTCCGCTGGTCTTCGAAGGCGCGTCCGGCCGGGTCGACTCGGGTTCCGTGGACCTTGCGCTCAAGGCGGGCGAGAGCCGTACGGTCGACCTGACGATGACGAGCGCTGCCGAGGCGGGCGAGGTGCGGCGCTGCACGCTGGGCACGATCCAGACCCTCTCGACCGCCTCGCCCACCCCGACGTCGACCGCCACCTCCGGAAGCTCGGGGTCCACCACCAGCGGCAGCACGGGCGGCAAGACCACGAGCAAGCCGAAGCCCAGGTCCACGAGGAAGACCCGCTGACCCGCTGACCCGCAGGGCCGTAGGGCCCGTACGGGCCCTACGGGTTTACGGGTTTACGGGTTGACGATGACGTCGTCCACGCGGCTCGTGGCGGCGAAGTGCCGGGGGTCCGTGTTGACGTAGCGGGCAGACCAGGAGCCGGTCCGGGTGGCGGTGAAGCTCTTGTCGAAGGTGCCGTCGGCGGCGGTCGTGGACCAGCCCATTTCGGTCCAGACGGTGCTTCCGGTGGGCCGGAAGTAGTAGCGGACGGTCTGGCCGCCGAAGGGGTTCCAGGTGGGGTTGGCGTGGTTGAGCTTGCCGGTGATGGTGAGGGGCTTGCCCTTCTTGGCGGGCTCGGGGTTGACGTTGAACTCGGGTATGGCCGTCATGGTGCGCTCGATCCGGACGGCGGGTGTCACGGCGCCGTGGATGGCGGAGGTCCCGGCGTACCGGAGCCGCACGTAGCCGGCGCCCGGATAGGGCAGGCTCTGAGTGATCTGGTAGCTGGGGTTCGTGCCGGGCTTGGTGGCGACGTTGAAGGCCTTGCGGCTGGTCCAGCCGGTCTTGCCGTCCGCCGAATACTCGACGTCGACCTTGAGCGAGGTGGTCCCCGCCGGCATCTCGCCGCGCCAGAACGGGCTCGACACGTGGACGGTCTTGTCCGGCCGGACCTCGGCCGCGAAGCTGTGGAAGAACGCTCCGGCCGTGGCGTCCACCTTCACCGTCGTCTTGGAGGAGAACCAGACCGAGTGGGGCCAGACGTTCAAGACGCCGTCCGAGCGGAACTGGTTGCTGAAGTTGAACCGGCCCGCGGCATCCGTGAGTCCGCTGGCCGCGTACGCCAGGCCGATCGGCATCTTGACGGGCAGGGGCTTCCGCTTGCCGTCGGCGGACTTCCAGGTGGCGGTGCCGCTGACCCGTCCGAGTGTGCCGTAGGCGCCGGTCAGGGTGGGGGAGTCCAGCGCCATGTCGGTTTCCACGGGCGCCACCGGGACCGTTACACCCTCGTTGTCCCCGCGGCCGTTCAGCTGGGTCGCGAGTTGGAACTTCATCTGGCTCTCGATCGGGGCCTGGATGAAGTCGGTGTGGGTGATCCGGAACTTCTCCTCGAAGTGCCCCTTGGCGTCGGCGGTCCGCGCGATGGTTTCGGAGCCCCTCTTGGCCGTGAAGGCGCCGCCCGCGTACGGCTTGGACGAGCCGTCGGCGGGGTTGTAGACCACGAGGTCACCGGAGAGAACCGTGTCGAGGTTCTCCACCGAGACCGCGCTCGACTTCAGGTTCGAGATGACCGGACGCACCTGGTAGTTCAGGTCTCCGCTGTCCTCGTGGACGACGGTCTCGCCCTCGGAGCCGGTGTACTCCAGGTCGATGGTGTACACCCCGAGCTCGGGCAGCTTCACCGGCTCGCTCTCGAAGTTCGACGGCGGCGGGGGCTCGCTCCCGCACCACTCCCCCAACGAGCAGGGGGCGTCCGGCAGGCGCGTGAAGCTGGTGAGCGTGGCGAGCCGGGTGGGCGAACCCTTCTTGCGCACGTGCGCCTTGAGGCCCCGGGGCACCTGCGGGTCCCAGTCCTGGGTGTAGACCCTGACCCGCTCGTCCCACGAGCCGGCGGAGATGTCCGGGTAGGTGTCGTAGGCCTCCGCGACCGTGGGCACCGCCCAGACGGCGCCCACGGCCATCGCCGCGGTGAGTACTGCACTGACTCGCTTCTTCATGTGTCCCCCAGCAATCCTTCGTTCTGACCGCCTAGGAGACCGCGCACCCTGCCCGATGGTTGTACGGGGGAACCGGCCGGGTTTCCCGCGCGCCGTCACCGCACTCGCGGCTCCGGCCCCGCCCCGCGCCGCCCCGCGAACAGCTCCGCCTGCCGCTCGGGCGGCAGGTTCCCCAGCGCGATCAGCCCCGGAGCCTGCGCCAGTGCCTGCTGGAGGGTGGCCTGCTTGGCCGCCCACAGGGACCGTACGGTGCCCTGCACGGCCTCCGTCGGGAAGCCGGCCAGCGTCTCGGCCGCCCGCAGCGCCGCCGGGAGCAGCTCCTCGGGCTCGGCGAGCTCCGAGACCAGGCCGATCTCGTACGCCCGCCGCGCGGAGAGCCGTTCCGCCGTGCCCATCAGGGACATCCGGGCGGCCTCGCCGAAGGGCATGCGCTGCGCCATGTAGATCGCCTCGTAGGCGCTGACCATTCCGTAGCTGGTGTGCGGGTCGAAGTAGGTGGCGGAGGTGGAGGAGATGATGAACTCCGATTCGCCCAGCAGGTAGAACGCCCCGCCGCAGGCCATGCCGTTGACGGCGGCGACCACCGGCTTCCACAGGTCGTTCGCCTTCGGCCCGATGGCGACGAGCGGGTCGTCCACCGAGTACGGCGAGGAAGGCTGCGGCACCTCCACGCCGCGGTCGATGCCCGTGCAGAAGGCGGCCTGCCCGGCGCCCGTCAGCACGATCGCCCGTACCTCGTCCTCGTAACGCAACTCCCGCCATACCCGCGCTAGTTCGGCCGCCGTCGGCAGGTCGATCGCGTTATGCTTGCGCTCCCGGTCCAGGGTGACGACCGCGATCCCGGTGGCCTTGTCCCGCTCCACCCGCAGTCCGGGGGCCCGGTCGGCCGTCATGACTTCTCCAGCACCCAGCGCGGCACCGCCGTCCCGCCCATCTCGGTGAAGACCACCTGGACCCGCGCGCCGATGCGCAGCCGCGCCGGATCCATCGAGTCCAGCGGGGCGTCGGCGGAGGTGACGAGGTTGCCGACGAGGCGGATCTGCGGGGCGTCGGCCAGCTCCACGAGGATCACGTTGTACGGGGCCTGCGCGGCGTACGCGGGCAGCAGCGGCGGGTGCGGCTGGACGTACGACCAGATCCGGCCGCGCCCGCTCATCAGGCGCCATTCGGAGTCGAAGGACCGGCAGTGCGGGCAGCAGGGGCGGGGAGGGAAGCGCAGCTTCCCGCAGGTGGGCGCCGCGCAGGCCTGGACGCGGAGTTCGCCCTGGGCGGCGTACTCCCAGAAGGGGGCGCCGTCCCCGTCGGGGACGGGGAGGAGGAGCTCGTCGGGAGCGGTGTCGGTGGTGGCGGTGGTGGTCTGCATCGTCATGGATTCCTCGGCTCCTCAGGCGCGCAGCAGGATGGCGGACGTCGGGACACCCTCGCCCGCGGTCACCAGACAGGTCGCGGCGTCGGGCACCTGGGCGGTGGAGATGCCGCGGAGCTGCTTGACGCCCTCGTTGATCAGGTTGAAGCCGTGCACGTAGGCCTCGCTGAGGCCGCCGCCGCCGGTGTTGATGGGGAGCCTGCCGCCGATCTCCAGGGCGCCGCCCTCGGTGAAGGAGGCGCCTTCGCCGCGTCCGCAGAAGCCGTAGCCCTCCAGGGAGAGCGGGATCAGGGGGGTGAAGGCGTCGTAGATCTGGGCGACGTCCACGTCCTGGGGGCCGAAGTCGGCCTGCTTCCAAAGGTGTCGGGCGGCGGTCCAGGCGGGGCCGGACAGCGGGTCGTCGTTCCAGTAGTTGACCATGCCGTGGTGCTGGGAGGGCAGGCCCTGGGCGACGGAGTGGACGTAGACGGGCTTCTGCCGGCAGTCGCGGGCGCGCTCGGCGCTCACGATGACGCAGGCCAGCGCGCCGTCGGTCTCCAGGCAGTTGTCGAAGAGGCAGAGCGGGTCGCTGATCATGCGGGCGGTCATGTACATCTCGCGGGTCAGCGGGCGCTCGTACATCATCGCGGCCGGGTTCTCGTTGGCCCGGTTGCGGCAGGCCATCGCGACGTTGAAGAGGTGGTCGCGGGTGGCCCCGTACTCGTGCATGTAGCGGCGGGCCAGCATGCCGATCTCGTCGGCGGGGCGCAGCAGGCCGAAGGGGCGCGTCCACTGGCCGGGGGTGGGGAGCTGGACGGCCGTGTTCTTCCACGGCCGGGGCCCCGAGCCGCGCTTGCGGGAGCGCCAGGCCACGCCGACGCTCGCCTGGCCGGTGGCGACGGCGGCGGCCAGGTGGCCGACGGTGGCGCAGGAGCCGCCGCCGCCGTAGCCGATCTTGGAGAAGAAGGTGACGTCGCCGGCGCCGATGGCTTTGGCGACCTCCACCTCGTCGGTCTCCTCCATCGTGTAGGAGGAGAAGGCGTCGACCTCGGACGGGTCTATGCCCGCGTCCTCGAGCGCCGCGAGAATGGCCCGGCAGGCCAGTTCCTTTTCGGACTGCGGCAGTTGTTTGGCAAAGGCGGTCTGCCCGATGCCGACTATCGCCGTAGCGTCCTTGAGCGTTGCCGCCATCGCCACCTCCGGGGTGCACCAGTACTGACAGCCGCGAAGGCTACAGCTAATCTGACGGATAGTCAGCTACTGGGATCGCGGGAGGGCGGACGATGGACGAGGACGAGGGCGCGCGCGGGGTCGCGGACATGACGGAGGGCGTGGTGGGGGGCGTGTCGGAGGACCTCGCGCAGGGCATGACGCAGGGCATGACGCAGGGCATGACGCAGGGCATGACGCAGGGCATGACAGTGGGCGCGACGGTGGGCACGACGGAGGACGGACGGGCCGATCTCGCCTGGACCAGCATCGGCGGACTCGTCCGGCACGCCGCCGCGCGCTACGGCGACCGCGAGGCCGTCGTCGACGGGCGGGTCCGGATCGACTACGCGCAGCTCGGCGAGCGCGTCGAGCGGGCCGCCGCCGCCTGTATGGCCGCCGGCGTGGAACCGGGGGACCGGGTCGCCGTCTGGGCGCCCAACACCCTCGAATGGATCGTCTCCGCCCTCGGCGCGGTCTCCGCCGGGGCCGTCCTCGTCCCCCTCAACACCCGTTTCAAGGGCTCCGAAGCCGCCTACGTCCTCCAGCGCAGCCGCGCCCGGCTCCTCTTCGTCACCGGCACCTTCCTCGGTACCTCCTACGTCGCCTCCCTGCGCCGCGCCGCCGCCGAGGGCGAGGGCTCCGGGCCGCTGCCCGGCCTGCCCCACCTGGAGCAGGTCGTCGTCCTGTCCGAGGACGCCCCGGACTCCTTCCGCACCTGGAAGGAGTTCCTGACCGGCGGCGACTCCGTCTCCGCCGAGGCCGTCCGGGCCCGTACGGACGCGATCCCCGCCGACGCCCCCTCGGACATCATCTTCACCTCGGGCACCACCGGCAGCCCCAAGGGCGCCGTCATCTCGCACGCCCAGTCCCTGCGCTGCTACGAGGTGTGGAGCGAGCTCGCCGGACTGCGCGAGGGCGACCGCTACCTGATCGTGAACCCCTTCTTCCACACCTTCGGCTACAAGGCCGGGGTCATCGCCTGCCTGATGCGCGGGGCCACGATGGTCCCCCAGCCCGTCTTCAACGTGGACACCGTCCTCGCCAACATCGCCGCCGAGCGGATCTCCGTACTCCCGGGCCCGCCCACCCTCCACCAGTCCCTCCTCGACCACCCCCAGCGCGACCACCACGACCTGTCCGCCCTGCGCCTGGTGGTCACCGGCGCGGCCGTGGTCCCGCTCCAGCTCGTCGAACGGCTCCGCGGCGAACTGCACATCGGGACCGTCCTCACCGCGTACGGACTCTCCGAGGCGAGCGGCATCGTCACCATGTGCCGCCGCGGCGACCCGGCGGAGATCATCGCGTCGACCTCGGGCCGGGCCATCCCCGGGACGGAGGTCAGGATCGTGGACCAGGACGGCGGGCCCCAGCCCACGGGCCGGGCCGGGGAGGTGTGGGTGCGCGGCCACCACGTCATGCGCGGCTACTTCGAGGACCCGGTCGAAACCGCCGAGGCCATCACCCCCGAGGGCTGGCTCCGCACCGGCGACGTCGGGGTGCTCGACGCCGCGGGGAACCTGCGCATCACCGACCGGATCAAGGACATGTTCATCGTCGGCGGCTTCAACGCCTACCCGGCCGAGATCGAGCAACTCCTCGGCCTGCACCCCGACATCGCCGACGTCGCCGTGGTCGGCATCCCCGATGCGCGCCTGGGCGAGGTCGGCAAGGCGTATGCGGTCCGGCGCCCCGGCGCGGTCCTCACGGCCGACGACCTGATCGCCTGGTCACGCCGGGAGATGGCCAACTACAAGGTGCCGCGCGAGGTGGAGTTCGTCTCAGAACTCCCGCGCAACGCGAGCGGAAAGGTCCTCAAACGCGAACTCCGCACACGCTGACCGCTGACCGCTGACCGCTGACCGCTGACCGCTGACCGCTGACCGCTGACCCGCCCGTTCCCGACGCGACGGCGCCGTCGGGAACGGGCCGGTCAGGGCGTCTCCCCGGCACGGAGGGCGATCCGGCCGGCCGCTTCGCGCCGGGACAGGCGGTCGGATTCCCGGTCGGCCCAGCGCCGGACCCGGTCGGGTTCCAGCGGGGCGCCGTGGCCGACGTGGAGTCGGGCGGGGTTCAGGGCGAGCATCTCGCGGAGGCTGATGAGGTTGCGCCGCGGGTCGTCGTGGAACGGCGGATTGGCCGGTCTGCCCGGGATGAGGCCCATGAAGGAGTTGGCCACCAGGTCGCCGGCGACGAGGTCCCCGTCGTCGGTGAGCACGGAGATCGATCCGGCGGTGTGGCCGGGGGTGGGCATGATGCGGGCCGCGATCCCGAAGTCGTCGAGGGATGTCTCCCCGCGGATCAGGACATCGGGGTCGAAGGGTTCGGCCTGGGCGTGCAGCTCCTTGCTCCGGTCCATGGCGCGGCCCATCGGGCCGGTGGGCAGGTACGGTTCGCGGACCCGGCCGCTGCGGTACGGCCCGAGGTCGGCGATGTGGCCGGCGACGGGCGCGCCGGTGAGACGGTGCAGTTCGGCGGCCGAGCCGAAGTGGTCGATGTGCCCGTGGGTGAGGACGATCAGCGAGACCTCGCGGGGGTCCACTCCGTGCTCGGTGATCCGGTCGTAGATCTTCCGGCCGCTGCCGGGTGTGCCGGCGTCGACGATCACGGGCCTTCGGCCCAGGAGCAGGTAGGCGTTGATCGCCGTTCGGCCCATGACGGGGATGGGGATGACCTTCGTACGGGTACGGGACATGGGTCCTCCGTGAGGTGGCGGGCTGAGGGGCTGACGGCTGACGGGCCGGCTGCCCGACGGCTGTCGCCGTCCGTGCGGGCACGCCGGGGATCCGCCGGGCGGCCGGCGGATGGTGCGGGCGCTGAGCTTGTGGGTCGGAGACGGCCTGGGGTCGACGGGCTCTAGCGGAACCGGCGCCGGTACTCGGCGGGTGTGGTCCCCAGCCGGCGCTGGAAGGAGCGGTGCAAGGTCTCCACCGAGCCGAGGCCGCTGGCCGCGGCGACCTCCGGCAGGCTGCCGTCGCCCTCCTCCAGCAGCCGCCGGGCGGCTTCGAGCCGGGCGGACTCGACGTAAGCGGCGGGCGTGCCGTTCGTGCGCAGCCGGAACAGCCGGGAGAAGTGCCGCACGCTCAGGTGCAGCCGTGCGGCCAGGGCCTCCGCGGTGAGGTCCTCGGTGAGGTGGTCGGCGATCCACACGCGCAGCTCGTCGATCCGGTCGCCGGACGTGGCCGGGGCGGAGAGCGGAACGCTGAACTGGCTCTGCCCGCCCGAGCGTTTGACGTACATGACCATCATGCGCGCGGTGGCCAGGGCGAGGGCCTGGCCGTGGTCCTCGGCGACCATCGCCAGTGCCATGTCCAGCCCCGAGGTGACACCGGCGCAGGTCCACACGCTCCCGGACCGGATGAAGATCGGGTCCGGATCCACGGTGACCCGGGGATGGTCGGCGGCCAGCCGTGCGGCGGTGAGCCAGTGGGTCGTGGCGGACAGCCCGTCCAGCAGCCCCGCCGCGGCCAGCAGGTGCGCGCCCGCGCAGATCGACCCGGTCCTGCGCGCCGGCGGGGCCGCTCCGCGCAGCCAGGCGGTGACCTCGCCGTCGATCACCGGCTCCACCCGGTCGCCCACCAGGTCGACCGCACCGGCCACGAGCAGGGTGTCGACGCGGCCGCGCACCTCGTCGAGGGCCAGGTCCGCCAGCAGCCGGACCCCACTGGAGGTGGCGACCGGCCCGCCGTCGGCGGTGGCGATCTGAACGAGATAGCCAGGGCGGGCGGTACCGGCGACGCGTGTGGCGACCGAGAACACCTCGGCCGGTCCGGTGACGTCCAGCAGCTCGGTACCGGGGAAGGCCACGATGACGACTCGGTGCGGGACGGGAGGGGCGGGAGGGGCGGACAGTACGGACCGTACGGGCATGCGCTGATCATTTCGCCCCGCCGTGATGGCCGCAATGACGAGGTTCTGTCGGATCCGGCCACCCCGTGTGCGCGTGCTGAGCCGTTCCCTCAGGGCCGCCATGGACCGGCGTTTCCGCGCGCCCGTCCCGGGCTGGTCCGATCGGTCGGATCTGCCGGTGGGTCGCGCGGGGATGCCAGGGGCGGCGGCAAAGCCGAGGTTATGAATGCGTGGTCTGACCATCCATGAGCATCAACCTCAGGAGTCACACAATGCGCCCCATCAGAGCAGCCAGTCTCGGCACGGCCACGGCGCTGGTCGCCCTTCTCGCCTGCGCCTCTGCCACGTCCGCCGTCGGGTCGGACACCGATTCCGACCGTGACAAGGGCAAGCACCAGGTCCTCACACTCACCGGCAAGCTCACGCAGCAGACGAACTTCCCCGTCAACCCCGGCGGCCCCGCCGCCCAGGGCGACCGGACCGTCGTCCGCTCGGACCTCTATGACCAGGACGGCAAAAAGGTCGGCGAAACCGGCGGCTTCTGCACCCTCACCCGGGCAGCGGTGCCGGGAGACAGTGGCGGAGCGGAGGAGTGCATCGTGACCTACACCCTCCCGGGCGGCCAGCTCACCGTGCAGGGCATGTACTTCGGCATCCTCAACCCGGGCCCTCGCCCCTCGTTCGACAACGCGATCACCGGTGGCACCGGGAAATACGACCGGGCTCGTGGCTCGGTCCACGCCGACACGATCGCACCGGGCGAGAGGCGCTTCACGATCGACCTCTACCTCTGACCGACCGAGGGCTGCAACTCAAGGGCTGCAGCCCTTGCAGGTCCCGGGCGTCGGACTGCGAAACGCGCGCTCGCACTTCGTGCAGTTCACGAACGGATCCGGCAGTACGAAGGCCGGCGCGCGGCGCAGCGGCACCAGCGGCGGTGGCAACTGGGCGGTGAGCCGGTGGGCGATGAGCCCGGCCGGATTGCGCAGCCCTTCCGGCAGCTTCGCCGCCAGCGCGGCCACCACGGCCTCCGCCCCGGCCCCGCGCTCCAGCCAGGCCTCGACCCCACCCGCGAGGTACCGGACGTCCCGCTCCCCGAGCAGCAACCGCGGATCGACCCGCCGCAACTCCGCGAGCACCTCACAAGCGAGCCGATGCCGCCCGGGGTTGTCCGGGTCCCGGGGCGCGGGCAGCCGGTCGGCGGCCGCGGGCGCGGCTTCGGGCTCTTGGCGATGCGGGGGCTCCGGTACGGGTTCCGGCGGCGTGGGGAGCGGCGACGGTACGACGGGAGCACTGACCGGAGCGCTGACCGGAGGAAGCGGCGGCGCCTCACTCAAGGGGGCCACCGCGACCGAGGGGGCCACCGCGACCAAGGGGACCACCGCGTCGGCGGGGACCACCGCGTCGGCGGGAGCCGCGGGGGCGCGCTCGGCGCGGCAACGCGCCACGGTCGCGGCCCGGGGATGGTTGTAGGACACCGTACGGGTGGCGATCCGCCCACCCGGCAGTCTCTCCAGGGTCCGCTCCAGGTACCCGAACAGCGCCAGTTCCCGCAGCCCCTTGGCGATCGCGGTTTCCCCGATCGAAAGGCGTTTGACCAGGTCCTTGATGCCGATGGGAGTCCCGGAGGGCACCGACTGGATGAAGACCCCCAACATCCGTGCGACCACCGACATCTCGGGATGCTGGATGAGGTCGTTGCTCACGACGGTGAACCGCCCGGTGAGCCGGACGTTGGCGTGCCGAACGCCGTATGTCGCGCGCGAGGGCGCGGTAAAGTGCACTGAAGCCATGGGGGAAGCGCTACTTCCTCGTTGGTCAGGCCCTCGGTCGGGGTTCCAGTCCCGCCGGGGGCCGTCTCATGTCCTGAGTTATCGGGGCGAGCATATGCCAGACAACCACCGCGAAATCCACCCCAGTTGGCCGATTCACCCGTGTGAGTGAGAGGCAGCCGAGCGGGAGGCTGGAGGGGTTTGGAGAGAGGTCTTTCTCCCGGTACTTCCCCAAAAAAAGCATCGAGCCCCACCGGGACGCGGCCGACCGCGACCCGGTACATTCCCATCCCAGTACTCACGTTCGAAATAGGTGGGACCGTGGCGGTCATTGCGGAAGAGGTCGTATTCGACCCCCGGGAGATGTTCGAGCTCTACGACTCGGTCGACTGGGCGGGTTACACCAGCGACGTCGACAAGCTCTGCCGAGGGCTGGCGAACTCGCACCTGGTCATCACCGCCAGAGACGAGTCGGGCACCCTCCTCGGGCTGGCCAGGACGATCTCCGACGACGAAAGCGTCTGCTACGTACAGGACTTGCTCGTCAACCCTGAGTTCCACCGGCAGGGCATAGGCCGCAAACTCATCGAGCACTTGAAGGAGCGGTACGCACACTGCCGCTTCTTCCTCCTCTCGACCGACCACGAGTCGACCCCCGAAGGCCCGCGCAACCACGCCTTCTACCGCTCCCTCGGCTTCCTCTCCTACGAGGAGAAGCGCATGTCGGCCTTCGGCCTACCAAGGACCCGCTGAGCGGTACCCCCACGAGTCAGCGAACGGCGGGCCCGCGCCCGGCCCTCCAGTCGTCGACACGCTTGCGGATGCTCGCCACCATCGGAAGGCCGTCCACGGCTTCCGGTGCGAACCACGCCACCTCGTACGACTCGTCCGACACGCGCAGACTTCCCCCGGTGGGCCGGGCGAGCAGGCAGATCGAGAACTCCTGCCGCACTTCGCCGTCGTCGTAGGAGAAGACGTGGCCTGGGTTGCTGTACGTCCCGACGATTCCGGTGATCTCGACCCTCACGCCCGTCTCCTCGAACGTCTCCCGGACGGCGCAGTCCGCGAGGGACTCACCCACCTCCATCTTCCCGCCCGGCAGCGCCCACATCCCGTTGTCGCTCCGGCGCTGCAGGAGCACACGTCCGGCCTCATCCACGACCACGGCCGACGCCGCGGGGACGAGACTGTTCGCCTTGGGGGCTCGGGGGTCGTCCTCGTAGTCACGCCTGGGCACCGCGTCCCACCTCCCGAATGTCGCGTCCCCGGCTCCACAACTCCTCGACGTGAGCGGAGAACCGGTCGAACATGCCGTCCGCCTGGCGGCGTCGCAAGTGCATCATCGGCGAGTCGTGCCCGACCCGGCGGGCCAGGATCGGCGTCACGATCATCTCGTCGTCGAAGCGGAAGACGGACAGGTTGACGTGCCCCGTCTCGAAGCGCCCTTCGATGCCGTCCGCGTCCTGAAGCTTGGCCAACTCGTTCAACGTCACCGCGATGCGCGTGGACAGCGTGAGAGGTACGTCCTCCTCGGCCTCCCGCGCCGCCGTGACCGGGCTGCTCGGGTCCCCGATCAGGAACCGCACTCGGCAGCCGGCCTGCGCCTTGCGGCGCAGAGCACCGGCAAGGCTGGCTTGCTCCAGCCAGAGAAAGTAGTTGGTGTACCCGGCGAAGACGAGCTCACGCTGCGCCTTGGTCACCAGGCTGCGCCACAAACTTGCTGGTGCGGCGGACCGGTAGGGGAAGACTTGAACTATTTCCTTGTCCGGACCGCTTGTGAGTGCAGACCGGATGGCGTTTGGCCACAAGGCTGTTTCCTCCTCGCCTAATGCCTCGCAGGCAGCCCATCGATGGCGGGCGTGAGGGATTCGGTTGGGGTCGGTGATCCACCGGCCAACCGTCTTGGCATCCACCCCGCAGGCCTCCGCGAGCTGCGTTTCGGTCATCTAGGCATTCGCCATCGCACGACGCAGAGCGTGATTCACAGTTCGCCTCCACGGGACGCCTGGGACGTTACGAACGGTAGTTGCGAACCGTCCCAAACGTCCCGGAAACGGGGTGGTAACGCCCTGACGAGCGACGGAACATCCGTACATGCCTGGTCTTGGAACGCGGAACGGACGGTTCAGCCCGGCAACAACCCAACCGATCTGAGAGGACTATCAGTTGTGAGCAGTGGCTTGAGCAGTGGCGTGCTGCGCGTCTTGATGACGGTGCGGGTATCGCGGGACGCGGGGCGAACCTGGGAGAAGGAACACGTGGTGCGCGAGGGTGATCCGGTGGGCATCCTGTCCGACCCGGGGCGATATCCGCCATGCGGATGCGGCCGATGCCGGGGGCGTCAGACGGTGTCGGCCCGATCGCTGCGACCATCCTCGTGAGGAGCTTGCGTTGTGTCTGCCGGCATTCGCTGTCACGGCAGAACGAGGCGGCGGCATTGCCCCTCATCCCGGCGGGTTGTCGGCCGGAGCGCACCCTTCGTTGCATGCTCGCCGATCACGATTCCGGTGACCACTTCGCTCTGGTGGACTCGGTGAGAGCGAACGGCATGGATGCTCTTTGGGTGAGCTGGACGGGGGGCAGTGGTGACGGCCGATTGGTCGAGCTCCCGGACTGCACCGCGACGAGCCCTGGTGGGGAGGGCGATGCGTGCATGTTGTTCGTCCGTCATGCGGGTGAGCACACATTCATGGAAGCCGAGGAGCCGGGCGGGGTCGTCGGTGGTCAGCCGGTGAAGGATTCCGGGCCGAAGCGGCCCCAGGCCACGAAGGCGGCCAAGAGGACGTAGGCGATGTCCACCGCCATGTACGTCGGCTCGTGGCGGCGGTAGCGGGTGAGGGTGGCGCCCAGCATGAGGAGGACCAGGCCGAGGGCGGCCAGGGGGACCAGGATCGGGGCGGTGTTCAGGACCGCCGGGAGGATCAGGGCTAGGGCGGCCAGCATCTCCACGGCTCCGATGGTCTTTACCGCGCCGGCGGTGAAGTCCTCGACCCACTTCGCGCTGGCGCCGCTCGCGGCGATCTTCTCCTTCGGCGTGAACGCCTTGAAGGCGCCGCCCAGGAGGTAGGCGACGGCGAGCAGGCCGGTGACGATCCAGAGTGCGATGTTCATGGGAGTACTCGGTCCTTGTGGGAGGGGCGGAGCCGGGCGCCGGCTCCGGCTCGGGGGCCGGAGCCGTGCGAACCGGGGGCTCAGTGCTGGAGGCTGCCGGGCTGGTAGTCGCCGGCCGGGGTCTGGACCATGACGTTGCCGCGGTTGAAGGCGTTGATGAGCGCGATCTGGGTCACCAGGGCGGCGAGTTGCTCGTCGTCGAAGTACTTGGCGGCGTTCGCCCAGACCTCGTCGCTGACCCCGCCGGCCGCGTCGGCGATGCGGGTGGCCTCCTCGGTCAGGAGCAGGGCCGCGCGCTCGGCGTCGGTGTACACCGTGGCCTCGCGCCAGGCCGCGACCAGGTGGAGGCGTACCGCGGTCTCGCCGGCCGCGGCGGCGTCCTTGGTGTGCATGTCGATGCACCCGGCGCAGCCGTTGATCTGGCTGGCGCGGAGCATCACCAGCTCGCGGGTCGCGGCCGGCAGGGTCGACTCCCCGAGGGCCTTGCTCGCGGCGATGATGTGCTTCCACGCCTTGACGGAGACCGGGTCGGCGAAGAGGTTCAGGCGAGCGGTCATGGTGGATTCCTTTGCTGTGAGCGGTCGTTCGGTGTGTGTTCCTCGTTGTTCTCCCTCTAAGACACGGCACCCCTCCCTGCTGTGACAGATGCCGGATGTGACCCGGGTCACGGAGGACTTTCATGATCGGTGAGCCGGGTGTCCTCGGATAACCTGCGGGACGGCGCGCAGCGAATCGGGGGAGGGTTCTCGTGCAGGGATCAACGGGTGCGGCGGGTGCAGTGGATGGAGTGGATGGAGTGGGTGCGGTGGCCTACCGGCCGCTGCTGTTCTCCATCGCCTACGGGATGACCGGGTCGGTGGGTGACGCGGAGGACATCGTCCAGGACGCGTTCCTCGGGCTCGCCAAAGCCCATCGGGCCGGGACCGAGATAGCCGCCCCGAAGGCGTACCTGACCACGTCGGTGACGCGGCTCGGGATCAACCACCTGACTTCGGCGCGAGTGCGCCGGGAGACGTACGTGGGGGAGTGGCTGCCCGAGCCCGTCGTCGTGTCCGGCGAGCACCCGGGGCCGGCCGAGCACGCCGAACTGGCCGACTCCCTGTCGATGGCCTTCCTCGTCCTGCTGGAGGCCCTGTCCCCGGTGGAGCGCGCGGTGTTCATGCTGCGCGAGGTGTTCGGGTACGCGTACCCGGAGGTGGCCCGCACCACCGGCAAGTCCGAGGCGAACTGCCGGCAGATCTTCGCCCGCGCCAGGAAGCGCATCGCCGCCGGAGGGCGGACGGCCGACACCGCGCCGCCCGCGGCCCGGCGGGCGGAGGGCGAGGAGCTCGCCCGTACGTTCTTCGAGGCCGCGGCGGGCGGCGAGATGGACGCCCTGCTCGACATGCTCGCGCCCGACGTCGTCTACCACGGGGATGGTGGCGGCAAGGCCAGGGCCGTCGCGAAGTCGGTGCGCGAGCCGCACCGCGTCGGACAGCTGCTCATCGGCGGACTCCGCCGGCTCCGCTCCCTCGGCGCCTCCCTGCGCCCCGCCGTGATCAACGGCAGGCCGGGCGCCCTCATCGTCGACGCCGAGGGGCGGGTGGCCAGTGTGGTCGAGCTCGACATCGTCGACGGCGTGGTCCGGGCGGTCCACACCGTGTCCAACCCCGACAAGCTCGGCCACCTCGGCCCCGTGTCCGACATCGGCCGCCTGCCGGAGAAATGACCCGGCGGGCGGGCCGGGGATCAGGCCTCGCGGCGCGCCAGCACCAGGCGCCAGCTCGGCGTCCCGTCCGGCCTGCGGCCGAAGTGGTCCAGGGGGAGCGTCTCCACCGTGAAGCCGGCCGCGCGCAGGTCGGTGCGTACGCCGCCCAGCGGGAAGGTGCGGTAGTACATGACGAACGGCGGGCGCCAGACGGCATTGCGCACCCGCATCGCCGCGTCGAAGCCGGACAGGGCCCACCACGCCGGGCGGCTCGGCGGGATCGGGGCGCCGATCGGGAAGGCGAAGACGCCGCCGGGGCGCAGGGCCCCGTAGACCCCGGAGAAGACGGCGGGGCGTTCGGCCGGGAGGAAGTGGCCGAAGGCGCCGAAGCTGACCGCCAGGTCGTACGAGTCCCCGAGCGCGGCGGGCAGGGCCCGCGCGTCGCCCCGTAGGAGGTCGACCCGTTCCTCGGGGTGGGCGAGCCCGGCCTCGGCGAGCATGCCCGAGCTCAGGTCCACTCCGGTCACCCGCCCCCGGCACAGCCGGCGCAGCATGCCGAGGCCCGCGCCCGTACCGCAGCACACGTCGAGTCCGGTGTCGAAGGGGCCCTCGTGGCGGGCGAGCGTCTCCTCGACCGCGTCGAGCATGCGGTCGGGGGTGCGGAAGGGGGTCTGGTCGAACTTCGGGGCCAGCAGGTCGTAGCCCCGCTCGATGGAGGACAGGGCCTGTACGGCCAGTTCGCGGAGGGTCGGGCCCTGGGAGGTGAACACACGGACAGCCTAGGGAGCGAGGGCGCCGGCGGACGGCATTTCAGGCCCTTCGGCCCGGGGCAAAACGGGCATCCCATGCCGTAGGGTGAATCGAAACGCTTTGCCAATTCTTGGGGATTCCGTGGTCGATGCCATACGAAATGAGGTGCCGGTTCAGGGCGCGCCACAAGGCGTCGGCCGGAGCTCCACGACAGGCAGCGGCAGCGGCAGCGTCGGCAGCACCAGCGCCGGCAGCACCAGCGCCCTGGAGAAGACCCTGCGGGTCACCGAGGCGCTGACCGCGTTCGGCGGCCCGCACCGGCTCGCGGAGCTGTCGGCCGCCGCCGGGGTGCCCAAGTCCAGTACGTACCGGATCCTGGTCTCCCTCGTCGAGCAGGGCTACGCCGTCACCGACGGCGAGGGCAGCTACGGGCTGGGCCTGCGGCTGCGCACCCTGGCCGCCGAGATCTCCACCGAGCGGCCCGAGGGCATCGGCGCGCTGCTCGAATTCCTCCAGAAGTGCACCGGGCAGTCCGTCCACCTGGCACTGCGCAGCGGCAACGCGCTCACGTACATCCGCACGATCGAGAGCGGCCGGTCCTGCCGGGCCTCCTCGCGCGTCGGCGCGCGCATCCCCCTGCACGCCACCGCGATCGGCAAGGCCGTCCTCGCGCACCTGCCGCCCGAGGAGGCCGAGGACATCCTGCGGGCCACCGGGATGCCCGCCCTGACCCGGCGGACCCTCACCGACCGGGAGGGCCTCGCGGCCGAACTGCGTACGGTCCGGGAGCGCGGCTACGCCGTCGCCGACGAGGAGTACGAGCCCGCGGTCCGCTGCCTGGGAGCGCCGGTCTTCGACCGCGCCGGCGTGCCGGTGGGCGGGGTCGGTCTGACCGCCGCCGCCCTCCTGGGCACGCGGGCGGAGCTGGAGCGGTTCTCGCCGGCGCTGCTCCAGGCCGCGCGGGGCGTGCAGCGGCTGCTGCAGCTCGGGGGCTGAGCACTCCACCCGGCCCCGGGCCCCACCGCACGCGCACGTACGGCGGCCGCGGTGGTCCCCCTCCTGGCCACCGCGGCCGCCGTTCCCCCCGTGCACCCCGCTGGTCCCCCGTGGCCAGCGGCCCCCGTGGTACGTACTGCGGTACGGCCCGGATCCCCCGTTTCCCCCGTGGTTCCGGGCCGTACGTGTCTGTGAGGCCTACGCCCCCACCTACAGGCCGCCACCGGCCGCGTGGTTGTCCATCGTCACGATGTCCTCGCCCGCGGCGTGGTTGTCGAGCGGCTTGAGAGGCTTGATCGGCTCGCCCGCAGCGTGGTTGTCCATCGGTGTGATGTCGACATCCGAAGGCTGGGTGTCGAGCGGTGTGATGTCGCCGTCGGCCGGCAGGACGTTCTCGTTCGTCGTCATCGGATCTCCTGATGGTGGGTAGGACCCGTTCGGCAATTCCCCCGCGGATCGCCGAACGGGTGGTCTTGCAGACGACCCTGGTGCCCCCCGACACGTCGAGTCGATGAACCCCATCCTGGTGGATGGCGATAAACGAACGATGAACGCCTCGTTCAGCGTCCCCGGCCTGCGCCTCAGGCGGCGATCTCCGCCGCCAGCAGCGCCCGCACCTCGGCCAGTTCCGGCGACCCCAGCTGCGTGAACACCACCTCGGCGTCCCGCCAGCACACCCGCGCCCGGTCGCGCTGCCCCAGCTGGCGCAGCGCCCTGCCGAGCACGGTCAGCACCCTGGCGCGATTCCACTCGCCGCCGATCCCCCGCAGGGCGATGGCCTGTTCGGCGTGCGAGGCGGCCAGCGTGGGCCGGCGCGCCGCGAGGTGGACCATGGCGAGCCGGAAGTGCGTCACGCCCTCCCACAAGGGCTGCCGGTTCTCGTGGAACAGGGCGAGCGCGTCGGTGAGCTGGGAGTGCGCCTCCGAGAGCCGCTCGGCCTTCGTGAGGGCGATGCCCAGCGCGTAACGGCCGTTGGCCAGGCGCAGGGTGAGCCCCATCCGGTCGTAGATGGCGATGCCCTGCTCGGCGAGCTCTATGGCGCTGGCGAGCCGGCCCTGCTCCACGTGGATGCGGGAGAGGTTGCACAGGGCGCTGGCCTCGCCGACGTGGTTGGCGTCGGCGCGGAAGTTCGCGATGGCCTCCAGCAGGTACCGCTCGCCGTCGTCGTAGCGGCCCTCGTAGATGGCGATGATGCCCCGGTCGTTGGGCGCCCAGCAGCTGGGCAGCAGATCCCCGGCGGTGCGGGCGAGCACCATGGCGCGGCTGGCCTCGGCATCTGCCTCGGCGAACCGCCCCGCGACCAGGTGGGTGTTGGTGAGCGTGGTGCGGGCGCGCCCCTCGGCGTACGGGTCCTTCGCGGCCTCTGCCGCGTCGCGCAGCGCCGTCGCGGCCGACTCGTACTGCTTGGAGTTGGCACCCGACTCGGCGAGGTCCTTGGCCGCCCACAGCAGGTCCACGGCCCGGCGCAGCAGGTCCTCGCGCCCGGTCGTGCGTACGGAGGCCTGCCGTACGCACGCCAGCAGCGGGTCGGCTTCGGCGTACAGCCAGTCCTGGGCGGAATGCGGCTCGGTGAAGACCAGGCCGGGGTGGCGGGTGGCCGACAGGTGGGCCACGAGCCGGTCGCCGGGCCGCTCCAGGCCGTACACCCCGGCGGCGGTGGCCAGGTAGAAGTCCAGCAGCCGGTCGAGGGCGGCGTCGCGCGCGCTCGGCGGCTGCTCGTCGCGCTCGGCGCAGGCACGCGCGTAGAGGCGTACGAGGTCGTGGAAGCGGTAGCGGCCGGGCGCGGCCGATTCGAGGAGGGAGCAGTCCACTAAGGCTTCGAGCAGGTCCTCGGTGTCGTGCTCCGGCCGGTCGAGTACGGCGGCTGCCGCCGCGAGGGAGATGTCCGGCCCGTCGGGCAGCCCCAGCAGGCGGAACGCGCGCTGCTGCGCGGGCTCCAGCTGCCCGTAGCCCAGCTCGAAGGTGGCCTTGACGGCGAGGTCGCCGGCCTGGAGCTCGTCCAGGCGGCGGCGCTCGTCGGCGAGCTTCGCGGCGAGCACGGACACGGTCCAGGTGCGGCGGGCGGCGAGCCGGGAGGCGGCGATGCGGATGGCCAGCGGCAGGAACCCGCAGGCGCCGACCACGTCGAGGGCGGCCTGGCGCTCGGCGCCGACCCGCTCGGCCCCCACGATCCGGGTGAACAGCTGGAGCGCCTCGTCGGGGCTCATCACGTCGAGGTCGACGAGGTGCGCGCCGGCCAGGCCGGCCATCCGGACCCGGCTGGTGACGAGGGCGGCGCAGCCCGCGGTGCCCGGGAGCAGCGGGCGGACCTGGGCCGCGTCGCGGGCGTTGTCGAGGAGGACCAGGACGCGGCGACCGTCGAGCGTGGAGCGGTAGAGCGCGGCCCGTTCGGCGGGGGAGTCGGGGATGGAGGTGTCGGGGGTGCCCAGCGCGCGCAGGAAGGAACCGAGGACGGCTTCGGGCTCGGCGGGGCGGGCCTCGGTGCCCTGGAGGTCGACGTACAGCTGCCCGTCGGGGAAGTGCGGGCGGGCGGCGTGCGCGACGTGCACGGCGAGGGTGGTCTTGCCGACGCCGCCGATGCCGGCGAGGGCGGACACCGCCATCACCTGGCCCTCGGCGCCCGTGAGGATCTGGCCGAGGTCCCGGACGAAGCTGGTGCGGCCGGTGAAGTCGGAGACGGTGGCGGGCAATTGGGCGGGTCTCACGTGTACGGGCGCTGCGGCCGGTGCCGGGTCTTCGGCGCGGGCCAGCTCGGAGTCGGCCCGCAGGATGCGCCGCTGGAGCTCGGCGAGTTCGGGGCGCGGGTCGACGCCGAGTTCGTCGGCGAGGAGCCGGCGGGTGTCGGCGTACACGGCGAGGGCCTCGGCCTGGCGGCCGCTGCGGTAGAGGGCGAGCATCAGCAGCTCGCGCAGCCGCTCCCGCAGCGGGTGGGCGGCGGTGAGCGCGGTGAGTTCGGAGACGGCCTCGGCGTGGTGGCCGAGCTCCAGGTCCAGGTCGAGGCGGCTCTCCAGCAGCTGGAGGCGCCACTCGGCGAGCCGGGTGCGTTCGGTGTCGGCGTGCGGCCCGGGTACGCCGGCCAGCGGTTCGCCGTCCCATACGTCCAGGGCGCGGGCCAGCAGGGTACGGGCGAGCGCGCGGTCGCCCTTGCCGGCGGGGGTGGCGTCGCTCTTCCCGGCGCTGGTGCCGGTGCCGGTGGTGGCGCTGGTGCCTGCGGCGGTGCTTCCGGCGCGCGCGGCCTCGGCGTCGGCGGCGAGGGCCCGGGCGATGCCGAGGTCCAGGGCCTCGGGGTGGGGCAGGCGGATCGCGTAGCCGCCGGACTCGCTGACGAGGAGCCCCGGTTCGAGGATCTTGCGCAGGCGCGAGGCGTACGTACGGATGGTCGCGAGGGCCTGCTGCGGCGGGTCCTCGCCCCAGATGGCGTCGATGAGCTCGGGCGCGGTCACGGTGCGGCCGTCGCGGAGCAGGAGCACGGCGAGCAGGGCCCGCTGCTGCGGGGTCCCGGAGCTCAGGGCCTCGCCGCCGCGCCAGGCGCGGATGGGTCCGAGCACGGAGAACCGGTTGCCTCCGGCGGCGGAGGCAGCGGCGGCGGAGGGTGTCGGCGGGGTCCCGGTGGCGGTGGTGGCTCGGGTCCCGGGTTCCGCGGCGGGCGCTGCTTCGACTCCGGGTTCCGCGGCTGCGGCAATGGCGGTGTCACCGGACTCGGGGTGGTTCCGCTGGTGCGGGATGGCCGGTGTGCCGTCCATCTGGTCTCCCCCCTGCCTTCCATAGGTGTAAGGGCCAGTCTGCCCTGTGTTGCGCGTACACGTCAGTCCGTAACGGACCCAGTCCTTACGGATCCGGGCCCCGGTCCCCGCGGATCCCGCATCCCGCCACGCCCAACTAGCTGACGGTTCGTCAGATTGACGCTACCGTGAGGGCATGGAGACCTTCCCGAAGATCATCTCGGTGGACGACCACACGGTTGAGCCCCCCAACGTCTGGCGGGACCGGCTCCCGTCCAAGTACCACGACGTCGGCCCCCGCGTCGTCCGCGCCCCCTTGAAGGAAATGACCTTCCTCGGGGGCAAGTTCGCCCCCGTGATGGGGGCCAAGGGCGACGACGGACCGATAGGCGACTGGTGGGTGTACGAGGACCTGCACCGACCCCTCACCCGCCTCGACACGGCCGTCGGCTACAGCCGCGACGAGATCAAGCTCGAAGTCATCACGTACGAGCAGATGCGCCCGGGCTCCTTCTCGGTTCCCGACCGGCTCGCCGACATGGACGTCAACCACGTCCAGTCCGCCCTCTGCTTCCCGACCTTCCCGCGCTTCTGCGGCCAGACCTTCACCGAGGCCAAGGACCGCGAGCTCGGTCTGCTCGGCGTGCGCGCGTACAACGACTGGATGGTGGAGGAGTGGTGCGGCCCCGAGGCGCACGGCCGCCTCATCCCGCTCACCCTCATCCCGCTCTGGGACGCCCGCCTCGCCGCCGCCGAAGTCCGCCGCAACGCGGCCCGCGGGGTCCGCGCGGTCGCCTTCTCCGAGATCCCGCCCCACCTCGGGCTCCCCTCCATCCACACGGACGAGTGGGACCCCTTCCTGGAGGCGTGCAACGAGACCGGCACGGTCATCGCGATGCACATCGGCTCCTCCTCGCGCATGCCCTCCACCTCGGCGGACGCCCCGCCGGCCGTCGGCTCCACCATCACCTTCGCCAACTGCTGCTTCTCGATGGTGGACTGGCTGATGAGCGGCAAGTTCGAGCGCTTCCCGAACCTCAAGATCATGTACGCGGAGGGCCAGATCGGCTGGATCCCGTACATCCTGGAGCGCGCG